>NZ_JBEKXH010000077.1:0-19258 GCF_049512235.1 Bradyrhizobium sp.
ACGCGGTGTCATGGCCGGTACCGGTGATGGATATCAGCGGGCGCGAGCAGTTTCGCCATGTGCGCGACCACGCCGATCCCGAGATTTTCGTCAGCGAGCCCGTGCCCAACATGCTGGACGGCGCCTGGACGCTGTATCTGACCCGACGGCTCAACGGCCCGCAAGGCGAATTCAAAGGGATCGTGCAGGCGGCGATCAGGCTGGCGGATTTCGAGGAGTTTTATCAGTCGCTCGCGCTGGGTGAGAGCAACACGATAACGATGTTGCGGCAGGACGGGATGAGGCTGGCGAGCTATCCTCGGTCGAACCGCATTGGTACCGTCGTCAAAGATCCCTCCAAGTTGAAGAGCGGCGGTGAATTGGAAGTGATCGATCCCGACGGAGCGAAGCGCTTTCTCGCCATCCATCCGGTACGCGGCTTTCCATTGGCGGTTTCGTCGGGGATGACCGAGCAGGCCATGCTTGGGTCCTGGTGGCGGGATGCCATGATCATGCTTTTTGGCGCTATGGCGGCCGTTGCCGGTGTGCTCGTGCTGCTGGTGGCGATGGCGGAAAAAATCCGCCGGCTGCGGGATTCCGAGCAGTTGCTTGCGCGTCAGAACAGCAGCCTTGAGCAGACCCGGCGCCTCCTGCAGGAAGCGCAGCGGATCGGAAAACTTGGCTATTGGATTACCGACGTCGCGGGCGAAAGCTCCGTCTGGTCGCCGCAAATATTTGAAATTGCCGGACTCCCGCCCACGGCGACCGTCAACCTCAAGGCCGTCGAGGCGTTGCTGCACCCCGAGGACGCTGACGAGTATGTGCGACTACGCATGCAAGTACGCCGGACCAAAGCTGCCTTGACTCACGAGCATCGCTGGATCCGGCCCGATGGTGGCCTGCGCTGGGTTCGCGTGGAAGCCATTCCCAGCCTTGGCCCCGATGGAGAAGTGATCGGGCTGTTCGGCATTGTGCAGGACATCACCGAACGCAAGACCGCCGAGGCGCACGTGCTGGAATCCCAGCGCAGGCTCTCGGATGCGATCGAGTCGATTTCGGACGGCTTCTTGCTGTACGACAAGGATGATCGGTTCGTGCTGGCAAATTCCCAGTGTCGGAATTTTTTCCCGGCACTGGAAGATCTCTTTGAACCGGGAAAGCTTTTTGCCGAATTGTTGCGTGAGGGAAATAGGCGGGGCGTTTTCGATCCGGGGCTCGACGGGTTCGATGACTGGTTTGCAACAATGCTGGCCTGGTACCACGCGGCGAGCGATCCGCTGGTGCGCCGGTATGCCGATGGCCGCTGGATCAAGTTAAGGACCTATCGAACTTCCGACGGCGGCGTCGCCGGCCTGTGGAGCGACATCACGGCATTCAAGCAGGTCGAAGCCGCGCTTGAACAGAAAGTCGCCGACCTCGAGACCGCGCAACGGCAGCTCGAAGCGCAGAAGCAGGCGCTGGTCGAAAACGCCGCCGAACTGATCGCCGCCAGGGACGCGGCCGAGGCGGCCAATCGCGCCAAGTCGGATTTTCTCGCGATCATGAGCCACGAGATCCGGACGCCTATGACCGGAATGATCGGCATGGTGAATCTGCTTGCCGAAATGCCGCTCAACGAAGAGCAGCGTCGCTACGCCAATCTCGCTATGGAATCCGCGGATGGTCTGCTCTGCGTCGTCAACGACATCCTGGATTTCTCCAAGCTGGAAGCTGGTCGCCTGGTGACCGAGGCGATCGACTTCGATGTCAAGCGCCTGATCGCGGGCGCTGTTGACTCGTTGCGGAACAAGGCAGCCGAGCGAGGCCTCGATCTTAGCCTGTCTTTTGGGCACGGCATGCCGGAGTGGCTCAAGGGCGACCCAACCCGTATCCGGCAGATCCTGCTCAACTTGGGCAGCAACGCGATCAAGTTTACCAGTCAGGGCCATGTGCGGGTCGCGGCTTACCATCGCGTCCTGATCGACGGCACCAACGAATTGATTGTCAAAATCACGGACAGTGGGATCGGAATTCCCGCCGACGTCAAGGACCGTCTGTTTAATGCCTTTATACAGGCCGACACTTCGGTATCCCGCAAATATGGTGGCAGCGGTCTGGGTCTCGCAATCTGCGACAAGCTTTGCAAGATGATGGGCGGCACAGTCGGCGTCGACAGTACGGATGGCCAGGGCAGCACATTCTGGTTCACGGTGAGGTGCCCGTTGGGAATACCCGATGTGGTGGGCCCGGCGCTTGACCGGTCCGAAGAGGATCCGGGTTGCCCGCTGCATATCCTGGTGGCGGAGGACAGTCCGATTGTCGCGACGCTGATTTCAACCCTGCTCCGAAAAAAGGGCCATCACGCCGAAATGGTCGTCAACGGCGCTGAGGCAGTGACAGCCGTTCAGAAGGCCATTTACGATCTGGTGCTGATGGATGTGCAGATGCCGGAGATGGACGGTATTTCGGCGACCAAGGCGATCCGTGGCCTGTCAGGAGCCGAGCGCGCCGTCCCGATCATCGCGTTGACGGCCAACGCACTGGCCGGTCAGCGCAAAGAATATCTTCAGGCCGGCATGAACGACTACGTAACCAAGCCAATTCGACCTGCGGCGCTCTTCGCAGCGATTGATCGCTGGGGCCGCAAGGACGGTATCGATGGCTCGCCGGAGGTTGAATTCCATCATGAATGTTAAGAAAAATCCTCTGCGCGATGGCTCGGCATGCGGTCTGGAACCGATTCATATTCCCGGCTGCGTCCAGCCGCACGGCGCGTTGCTGGCTGTTCTGTCCGACAGCGGGGTGATAACTCACGCCAGCGCCAATCTCGATGTGATCCTGGGGCGCGCGGCCGAAACTGTGATCGGCCTGCCATTGGCCGACGTCCTCGGCGATGAGGCTCGCCAGACGATTTGCAATCCTGCCTCAGCCAACGGCATGAAACTCGAGCAGGTCTATGTCTTGCGTGGACCTGATGGCGGCACCCTACACCTTCGGGCGCATCAGTCTGGAAGGTACCTATGCCTTGACATGGAGCCGGTGCGGCGCGAACCGGGGCAAAGTCCGCCGGTTATCATGCTGCAGTCGCTGCTCGAGGTTTTTGTCGGTGCGACCAGCCGCGACGAGATTTGCGCCATTGCGGTTGACGGTTTGAAGTCGATCGCGGGTTATGACCGTGTCATGGCCTATCGCTTCTGCGAAAACGGCGATGGTGAAGTGATCGCCGAAGCCCGCGAACCGCATCTTGAACCTTATTTGGGGCTGCGCTACCCGGCCAGCGACATTCCCCCGCCGGCGCGGCGTCTTTACCAGCGTCACCGCGTCGGCGTCATATGCGACACCTCTTACGACCCCGTTGCCCTGCTCGCGCATCCCACGCTTTCCGATGCTGAGCCGGTCGACCTCACCCGCAGCTCGCTGCGCAGCGTCTCGCCGATCCATCGCGAATACCTGCGCAACATGCAGGTCGCGGCCAGCATGAGTGTTGCGGTTGTCTCCGGGCAGAAGCTCTGGGGCTTGTTGTTGTGTCATCATGGCTCCCCCAGGGTCGCCGCGCCGGACTTGCGCAGCGTCGCAGACATGATCGGTCAATATGTCGCGCTCCGGCTTGCAGATCTCGAGGCGGCCGAAATCGATGCAGGGCGCGTGGCCGACCTGCACGCGACGGCCGATCTGCTGACCGCGCCGATGCCGCTGCCCGAGGCGTTCACCGCCGCTGAAACGCCGCTGCTTCGCATGGTCGATGCCGCCGGCGTTGTCGTCCGGCTGTCGGGCGAGAATTTCCATTTCGGCAAGCATCCGAGGGCGGCGGCTGAGGGCGCACTCGAACTGATGCTATCCTATTCCCATGGGGAGATCGTGGCCGTCGATGACTTGAGCCGGCGTTATCCTGAACTGGCCAGGAGCGCGGCTGAATTGAGCGGCGCACTGCTGATGCCGCTTTCGCATGGCCACGAGGATGCGATTATCTGGTTGAGACCCGAGAAGGCCAGCACCGTCAGATGGGCCGGCAATCCCGCAAAGCCGGGCGTCATTGATCCTGCGACGGGGCGGCTTTCGCCACGGAAGTCGTTTGTGCCCTGGATCGAAACCGTCACCGGCCGCTCCAGTCCCTGGTCGAAATCAGACCTCGAACTTGCGCAACAGCTTCGCTTGGTCGTGCAGGCCGAGATGGCGCGGCGTGCCCGGAAAGACCTGCGGCACATGGAGGTGGACCTCGAGCAGAGGGTCGTGGACCTCGAGCGTGTCAAGGCCGACCTTGAGGCGCAAAAGCTCGAGCTGATCGCGACCGCTACCGAGCTGTGCCTGGCGAGAGACGCCGCGGAAGCCGCGTCTTCCGCGAAATCGGATTTTCTGGCGATGATGAGCCATGAAATTCGCACGCCGATGACCAGCATGACCGGGATGCTCAGTCTGCTGCGCGACACGCCGCTGAACGAGGAACAGAAGCAATTGGCCGAGGTTGCGCGTAGTTCAGCCGCGGCGCTGCTGGCTGTCATCAATGACATCCTCGATTTTTCCAAGCTCGAGGCCGGCCGCCTGCTTCCCGAAGCGATCAACTTCAATCTGGAGCGGCTGACCGGCGAGGTCAGTTCACTGCTCGACGCCGCCGCCTCTGACAAGGGCCCGCGGGCCGTGGTTTCGCTGGATAACGATATCCCGAAATGGCTATGCGGCGATCCGAATCGAATTCGCCAGATCCTGCTCAATTTGGCCAACAACGCCATCAAATTCGCGGAAAAAGGCAGCGTACGAATTGCGGTGTCGCATCGCGTCGGGCCCGACGACGGCATCGAGCTTCGTGTCGAGGTCATCGACGAGGGCCCGGGCATCGCCCCGGATGTTCAGGCCCGGTTGTTCAGTCCGTTCACGCAGGCGGATAGCTCGGTATCGCGCAAATACGGCGGCACCGGCCTTGGACTGGCGATATGCAAGCAATTGTGCCTGATGATGGGCGGCACGATCGGCGTTGACAGTGCGCCGGGATGCGGCAGCACCTTCTGGTTCACGGTGCGCTGCGCCCAGGGGTTCGAACCTCAGGCGCCGGCGGTCGCGCCGGGCATGGCAGCGACCTCGCATTCCCTGAAGATCCTCGTTGCCGAAGACAACGCTCTGATTCAAAAGCTGATCTCGAAGCTGCTGGCGAAGGCGGGACACCAGGCGGAGATCGTGGCCAACGGCGCGCTGGCTGTTGCCGCGGTCGAACGCCAGCGGTACGATTTGGTATTGATGGACATGCAGATGCCTGAACTGGACGGTCTCTCGGCGGCGCGAAAGATACGTCAGTCGGGCGGCCCGATGCGCGAAGTGCCGATCATCGCGCTCACGGGCAATGCATTGGTCGGTCAGCGCGAAAGCTGTTTGGCCGCTGGCATGAACGATTATCTCTCCAAGCCGTTCGAGCCCGAGCAACTCTACGCGGCGATCGATCGTTTGGCGGGCGCCTGGAGGGCGGCGGTCGCATAGCAAGCCCGCAGGCGACGCGGCGCCACCAGCCCTGCGTTTTCCGCATCGCTAGAGGTCACCTTGGTGACCGTCGCATGTCAACTTCGCGGCAGCCGCCGCATTATGTTCAACGCCGTGCATGGCTACTTCACTGCCGCCCCGGCATTGTGCTCAACGCCAGCGGGCGCCGATGCCACGAATTGACCTGAATGAAGAAAGAAAATTGCCCCGTTATTACTATGTATAATCATATCGTTACCGCTTATAACGATCCGGCCCTGTGGCCGCCGTGCCGAGGTCATCAAGATGCCACGCTATTATTTTCGTATCGCGCACGGAAGTTATTCCGGCACTTCAGATGTCGCATTCGATCTCCAGGACGACGACGAGGCCTGGAAGGAGATGACCAGGGTGTGTGCGGATCTCGTCAGCGGCATCACGCGCGCCCTGAAGCCGGATTCCGACTGGCAGATGGAACTATTGGACGACAACAAAAAAGCCCTGTTCAGGATCCGTCTGCTGGCGGAAAAGGTCTAGTCTGATTGCCTTTCGCAGGCGTGCTGATAGGCCATCACGGCGGCGTAGCATTCACACGATTGGGCTTGCAAAGCATCGACATCTATTATTTCCACAAGCCCGCGGCTGAAGCGGATGATGCCGGCCTCTTTCATGGCATGCGCCACCAGTGACAGGGCATTGCGCCGGATGCCCAGCATTTCTGCCAACGCTTCCTGCCTGACGGTAAATTTGGTTTCGCCGAACGTATCGCTAAGGCGCAACAGCTTCCGCGCCAATCGCGCTCCCACATCGTGGACCGCATTGCAGGCAATCGACTGCTCATCGATAGCCTGTTGAATGGCTTCACTGCGAGCCAGCGCGGCGCGGAGCGCTGCGCTCTGGTCAATCGCAACTTGAAGGTCGGGCAGGTCGATGACGGACGACTCGCCTTCGATCCGAACGACGGCTGAGGCAAACCACCTTCGCTCTGCGGCTCCCGAAGTGGCGCCAAGAGCGCCATCGCGACCTGTCATGCGGACCTCGACCGTGTCTCCGTCGGCCATGGTTATTATTGAGGAAATGACGCCGCTATGGGGAAAGTAAGCGCTTTTTGCGATCTCTCCCGACCTCGCCAGCACCAAGCCATGCGGCATATCGATGGTGCGCAGGCAAGGCCGCAGCAATTCGAAGTCGGCTGAAGGAAGATGCGCCAAAAGCAAGTTCTGGGATTGCTGAGTGGCCATGCGCGCCTCATTGAAACCTAAGCAAAACCCGGCCCGCGGGAACAACCGCAAGCCCGAATCTACCCAATGTTCACTGAGCGCCCGTCGCACAGCCTAGCACGACGGAGGCGCGTTACTAGCATTTTGTGCGATGCTTGCGCGAGCGAGCGAGCGAGCGGGCGAGCGGGCGGGCCGGGCGTTCCGGCCTTGCCAATCGTCCTTCATTCACCCACAATTCGCGAAAGCAACACATCGGGGGAATCATGGTGGCTTTCGGTTCCAGGATTTTCCAGCCCGGCGTGATGTTGGCAACGGCGCTCTCGGTGCCGCTGCTGCCGACTGCAGGCCGAGCCTATACCGCAGAGCAGCAACAGGCCTGCACCGGCGACGCGTTCCGGCTTTGCAGTTCCGAGATTCCCGATGTCGACCGTGTCACGGTCTGCATGGTCAGGAATAAATCGCAGCTCAGTCCTGGCTGTCGGGTGTTCTTCAGACCCGAGCCCGAGGTCACGCCGGTTGCGGCGGGGAAGCCCCTCAGCATCAGGCCGGCGATCGCGCGGAAGCCGGCCAGCGCCAAGCCGCGCAAGCCCAGGAAGCCGGCAAAGCCGGGCGCGACCTGAACTGCAGCTCAGGTCTGCATTTTAAGTCTGCATTACTGACCTTGCTGAGGCAGCCCGAAATACGCACTCCACCGATTATCGGGTGATCACCTTCATGCGGCCGCAGCGCCTTGGCTGCGCCGGCCTGGACGATGTGAACTAAACGTTATCACTAATCACGATGAGGTGCTCATGCGTCGGGTCGCGCATCATGAGTGCCGGGTTGGCGGGGTGTTGAACCGCTCTGCAGGCGGCCGAGCTGCCAATCACGGAAGGGTCTTCGAGAAAGCCGGCGGTCTGATCGCAGAACGGATCGGCATGACGGCAACGGATTCGATCGCTGTTCGCAAAACGGTCGCTCAATGATTCATCAACCAGCCTTGCAACCACCTTCGATTCAATCGCGACCGTTTGCAACTCAAGGTATGAGTTAAAAGCCATCTTCGCTGTCTAATCAATAGTCGCGTCACGATTGCCCGCAAATTTTTCTTTCACGAATCAGTCCGCTCATTCATTTTGGCCTCCAGGGTCATCATGGAGGCCAAGGTATGAACGTTATTGTTTTCGCTTCGCGTAAAGGTGGCTCGGGAAAAAGTACGTTGGCCGCCCATCTGGCTGCTCACGTCCATAAGGTAACGAAGCCCTGTCTGCTCATCGATGCCGATCCGCAGGGGTCGCTCACGCTCTGGCACAAGCTGCGCGGCACCAACGAGCCACCGATCAAGACCGCGGTCACTTCCGTCAGCGCCATCATCGCCGCCGCGAAACGCGACGGTTTCGAATGGGTGTTCATCGATACGCCGCCTAATACCTCCGCGGTCGTGGAAGATTCCATCAAATACGCCACGATGGTGATTGTTCCGGCGCGGCCGGGCGTTTTCGACGTCAACGCCGTCCAGGACACCATTCAGACCTGCCGCAACGCCCGCAAGCCCTATGCGGTGGTGATCAACGGCGCTCCGGCACGCCGCGACGACGCCGAGAGCCCGATCGTCGCCATCGCGCGGGAAGCGCTGGCCAAGTTTCGTGCCCCGGTATGGGGCGGACAGATCACCAACCGGGCCGATCTCCTGATGGCGCTCAGTCACGGCGAGGGTGCCCGCGAATACTCCGCCGAAGGCCGCGCGGCGGCGGAAATCGGCCGGCTGTGGACGGCGATCGAACGCTCGGTAAAGGCGATCCGTGGATCGGCGCCCGCGGCCGGCACGATGCACAAGCAGGCGGCATAGCCAGCGGCGCTGCCCGGCCGTAGAAACGCGCGTGCTCCGCGCGTTTTTTGTTGTTGATGGAGCTCTATAATGACCATCGCCATTGGCAGCAGGCGAAGCGACGGCAATCCGGCTCTTCGTGCTGCGGAAAGCTGGGGCCGTTCTGAGCCCGCGATGGGTCTAGCCGACCATCAGTACGTAAAATGCGATGACCGGCGACAGGCACAGGATCACGGACCAGATTCCGAGCGCCCAAAGCACGTCCTCGGTACTGAAGCGCTGTTGTTCGCGATATGGATAGTTACTGGCAGTCACGTACGCCCCCGCGTTTTTGCTTTTATGCCGACATTGATAAGCGTCGAATTCTAAAAAAACCGGTTGCAATTTCGATCCCATTCGATACCGGGTGCCAGCCGCGGTTAACCACGCGGGCACATGTCATGACATCAGCTTGTCAGCAGATGGAAGGCCAGCGCCGGCAGCAGGCCCAGCAGCACGGCCCACAGGCCGAACGACGACACCAGGAGAAGATCCTGCAGCGTTTGATGCTGCACGGACGTCGGGTAGCCTGCATTTTGAATGGGTAGAGCGGTCATTGTTTCCCTGTTTTTTTGTTGAGGGATCTTTATAGGTCCTGGGCTTTAAAGCCTTTGCTGCCAGATCGTTCGAATTTTGAGACCAGCGTCACCGCGCGTTAACCACGGCCGGTTTTCCACGGCCTGCTCGATCGTGGTGCCGCGGTTTCGCGGCGCCGTGAAGCATTGTTCGCCGCGCCGCTCGCCTCCGCGGAACGAACAGATACGATGACGGCTCGCGGACTATCTGTCCGCGCGGCCTATTACGTCCATCAGCTCCGCGATCTTGCGGCGCTGGTCGGCCTTGTCGCCGGACAGAATCGCGTGCTCGACGCAGTGGGAGACATGGTCGCGCAGGACTTCCTCCTCGACGCGGCGCAGCGCCGCTTTCGCCGCGGCGATCTGCGTCACCACGTCGATGCAATAGCGGTCGTCCTCGACCATCGCGGCGAGGCCGCGGATCTGGCCTTCGATTCGCTTCAGCCTTTTCAGGCAGGACGTCTTGATCTCGGCGCGCATAGCGGTCATATACCCCCCCAGGGTATATGGATCAAGGGGCCGGGAGAGTTTGGTGGCAGCGGCAGATCATGGTCACGCAGACGGCACGCAAACCGGCCACGGCGGCCATCATCATGGCGATTCGATGCCGCAGTCCCGCTCCCGCTGCGGCGGCAAACACGCCGCGGAAGGGGTCGCCGCGATGCCGGCGACCGATCCGGTTTGTGGCATGAGCGTCGCCCCTGCGACTGCCAGGCACCGTTTTTCCTACCAGGGGCAGGATTATTTCTTCTGCGGCGCGCGCTGCCGCGAGCGCTTCGAGGCCGAGCCGGAAAAATTCCTGCACCCGAGCCAGCCCGAACCGGCGGCGCCGGCCGGCATGATCTACACCTGTCCGATGCATCCGGAGGTGCGGCAGACCGGACCCGGTGCCTGTCCGATCTGCGGTATGGCGCTGGAGCCCGAAGAGGTCTCGCTCGACGATGCGCCGGATCCCGAACTGACCGATATGGTCAGGCGGTTCTGGATTGCGCTGGCGCTGACGCTTCCGGTGTTTGTGATCGAGATGGGCAGCCATCTCGGCCTGATGCACCTTGTACCGCCGACGTGGTCGAACTGGATTTCGTTTGCATTTTCGACGCCGGTGGTGCTGTGGGCCGGCGCGCCGTTCTTCGAACGCGGCTGGCGGTCTTTGATGACCCGGAACCTCAACATGTTCACGTTGATCGCGATGGGCACCGGCGTGGCCTATCTCTACAGCGTGGTCGGCACGCTGGTGCCGCGGTGGTTTCCGCCTGCCTTCCGCGACATGCACGGCATGGTCGCGGTCTATTTCGAGGCCGCCGCCGTCATCACGGTCCTGGTCCTGCTCGGGCAGGTGCTGGAATTGCGGGCCCGCGCGCGCACCTCCGGCGCGATCCGAGCGCTGCTTGGCCTAAAGCCAAAAACCGCGCGGCGCATCGCCTTGCATGGCGACGAGGACGTCGCGATCGATCTTATCGCAGTCGGCGATCGGCTGCGGGTGCGCCCCGGCGAGAGAATACCGGTCGACGGCATCGTCAGCGAGGGGCGTTCTCTGGTCGACGAGTCCATGGTGACCGGGGAATCGATGCCGGTTTCGAAGGCCGAAGGCGCGCGCGTGATCGGCGGCACCATCAACCAAAGCGGCGGATTGATCCTGCGCGCCGACAAGGTCGGCCGCGACACCATGCTGGCGCGGATCGTCGACATGGTGGCGCGGGCGCAGCGCTCGCGGGCGCCGATCCAGGCGCTCGCCGACCGGGTCGCCGGCTGGTTCGTGCCGACGGTGATCGCAACGGCGGTGCTGGCGTTTTCGGCCTGGGCGGTATTCGGACCAGAGCCGCGTTTTACCTTTGGGCTGGTCGCCGCCGTGACGGTTTTGATCATCGCCTGTCCCTGCGCGCTCGGCCTGGCCACTCCGATGTCGATCATGGTCGGCATCGGCCGCGGTGCGCGTTCGGGAATCCTGATCCGCGACGCGCAAGCGCTGGAGCGGTTCGAAAGCATCGACACCGTCGTGATCGACAAAACCGGTACCCTGACCGAGGGCAAGCCCCGGGTGGTCAGCATCGTGACGGTGGACACAAGCGACGAAGCGGAATTGCTGCGGCTTGCGGCCAGTGTCGAGCGCGGCAGTGAGCATCCGCTGGCGCAGGCGATCCTCAATGCCGCCTTCGATCGCAGGTTACGGCTTGCCGATGCCGACGATTTCACCGCGCGCCCGGGCCGTGGCGCCACCGGAACCGTCGACGGCCGCAAGATCGCGCTCGGCAATGCGACCCTGATGGGTGAGTTGAATATTGCAACCGGGGTGCTGGACGATGCCGCGGAGGCCGCGCGGCAGGATGGCGCCACCGCGATCTATGTCACGATCGACGGCCGCGCCGCCGGCATCATCGCCATTGCCGATCCGATAAAACCGTCGGCGCCGGCCGCCTTGCAGGCGCTGCGTGCCGCGGGCTTGCGGATCGTGATGCTGACCGGCGACAACCTGACCACGGCGCGGGCGGTGGCATCAAGGCTTGATATCGTCGAGATCGAGGCCGGCATCCTGCCGGAGCGCAAGAGCGAAGTGGTGCAGCGGCTGCGCCGCGAGGGCCGCCGCGTCGCCATGGTGGGCGATGGCGTCAATGACGCGCCGGCGCTGGCCGCCGCCGATATCGGAATCGCCATGGGCGGTGGCACCGACATTGCGATCGAAAGTGCTGGAGTCACGCTCTTGACCGGAGACCTCATGGGCATGGTGCGGGCCAGACGATTGTCGGTTGCGACCATGCGCAATATCCGACAGAACCTCGCCTTCGCTTTTCTGTACAATTCCGCCGGCGTGCCGATCGCCGCCGGCGTGCTGTATCCGGTGTTCGGCATTCTCTTGTCGCCGATGGTCGGCGCCGCGGCGATGGCGCTGTCGTCGGTCAGCGTGATCGGCAATGCGCTGCGGCTGGCGCGGACCAGGCTGGACTAGCGGCGTCGATTCCTGATTGGGCGAGAAGCCTATCGCGCGCGTCGATCACAATTCCCCGGAAGGGGATTTTCTTTCGAGAAAGCCGCGATGCAGAGATTGTTCATCTCTCAAATAATGTCTGCACGCGTCACCGCTGTCAACGATGGTGTTGCGCAATTGGAACACCGCGTTCCAAAAAAAAAGCCGGGCTCCATAGAGCCCGGCCTAAGGCATTGGCCACGTGAGGCCGACACAATCACCTTCCAAGAGGGACTACTGAGCGCTCGCGCCACTGGAGGAGGGGGACAATGCGCAACGCGAAAACCCAGCGTCCGCCATTATGGTCCGCGGTTGCGTCCTGCGGCAAGCGCTCGCACCGCATGTCAGTCATGCGAAGAGCGGGGATTGCAAGACGAAAGCTTTACGATGGCCAGCGCTGCGCCTTGCTCACTACGAAATCCCGGAACACCTGCACCCGCGCCACCGTCTTCAACTCTTCGGGATACACGAAATAGGTATCGAGCTGGATCGAGTCGGATTCGCCGAACAATTGCACCAGGCGGTTATTTTCCTCGACCAGATAGTCCGGCAATGCCGCGATACCTAGTCCCTGCTGGCAGGCGCGCACCAACCCTAAGATGTTGTTGACCTTGAAATAGGCCTCGCGCGGACCGGAGCCATTGCGGCCGGCATCGATCAGCCAGCTGCGATTTTGCAGGTGCTGCGGAACCTGCGCATCGCTCAGCATGATGATGCGGTGCGCGTCGAGCTCGTCAAGGGTGCGCGGCGTGCCGAAGCGCTTGATGTATTCCGGCGAGCAATAAGCATGAAAGCCGATCGAGAACAGCTTGCGCTGGATCAGGTCGGGCTGGGTCGGCTTACGGGTGCGGATCGCGACGTCGGCTTCGCGCATCGACAGGTCGAGTTCCTCGTCGGTGACGATCATGGAAATCCGGATCTCCGGATAAAGCGCGGTGAATTCGTGCAGCCGCGGAATCAGCCAGTTGATGCCAAGCGCTGGCGGCGTCGTGATCTTGAGGTCGCCGCTCGGCCGCTCGCGGCTGTCGGTCAGTTTGGCGCGCGCGGCCTGCAGCTGCATGAACACGTCATGCGCGGTGCGAAACAACAGGTCGCCCTGTTCGGTCAGAATGAGACCGCGGGCATGGCGATGGAACAGCGACACCGACAGCTCCTGCTCCAGCGCGCTGACCTGCCGCGACACGGCCGATTGCGACAGGCCAAGCTGCTCGCCGGCATGCGTGAAGCTGCCCGCTTCCGCCGCCGCGTGAAACACCTTCAGCTTGTCCCAATCCATGTCGGTAAATCCGTCCCGAGTTCGTGCCATGATCATTCCGCCGCCGCGCGCTCGCTGGCGCTTGAAGCAAGAAAACGCTCGGCTTCGAGGGCGGCCATGCAGCCAAGGCCCGCGGCCGTGACCGCCTGCCGCCAGGTCTCATCGGCGACGTCGCCGGCGGCGAACACGCCCGGCACCGAAGTCGCGGTCGAGTTCGGCGCCACCTCGACATATCCGGACGGCTTCAGCTTGACCTGGCCGGCAACGAGGTCGGTCGCCGGGGCGTGCCCGATCGCGATGAAGACGCCGTCGGCCGGCAGTTCGGTCAGCGCGCCGGTTTTGACATTCTTCAAGCGGACGTGGGTGACCTTGCCGGGGTTTTCCGTACCGCAGATTTCGTCGATGGCGCTGTCCCACACCACCTTGATCTTGGGATGATTGAACAGGCGCTCCTGCAGGATGCGCTCGGCGCGAAAATGGTCGCGCCGATGCACGATCGTCACCTGCGAGGCAAAATTGGTCAGAAACAGCGATTCCTCGACCGCGGTGTTGCCGCCGCCAACGACGACGACCTGCTTGCCGCGGTAGAAAAACCCGTCGCAGGTCGCGCAGGCCGACACGCCAAATCCCTTGAACTTTTCTTCCGACGCCGTGCCGAGCCAGCGCGCCTGGGCGCCGGTGGCGAGAATGACCGTCTCAGTGAGATAGACGTCGCCGCTGTCGCAGCTGAGGCGGAACGGCCGGCGTGCCAGTTCAACCTTGGTAACCAGATCGGTGACGATTTTGGTGCCGACATGGGCGGCCTGCTTTTCCATCTGCTCCATCAGCCACGGGCCCTGGATGACATCGGCGAAGCCCGGATAGTTTTCGACGTCAGTGGTGATGGTGAGCTGGCCGCCGGGTTGGATGCCCTGGATCAGCACGGGTTCAAGCATCGCGCGCGCAGCGTAGATCGCCGCGGTGTATCCGGCCGGGCCGGAGCCGATAATGACGACCTTGGCGTGGATGGGGGCGGGCATGGGCAGGTCCGTCTCTTCAAGGTGATCTGGTCAGTGCTTGGGCGGATGACGCTCGGAAAGGCATCCCGGCGCCGCCAAAAGTGTCAAATCCAAGTTTAGGATATCTGGCAAGCTATGCAAGAATTGCAATCCATATCAGCGAATTTTACCTTCGGGGACCGATAAGGTGAGACGCGCGAGCAATAAAATTGCGCGGCCGGCACCGGCTGCGCTATGACTATTACCGTTATTTGTCCGCCTGCCTTGTAGCCCGGAAACCCACGTGCCGAAGAACCTCGACGAGATCGATCTTAAAATTCTCATTGAAATCCAGGCCGACGGCCGAATCACCAATGTGGAACTGGCCAAACGCGTCGGGATTTCGCCACCGCCCTGCCTGCGCCGCGTGCGGACGCTGGAGCAGGCCGGCTACATCCAGGGCTATCGCGGGCTGTTGGATCCGCGCCGACTCGGCTTTGATGTCACGGTGTTCGCATCGGTGCATCTGTCCAGCCAGGCCGACGCCGATCTGCGCGCGTTCGAGGAATTCGTCCGCGCCGAGCCCTTGGTGCGTGAATGCTGGATGCTCTCGGGCGAAGTCGACTTCATTCTGAAATGCGTGGCGCCTGACATGGCGACATTTCAGAATTTCGTCACGCGCCTGACGGCGGCGCCGCATGTCCGCAATGTCAGGACGTCACTGGTACTGCACAATTCCAAATACGAGGCGGCGGTGCCGCTGGAAATCAAGGTCGCGGGCTGATCGATCCGGCTCGCCTTCACTCCTTGTTTCGAATCATCGCATCGAGACTGATCGGGCCGCCGCCCGCGGTGGAGAGATAGAGACAGGCAAAGCAGAACAGGATGGCTAGGGTGCCATTGTTGATCAGGGGAAAAAAGCCGCGCGGAAAATGTTCGATGAAATAGGCAAACGCCATTTCACCGGACAGGATGAAAGCGACAATTCGGGTAAGCAGGCCAAGCATCAGCAGCCCACCCAGCACCAGTTCGATGGTCCCCGCGGCGCCGAACAGCGAGAACAGCTCTACTTTTGCGAACATCGGCACCGGGGGAAATTTGAAAAGTTTGGCGACGCCAAACTGAAACAAAAGCAAACCGGTGATGAAGCGAAACAAGCTCAGCGCGACGGGCTGCCATTTGGCAAAAAGTACATCCATGTCATGTGGTCCCCTGTTGACGGGTGATGTCTAGCATTCCCGTGGACAGCCGTCAGTGGTGACGGTTCCCTCATGCACATATAAAAAGATGCAGCCCGCCGAAGCCTGCCTCCCGGGGACGGACCGCGATCGACCAAAGCTGCGCCACAACGCGGCTTCGGTGTGTCCAGCCACTCCTATTAGCGGCCTGCCGCTCGGCAGCCAGGCTCTAGCGCCATTCGACCTTGGTGATCTCGTAGGCCTTGGCGCCGCCGGGCGCCATGACTTCCACCGAGGCGCCCTTCTTCTTGCCGATCAGCGCTCGCGCCAGCGGCGAGGTGATGGAAATCCGGCCCTTCTTGGCATCGGCTTCCGGTTCGCCGACGATCTGCCACACCGCTTTCTTGTCGGTGTCCTCGTCGACCAGGGTGACGGTGGCGCCGAACTTGATGGTGTCGCCCGAGAGCTTGCTGATGTCGATGATGTCGGCGCGCGCGAGCTTGTCCTCCAGGTCGGCGATACGGCCTTCATTATGGGACTGCTCTTCCTTTGCGGCGTGATATTCCGCGTTCTCCGAAAGGTCGCCATGCGAGCGCGCTTCGGCAATGTGCTCAATGATCCGCGGACGCTCCACCGACTGGCGCTGTTTCAATTCGACCTCGAGGGCGGCATAGCCGCCGGCGGTCATCGGAACCTTTTCCACCATCTTCCATCGTCCTTCAACTTCATGCGGACCAATCCGCGGCACGCACAAACGCCGAAACAGAACCCCCCCATGGCTGGCGAGTTCCAGGCACGAGGGTTTCACGGCCGATCAATTGGCGGCCGCAAAATGCGGCCCAAAGATCAGGTTTCGGAAAAATAACTCTGCAGCGTGCGGACCTCAAGGTCCCCGTCCAGATAGGCGCGGATGCCCTGGGCTGCCGCCACGGCACCTGAAAGAGTGGTGTAATATGGAACTTTATGCAAGAGGGCAGCTCGTCGTAAAGAGCGGCTGTCGGCCAGCGCCTGCGGCCCTTCGGTGGTATTGAAGACCAGCTGGATCTCGCCATTGGTTATGGCGTCAACGATATGCGGCCGCCCCTCCAGCACCTTGTTGACCTTTTCGGTAGGGATGCCGCGCTCGGCGAGGAAACGCTGCGTCCCGGAGGTGGCCATCACCTTGAAGCCAAGCGAATATAACAGCCGCACCGCGTCCGCGATCCGGGTCTTGTCGGTCTCGCGGACCGAGACGAACACCGTGCCCTTGCGCGGCACGCGGGTGCCGCCGCCAAGCTGGCTTTTGGCGAATGCCACTTCGAACGAGCGGTCGATCCCCATCACCTCGCCGGTCGAGCGCATTTCCGGACCGAGCACGGTATCGACGCCGGGGAAGCGGGCGAACGGGAACACCGATTCCTTGACGCCGACATGGCCGAGCTTGCGCTGCTTCAGGTCGAAGTCGGCGAGCTTCTCGCCGGCCATCAATCTGGCCGCGATCTTGGCCACCGGCATGCCGATCACCTTGGCGACAAAGGGCACCGTGCGCGAGGCCCGCGGATTGACTTCGAGCACATAGATGTCGCCGTTCTTGATGGCATATTGCACGTTCATCAGCCCGACCACGTCGAGGCCGAGCGCCAGTTCGCGGGTCTGGCGTTCCAGCTCAGTGATCATCTGCGCGTCGAGCGAGTGCGGTGGCAGCGAGCAGGCGGAGTCTCCGGAATGAATGCCGGCTTCCTCGATATGTTCCATGATGCCGACGATGAAGGTGTCCTTGCCGTCGCACAGGCAATCGACGTCGATCTCGGTGGCATCGGACAGATAGCGGTCGAACAGCAGCGGATTCTTGCCCAGCACGGTATTGATCTGCCCGGTCTTGTCGTTCGGATAGCGCGCCCTGATGTCGGCGGGTACCAGCTCCGGCAAGGTGCCGAGCAAGTAGTTGTTGAGCTGGTTTTCTTCGCGGATGATCTGCATCGCGCGGCCGCCGAGCACATAGGACGGACGCACCACCAGCGGCAGTCCGAGATCGGCGGCCACCAGCCGCGACTGCTCGACCGAATAGGCAATGCCGTTTTTCGGCTGCTTCAGGCGCAGCTTGTCGAGCACGCGCTTGAAGCGGTCGCGGTCTTCGGCCAGATCGATGGCGTCGGGCGAGGTGCCGAGGATCGGCACATCGGCGGCTTCCAGCGCGCGGGCCAGTTTTAGGGGCGTCTGGCCGCCGAACTGCACGATGACGCCGTGCAAGGTGCCGTTTTTCCGCTCGGTGGCAATGATTTCCAGGACGTCCTCGGCCGTCAGCGGCTCGAAGTACAACCGGTCCGCGGTGTCGTAGTCGGTCGAAACCGTTTCCGGGTTGCAGTTGATCATGATGCTTTCATAGCCCGCATCGTGCAGGGCGAAGCAGGCATGACAGCAGCAATAGTCGAATTCGATGCCCTGGCCGATGCGGTTGGGTCCGCCGCCAAGGATGATGACCTTGTTCTTGGCCGAAGGCGCGCTCTCGTCGGCGGCAGCGCCCGCGAACGGCGATTCATAGGTCGAGTACATGTAGGCGGTCGGCGAGGCGAACTCGGCCGCACAGGTGTCGATGCGCTTGAATACCGGCCGAATCCCGAGCCCATGGCGCCGTGCCGTGACGTCGGCCTCGGTGATTCCAGCCAGGACCGCCAGCCGCGCGTCGGAAAAGCCCATCGCCTTCAGGGTCCGCATGCCGAACGCGTTGCCGGGCAGGCCGCTTTTCCTGACCTTGTTTTCGATCTCGACGATGCCGCGCATTTCGGCGAGAAACCACGGATCGATCTTGCAGGATGTGAAGATATCCTCGTTCGACCAGCCAAGCCGCATCGCCTGCGCCACCTGCAGAATCCGGTTCGGCGTCGGCGTGCCCAGTGCGGCGCGGATGGCGTTCTTGTCGTCGCTGCGGCCGAGCCCCTCGATCTCGATCTCGTCGAGTCCGGTCAGTCCGGTTTCGAGGCCGCGCAAGGCCTTTTGCAGGCTCTCCTGGAAGGTGCGGCCGATCGCCATCACTTCGCCGACCGACTTCATCGAGGTGGTCAGCGTGGTGGAGGCGCCGGGAAATTTCTCGAACGCAAAGCGCGGAATCTTGGTGACGACGTAATCGATGGTCGGCTCGAACGAGGCAGGCGTGGCGCCGCCGGTGATGTCGTTGGCGATCTCGTCGAGCGTGTAGCCGACCGCCAGCTTGGCGGCGACCTTGGCGATCGGAAAGCCGGTCGCCTTCGACGCCAGCGCCGAGGAGCGCGATACCCGCGGGTTCATCTCGATCACGACCATGCGCCCGTCGGCCGGATTGACGCCGAACTGCACGTTGGAGCCGCCGGTTTCGACCCCGATCTCGCGCAGCACCGCGAGCGAGGCGTCGCGCATGATCTGATATTCCTTGTCGGTGAGCGTCAGCGCCGGCGCGACCGTAATGGAATCGCCGGTGTGGACACCCATCGGGTCAAGGTTCTCGATCGAGCAGACGATGATGCAGTTATCTTTTTTGTCGCGCACCACCTCCATCTCGAACTCTTTCCAGCCGAGCACCGATTCCTCGATCAGCACTTCGCTGGTCGGCGAGGCATCGATGCCGCGTTCGACGATGTCGATGAACTCCGCCTTGTTGTAGGCGATGCCGCCGCCGGTGCCGCCGAGCGTGAACGACGGACGGATGATGGCCGGCAGGCCGATATCGTCCAGCGCATCGAGCGCCTGCGACAGCGTTTTGACCTGATGCGATCGCGGCGTCGGCAGGCCGATGCGCGTCATGGCGTTGCGGAACAATTCGCGGTCTTCCGCCATGTCGATGGCGTCGGCGCTGGCGCCGATCATTTCGACGTCGAACTTCTCCAAGG
>NZ_JBEKXH010000078.1:0-19230 GCF_049512235.1 Bradyrhizobium sp.
CCAGGAATTCCGCAAGTTCGTCGGCGGCGACGTCGGTATAAACCGCCATCGCGACTATTCCGCTGCGTCGGGCCGCAGCGAACGCGGCAACGGAAAGAACTCGTTCTCTTCCGCGGCCGAGACCGTCTCCACATGCAGTTCGTAACGCTCGGCGAACGCGCCCATGATCTCCTCGACGATCACTTCCGGCGCCGAGGCGCCCGCGGTGATGCCGAGGCTCTTGAGACCGCTGAATCGCGACCAGTCGATATCGCTGGCGCGTTGCGCCAAAACCGCGATCGGGCAGCCCTCGCGCTCGGCGACTTCGCGCAGCCGCTGCGAATACGACGAGTTCGGCGCCCCGACCACGATCAGGGCATCGACCACCGGCGCCACCTTCTTCACCGCGAGCTGGCGGTTGGTGGTGGCGTAGCAGATGTCTTCCTTGTGCGGACCGGAGATGTTCGGAAACCGTTCCTTGAGCATGGCGACGATTTCGGCGGTGTCGTCGATCGACAGCGTGGTCTGCGTCACAAAAGCGAGGTTGTCGGGGTCCTTCGGCGTGAAGGTCGCGGCATCGTGCGCGGTCTCGATCAGCGTCACCGCGCCCGGCGGCAATTGACCGAGCGTGCCGACCACCTCCGGATGATGGGAATGCCCGATCAGCAGGATCTCGCGGCCGCGCTTGAAATGGATCGCCGCCTCGCGGTGCACCTTGGTGACCAGGGGGCAGGTCGCATCCAGCGAGAAGAAATTGCGGGCGCGGGCGTCCGCCGGCACTGATTTGGGCACCCCGTGGGCCGAAAACACCACCGGGGCGTTGGTATTGTCGGGGATTTCGGCCAGTTCCTCGACGAAAATCGCGCCTTTGGTCCGCAGGCTGTCGACCACATAGCGGTTATGGACGATTTCGTGGCGCACATAGACCGGGGCGCCATAGATGGCGAGCGCCCGTTCCACGGTGTCGATCGCCCGCACCACGCCGGCGCAGAAGCCCCGCGGCGAGCAAAGTACGATTTTCAGGGGTGGTTTGGCCTGCATGAAAACGATCTCATAACCTAATCACCCTCGCCGACGGGCGGGAACGGTCGATTTGCATAGGGACTTGGGACTGCTTTCGGGCCCTGTCAAGGCCGTTTAGCTAACCATTGCGCGGTGACGCCCGGACGGCTTATATAGGGTTTAATTCCCGTCATGATGACCAGACGGCTTCGCCTCCTAAAGAGGTGGGCGAAGTGCAAGGAGATTTGCCATGAGCAATGCACCGCTGATGCCGAAGGCAACTGCCGTGTGGCTTGTCGACAACACCGCGCTGACCTTCGATCAGGTGGCGGATTTCACCAAAATGCATCCGCTTGAGGTCCGCGCCATCGCCGACGGCGACGCCGCCCAGGGCATCAAGGGCATGGATCCGATTTCGACCGGCCAGCTCAGCCGCGATGAGATCGAAAAGGGCGAAAAGGACCCGAACTATCGCCTCAAGCTCGGCGAGAGCAAGGTGACGCTGCCGCCTGCTGCCAAGAAGAAGGGCCCGCGCTACACCCCGGTATCGCGCCGTCATGAGCGCCCGAGCGCGATCCTGTGGCTGGTTCGTAACCACCCCGAATTGAAGGATGCGCAGATCATGCGGCTGGTCGGCACCACCAAGACCACCATCGCCAGCGTGCGCGACCGCACCCACTGGAACGCCTCGACCCTGACTCCGATGGACCCGGTAACGCTGGGCCTGTGCTCCCAGATCGAACTCGACTTCGAGGTGCAGCGCGCCGCCAAGGAGAAGCCGATCGATGCCGCCTATGGGGGCGCCACCCTGCTGCCGGCCTCCGAAACCACCCGCAAAGAGCCGGAATTCGAGCCTGGCGAGAAGCAACGCGACGACCTCAACGTCGATGCCGTTTTCGCCAAGCTGAAGACCATCGGCGGCAAGAAGCCGGACCTGGAATAGGCCGACGGACGTCGCTGGCCGCGAAAGTCCCAGCCTGCTCTAGCGTTCCGGCCGGAGATCGGATGGCGGCTCCGGAACATAGGCTTCCAGGCCCGCAAGATAGGTGTCGACAAAGAGCGACAGCTGCAACCTCAGGCTCTGTGGTGGCACGGCAACGAGCCGGTCCTCGATGCCGAGCGAGATGATGCCATGCACCGCGGAGAACAGGGTCCGCGCCAGCATGCCGACCTGTCCGGCTGGATATTCGGGCAAAAGCTTGAGCAGCGGCTTGTGCACCAGGGCGAATGTGGCGACCTCCATGTCCAGCAGGTCGTCGGGATACGGCCGGTCGTCTTCCATCCGGTGCTCGAACAGCGCCCGCAGCAAATTCGCGTGTTCCGTGGCGAAATCCAGGTAGCGGTCGGCCAGCCGGTGCAGGTGCTCGACCGGGTCCTCGACCTCGGCTTCGGAAAGTGACGCCCCGAGCGCCCGGAAAGTGTCTCGGTTGACCTCGAGGAGGGACGCAAGCCGCGAGGCGCTCCAGAAGCATGCGAAAGCAATCGGCGCCCATGATCTCGCGGTGCCGGCAGATATCCGTGTGGTCGACGCGGTGCCGCTGTTGGGATCCGGCAAGACCGACTATGTCGGGGCGACCATGCTCGCAAGGAAGCTGGGCGAGCCCTTGCAGGAAAGGGCTTACTGCGACGATATCGATCCGGCGCCGCCCTCCGGCACCTCCGTGGAGCACATGACCGTCCAATAGCCCTCTCCAGTTCGGGCGGCGCGATGCGCCGATCCGGCCGCGGGCGATGAAGGTCGGAGCATCCTGCTCGAAGGGCGCGAGCAACCCCCCTGACCGGTCCGTGACCGACTGAAGCATTAACTTTTCGTAAAGAGGCCTATAATACCATTGACGAAACAGGTGGAACGGTATCGCGATGACTGACCTCTTCTTTCTGATGGCGCTGTTGCTGGGTGGGGCCGCGCTGCTCTTCAAGCAGGCCGCCGAGCAGATTTCGGTCGGGACTTCCTGGGCCGGCGACGTCTGCTCGACCTCGCAGATGTTCTGCCATCATCCGGAATATCTCGCCTATGCCGGCGGCGTCATGCTGATCGTCGCAATCGGCGCCAAACTCGGCAGCGTGGCGAGTTAGACCTTATTCCGGAGAAACCTGCGCAGGCTGGCGTTGAAGACGTCTTCGTTCATGGCAGGCCTCGTTGAGTTCAGGGGTGGTCCGGATGGTTCAGCATGTATTCGCCGAGGTCGCGCTGCCGACGGTCGATGCGCGCGTTGGCGTTGCTGCGTTGAACGTCGCGATCCTTGCGGCAGGCGACATATTCCGGCGAGCCGACCGCGACGTTGTTGGCGCGGCAGAACGCGTCATCGTCGCCGCTGGTGTCAGCCATGGTTGGCTGTCCCCGCTCGAGGCAGCCTGCCAGTAGCGGTGCGACGAGCGTGAGCGCAAGGAAATGAGTTGAGGTCTTCAATCGCATCGCCTCTCACACCCTTCCCTTCAGCGCGTCGCCGATTTCGTCCAGCGCCTTGGGGTCCTCGATGGTGGCGGGCATCGCCCATTGATCGCCATCGGCGATCTTCTTTATGGTGCCGCGCAGGATCTTGCCGGAGCGGGTCTTCGGCAGCCGGCCCACGGTGATCGCGAGTTTGAACGCCGCTACCGGGCCGAGCTTTTCGCGCACCAGCGCCACGATCTCCTTTTCGATCTCGGCAGGGCTTCTGATAACGCCTGCCTTCAGCACCAGGAAGCCGCAGGGCACCTCGCCCTTGATGGCGTCCTTGATGCCGAGCACCGCGCATTCGGCGACGTCGGGATGGCCGGCGAGAATCTCTTCCATGCCGCCGGTGGAAAGCCGGTGCCCAGCGACGTTGATGATATCGTCGGTGCGCCCCATGACGAAAACGTAGCCGTCCTTGTCCTTGAAGCCGGCGTCGGAGGTTTTGTAATAGCCGGGGAATTCGTTGAAATAGGCTTCCCTGCAACGCTCGTCCTGCTCCCACAAGGTCGGCAGACAGCCCGGCGGCAGCGGCAGCTTTATGACGATCGAGCCCATGGTATCGGCGGGCACTGGCTTGGCCGACTCGTCGACCACGTCGACCTGATAGCCCGGCATCGGCACCGTCGGCGAGCCGTGCTTGACCGGCAAAAGGCCAAGGCCGACCGGATTGCCGGCGATGCACCAGCCGGTTTCGGTCTGCCACCAGTGATCGATCACCGGCACCTTCAATTGCGCTTCCGCCCATTCCACCGTCGGCGGATCGGCGCGCTCGCCGGCGAGAAACAGCGTGCGGAATTTCGACAGGTCGTACCTTCGGATGAAGGTGCCGTCGGGGTCCTCCTTGCGGATGGCGCGGAAGGCGGTCGGCGCGGTGAACAGCGCGACCGCTCCGTGCTCCGCTATCACCCGCCAGAACGCGCCCGCGTCCGGCGTGCCGACCGGCTTGCCCTCATACATGATCGAGGTCGCGCCATGAAACAGCGGCCCGTAGATGATGTAGCTATGGCCGACCACCCAGCCGATATCGGAACCACACCACCAGACTTCGCCGGGCTTGACGCCGTAGAGATTGAACATCGACCATTTCAGCGCCACCAGGTGCCCGCCATTGTCGCGCACCACGCCCTTGGGCACGCCGGTGGTGCCGGACGTATAGAGGATGTAGAGCGGATCGGTGGCCAGGACCGGTACGCAAGCGGCGGACTTCTTCGCCGCCATGGCGGCGGCTCGCAAATCGGCCCAGTCGTGGTCGCGGCCAAGCGCGAGGTCGCAGGCCTGCTGCGGCCGCTGCAGGATGATGCAGGCTTCGGGCTTGACGCTTGAAAGCCTGACGGCCTCGTCAAGCAGCGGCTTGTAATGCACGATGCGGCCGGGCTCGAGCCCGCAGCTCGCCGAAAAGATCAGTTTCGGCCTGGCGTCCTCGATCCGGGTCGCCAGTTCCTTCGCCGCGAAGCCGCCGAACACCACCGAATGAACCGCGCCGATCCGCGCGCAGGCCAGCATCGCGATCATCGCCTCCGGCACCATCGGCATATAAAGAATGACGCGATCGCCCTTGACGACGCCGAAATCAACCATGACGGCCGCGAGCGTCTTCACTTCGTCCAGCATCTCGGCATAGGTCAATCGGGTGACGTGGCCCGAAAGCGGGGAGTCGTGGATCAGCGCCAGCTGCCCGGCGCGTCCGTCCGCGACATGGCGGTCGAGCGCGTTGTAACAGGTGTTGACGACGGCGCCGGCGAACCAGCGGCCATACAGCCCCATGGCGGGGTCGAAGATTTTCTTCGCGGGCTCGATCCAGTCGATGTCGCGCGCCGCCTCGCCCCAGAACCCCCGGGGATCCCGGAGCGAGCGGGCGTGGACCTCGTAATACCGGCTGTTGTCAGGGATGTTCATGACGTCGCTCCCGCTAGCTGAATTTCAGCGTAATCCCGCCGTCGACCACAAGCTCGATGCCTGTGACGTATCTGGATTCGTCGGAGGCGAGAAACAGCGCCGCGTTGGCGACGTCCCAGGCATCTCCCATGTGCCCCATCGGCACCTGCGCGTCGCGCGCGCGCCACATGGCCTCGACGTCACCCTCGGCATAACTCGCCGCCAGGCCTACGGAATGTTCGACCATCGGCGTTTTCATCAGGCCCGGCAAGATTGCATTGACCCGGATATGCTGCCGCGCAAATTCAACCGCCGTGGTGCGCGTCATCTGGTTGATCGCGGCCTTGGTGGCGGCATAGGTGACATAGGACACGCCGGTATGCCGGATCGAGGCGATCGACGAGATATTGATGATCGAGCCGCCGCGCTGCCGCGCCATCACCGGGATGACGTGTTTCATGGCAAGGAAGGCGCTCTTGAGATTGACCGCGAAAACCCGATCCCAATCCGCCTCCGACACCTCGACCACCCCACCCATTTCGGCAATGCCGACATTGTTATCGAGCACGTCGATGCGGCCATAGGCCCTGAGGCATGCGCCCACCATCGCCTCGACGTCGGCGGCGCGGGACACGTCGGCGGTGAAAGCCATCGCCTCGCCGCCTTCGGACGTGATGATCTTGACGGTTTCCTCGGCGGCGGCAGCGTTGCGATCGACGCAAAAGACCTGCGCGCCTTCGCGTGCAAATGTCACCGCAGTCGCGTTGCCATTGCCCCAGCCGGGCCCGATCGAACCGGCGCCGACCACCAATGCTGCCTTGCCCTTGAGCCGTTCCATCGACTTTCTCCCGATCTGGCATTCTTGAGCTGACTGTAGCTCGGATGACTGCGCTTGCGAAATCCGAAGAGTATGGCCAACCCATCCCATCGGCCAACACCGGGGCTGCGGAAACGGGGCCGCGTTTGGCACTGGCAACCCCGCGCTTCCCCGCCTACGCTAGGATGCGAAACCGGCCCGTCAGAGGCCGGTCTTATCCGGGAGAACCCATGATGCCTGTCAATCGCACCACTGGATTATGCTTGGGAGCGGTCATCCTGCTCGCCGGCTCCAGCCTCCATCTCGCTCATGCCAAACCGTTCATGATCGTCGGTATCGACGAGAAAGTCTCCTGGGACGATGATGGAAAGACGGTCCTGTCGCCACCTGGCAAGGACCAGGTCCTGATCGTCGATCTTGCCGATCCAGAAAGTCCGAGAATCGCCGCCAGCCTTCCGCTGAAGAATTCGATCGTCGGGCCGCCGGTCAATCTCGACATCGACCCCTCCGGCTCGGTGGCGCTGGTAGCGGATTCGGTCGATGTCGTCAAAGACGGCGACGCCTGGAAGCAGGTGCCGGACAACAAGATCTACGTCATCGATCTCAAGGCCAGCCCGCCCAGGCTGGCGGCGACGATCGCCGCCGGCAAGCAGCCGTCCGGGCTGAACATCAGCCCCGACGGCAAGATGGCGCTGGTCGCCAACCGCGGCGACAATTCGATCAGCGTGCTCTCCATCAATGGCACCGACGTCAAGCTGATCGATACCGTGGCGATGCCCGACAGCGTCGCCCATGTCATGTTCACGCCGGACGGCAAGCGGGCGCTGGCGGTGCGGTTCCCCGCGCACAAGGTCTCGGTGCTCGACGTCGCCGGTGACAAGGTGACCTACAGCAAGCTCGATCTGCCGACCGGCCAGTGGCCCTACAATGTCGTGGTGACGCCGAACGGCAGGATCGCGCTCACCTCCGACAATGGCGGCGCCGGCTCGTCCGACGGCAATGTCGATACTACAAGCGTGATCGACCTCGAAGCCAACCCGCCGCGCATCATCGACCGCGTCGTGGTCGGTGACGGGCCGGAGGGGCTTGCGATGTCGCCGAAGGGCGATCTCGCGGTCGCCGCCATCCTGCGCGGCTCCAATATGAAGAAGGCTTTCTTCTACCAGAAGAACGGTAGCCTCTCGATCCTGAAGATCGACGGCAAGAAGGTGACCAAGACCGGGGATATCGAGGTCGGCGGCTTGCCGGAGGCGGTGATGTTCACGCCCGACGGCAAGTACATTCTGGCCGGCAACTTCCTGGACGGGGATTTCTCGATCCTGAAGGTTGACGGCACCGAAGTTACCGATACCGGCAAGCGCTTCAAGGTCCCGGGCCATCCGGCCTCGGCGCGGATGGGCCACTGAGGGCCGGGGCCCGTTGATCAACGCCAACGGGCCCGCGCCAGAATGCACGGCGTGATGCCGACCGCCGCAGATGCGGCCGCGCGTTTGCCGCACGTCACTGAAAGGTCATATCCAGGCATTTCGAAATGTCGGAGCCGAGGCCGGACGAGATGGTGATGCAGCCGCGGACTTTTTGCGCTGACGTGTCGGCCGCCCATATCGCATAGCCCCCGGGGCCGAAGAATGAATTGGTGTTGGGCGGCTCGGTCTCGGTGGCGTCGAATTCGTACTTGGAGTCGCTATCGAAGATGCGGGGCTTCTTGGCGCAGCCGCCGTCGGTCTGAACGCTGATCACTTCCTTGTTGTCGCGGGTGAGCGCCAGGCTGACCTGGCACCTGAAATATTCCGAAGTCTTGACGTTGAACAGGTAGGCGTAGGATTTGCAGGTCGCGGTGCTGAGCTTTCCAGCGGCCAGCCCCCGGCTGCAGGAAATTCTCTGGTTGTGGCTGAGTGCGAAATCGTCCGCCCGGGCAACCGGAACCAGCGCCACCAACGACAGCGCGACGCTGCAACAAATTTTAATGACAAGGCTCATCTGAATCATCCCCATGCATATTCTTGTAAGCACCGCTTCTAGACTGAAACCGGAAGATAGTCGCGAAGAGGGATGCGGGAAATCACAAAGTCTTTGGATCGCGCGCTGTTACAAATCGACGCGTCGTATTGACGGGACAACAGCGTTCGTGATTTGTTCAATGCGGGCGGCAGCGCCGCCAGGCAAGACCAATTCTTTCCAACCCAATTCTTTCCGACCGATGGCAGGGAGACTGCAGGATGACGCGATTCTCGACCAAAACCCTTTTGACGGCAGCAGGCTTGCCGGTGATGGCCGCGGCGCTTGGTGTGGCCGCGGCGCTTGCAATGGCCGCGGCGCCTGTCGCGCTCACCACCGCCGCATTTGCGCAGGAAGCCGCGCCGACGCCATGGGTGCTGTCGCCGGACATGGGCTATGGCTACGACAAGGACGGCAAGACCTTTTCCTACAGGATGGGCACCAACAATGCGGGCCTGTTGCTGAAGGGCGCCAAGAAGGTGCCCAAGGGCACGCTGTTCTTCATCGGCCAGAACGGACAGCTCTATATGCGGACCGGACCGTACCTTGAAGGCGACGGCAGGTTCATGTTCGGGCCGGGCTGAGGCGCTAGAACGCTGCCGCGAGTTCCTTGGCGCCGGGCAAATTGCCGTTGCTGTCCATCCGGCTGTCGGTGACTTCAAGCAGTTTTGCCACCGTGTTATGGCGGATCGCCACCGGATTGCGCTCGTAGCCGGAGCGCTGGAAGAAATTCGAGGTCGGGACCTGCTCGCGCATCGCCTGCGGCATCGTCACCATGTCGAGCCCGGTGCCGTCGCCGGTCAGGTTCATCATCTCCAGTTCGGCAGCGGTAAGCGGGCGGTTATAGCCCTTGGCACGCGCGAAGATCACCGAGGTCAGAAGCTTGTGGGTCTGCAGCAGCGGCCCGACATCGATATCCAGCACCATGGCGTGCATGGCCCAGCCCTGCGGGGTGTCGCCGAGCCGCTCGTGCGCCGACCATTCGTCCGGCACCGATTGCGCCAGCGCCACCATCCGCTTCAGCACCGCGATCTTGTGATCCATCGCCTTGAGGGGCGCGCCGGACAAGCCCGCGGCCCTTTCCGAAAGCGCGCGGATGAATTCGTGGCCCTGCTCGGCGAGCAATTCGACGGTGTTGGTGGTGAGCAGCTGATTATAGCCGATCGCAGTCGAGATCGCGCGCGCGCCCGGCCGCGCGTATTCCAGTCCCGATTGCATGTCATGATTGCCGTTGCCGCCGGTCTCGAACGAATAGACCCGCACCGCCTGCTCGCGCGTCAGCCCCGCCGCCAGCGCGACGCGGGCATAAACGCGCTTGAACTCGATGTCGTGGGCCGGCTGCTGCGGCACAAACTGGAAATGTTCCGCGGCGGCCGTCAGGAGATCGGCGACCAGCGGAATATATTTACGCCCGGAGGGAGCTTGCTCGGGCTGGGATGGCTCTGGATTTACCGGCCGCTTCGGCCCGGCATAGACCGGTGGCTGCGTCAGTACATAGTCGTCGAGCCCTATGGCCAAATGTTCGCGCCGCTTGGCGTTGCGGCCGCGCCGCTTTTCGGCAATGGAACTCCAATAGGCGCCGGCTTCCGCTTCGAATGCAGCGCGGGCTTCCTGATATTCGCCGAGCTTGCGGCGATATTCCGCGATCGCTTGCGGTGAGGCCATCTGGGCCATCGCGCCGGTGGTCGCGGCCTGAACCGCGTCCGCGGCCAAGGCCCGCGGCGCGATCAGCAGCGCAAGCGCGAGAGTTCCGGCACAACGACGAATCGCTTGATGAGACATGGGTTGCTTGTAGCAAGCGCAAGCAGCGCAAGTCAGCCCGGAAAACGGCGCGGCCGGCAAACGCCTACTTCCAGGCAAATACCGGCTGTTCCAGCTCGGCAACGCGGGTGTCGCGGCCATCAAGCACTTCGCGGAACTGATAGATCAATGCCGCCGTCGGCGCGTGAATGAAATCGCCTGAATGACGAAACCGGATGACGCGGCGGTCGCTCTCGGGAATACCGACGAAGTCGAAGGCACCGTCCCGTTCGACGTCGGCAAGCGCAATGCGATGCACCGAGGCGACCTCTTCCGGGTTGGGCGAGATGACGGCACGCGCGGTCGCCCAGACCACGACCGGCGTGATCAGATAGCCGGAGCGCGTCGGGTAATCGTCGAGCAAGCCCAGGACATCGCTTGCGCCCAGTTCAAGCCCGAGTTCCTCGTGCAGCTCGCGCAGCGCCGCCCCAACCGAGGTTTCGCCATCGTCGCAGCGTCCACCGGGCAGCGCCCACTGACCGCGGTGGGCGCGCAAACCTGTCGCACGCAGCGTCAACAGCAAGGCCGTTGCAGCAGCGCCCTCGTCGGCCGCCACCAGAACGATGGCGACGGCGGCGCGCTTCAGCGCAGGCTGCGGCTCGGCCGCCGGCAGTCGCACAAAGTCGGCGCAGCGCTCCGCGATTTTCCGCCTGGTGGCATCGTCAAATGGCCTGACCATGGGCGCTTGACTACAATACCTCGGCGCTTGATGAAATGACTTACGACCCCGTCGTCCCGGGACGACCCCGTCGTCCCGGGAAAACATTCGCGCGCGAGCCGGGACCCGTACGCCGTGTCATCTGATTTGGCACGGTGGGGGAGGCCTGTCATCGGCGCCGGTGGTTATGGGTCGGGCGTTCGCCGGGACGACCGTGGGGAGACAGGGATGAGCGACAGGGCCGCGGAGAAACTCAAAGCCTCCGGCTGGACCATCGTCGAGACCACGGGCTTCATCCACCTGGTCGGACCGCTGTGGCAGCGGGTCGTCAATGGCGAGCATGAATATGCGCTGGTCGCGCAGGACAAGCATCACAACCGCCGCGGCCTGGTCCAGGGCGGGGTGCTGATGACATTTGCGGACCGCAGCTGCGGAATGACCGCGCGATTCGTATCGGGCCGGCCGATGCTGGCGACGGTGCAGATGGATACCCATTTCGTCGAGGCCGGCAAGATCGGCGAGGTCCTGATCTCGAAGCCGCGCGTGGTCCGCTCGACCCGCAGCCTGATCTTTGTGAGTACCGAATTAACCGTGGAAAAACGCTGTATCGCCATGGCCAATGGTGTGTTCAAGATATTGAAGAGCGAATGAGCACTTTGACCTCTTCCCCGCGAAGTGCGAGGGAGCGATCCGTCATTCCCGGTCGATGCCAGGCATCGAACCGGAATATCTGGATGCCCCGATGTGCAATTGCACATCTGAGGTTGGCTGCGCGCGCCGGAAAGACGACACCAACTCGGAGGACCCACGCCATGCAATATCGTCAACTCGGCCGCAGCGGCCTGAAAATCTCGCCGATCTGTCTCGGCACCATGATGTTCGGCGGCCCGACCGATGAGGCGACGTCGGCACGGATCGTTGCGAAAGCGCGTGAGGCCGGCATCAACTTCATCGATACCGCGGATGCCTATTCGCAGGGTAATTCCGAGCAGGTGGTCGGACGCGCCATTTCCAACAGCCGCAACAGCTGGGTGCTCGCGACCAAACTGGCCAACCAGATGGGAGATGATCCCAACCGCGGCGGGCTGTCGCGACGCTGGGTATTACAGGCCGCCGACGAAAGCTTGAAGCGGCTCGGCACCGACTACATCGACATCTATTACCTGCACAAGGAAGACCATGCGACGCCGCTGCAGGAAACCGTGCGCGCGATAAGCGAGCTGATTCAAAAAGGCAAGGTGCGCTATTTCGGCGTCTCCAATTACCGGGCCTGGCGGGTCGCCGAGATCTGCAACATCTGCGACCGTCTCGGGATCGATCGCCCGGTCGCGAGCCAGCCCTATTACAACGCCATGAACCGCATGCCCGAGGTCGAGCATTTCCCCGCCTGCCTCTATTACGGCCTTGGCATCGTGCCCTACAGCCCGCTGGCGCGCGGCGTGCTGACCGGCAAATACGCACCCGACGCTGCGCCCGACAAGGACACCCGCGCCGGGCGCAACGACGTCAGGATGATGCAGACCGAATGGCGCCCGGAATCGCTGCAGCTGGCGCAGCAGATCAAGCGCCACGCCGAGACCAGGGGCATCACCGCGGGACAGTTCGCGGTGTCATGGGTGCTGAACTCTTCGTTTGTCTCTGCCGTGATCGCGGGTCCCCGCACCGAAGCGCAATGGGACGATTACCTGCGCGCGCTGGATTATCGCTTCACGTCCGACGACGAAGCCCTGATCGATCGCCTCGTCGCGTCAGGCCATCCCTCGACGCCCGGTTTCAATGACCCGGCCTACCCGATCGAGGGCCGGCGAGCGCGGACGGCGGGGTGAGCGAAAGGCGCGGCCTTCTGCATCCCCAAGGTCTATTTCAGGTCTGTTCAACGCTTCCTCGCAGGTTCCGCCGGAATCCCGACGCAAGTGGTAAAGCCGTCCGTTTCCCTGGCGGCTGTGCCGCAGGGGGCGGCCTTTACCGTTACTGTGGAAACACCGTCACTGCCAACTTTGTCCAGGCCGGTTTCACCGCCTGGAAGCAAGGGGCTGCCCGCCTGCGGAGCAACGTCGCGCGGCGGCGCCGCAGGTGTTGCAGACGGTAGGGCAGCACCTTCCTCAGGCGGGGGGCTGCCAATCGTTCCCGGTGACTGCTGCGCCAACCCTGCCAATGGTAGCATCATAAAGGCGATGGCTGCGATAAGGGCGGTCTTGCGCATGGGAGTCTCCTGTGATTGCCACCCATAGAGCTGAGAGGCGCACGCGGAAATTCAACCCGCAGCAGGGATTTGTCTCGCACCCCCCTCGCCTGTTCGATGGCCGACCGCGATCAAGGCCCTGCGACGCCTCTTCCGCGCACCGCAGCGCGTGCGAAAATGGCGCCCAGTCAGCCCTCGATCTCGAGCCCGGTCGGCATCGGCACGTTCTCGGGCGAGAGTTCCAAGCCGGCGGCCAGCGCGACAGTTTCCAGCAGCGCGGAGAAATCCCTCTCAAGATAAGCGGCCGGATCGGGCTTCAGCGTCGCCGCGCCGAAATGGCTCTGCAGCGCCTCGCGCGTCGCCGCCGTCACCGGCATGGCGACGTCGAGATCGCGCCCGGCCTTCAGGCCGAGATCGAGATCCTTGCGCAGCAGCGCTGGCGTAAAGGTCGTGGTCCAGTCGAGATTGACCAGCGCGTTGCTCTTGTACTTGGTGAATATCGAGCCCATCACGCTGGCGTTCATGAAATCGAGGAATGCGTGGCGCGGCACCCCGGCCTTTTGCGCCAGGATGGTGATCTCGGCGAGATTCTGGATCACGACGCCGAGAAAGACGTTGTGCGCGATCTTGCAGATGCGCGCCAGTTCGCCCTCGCCGACATAGGAGACCCCGGAGGCGGCGATGGTCGAAAGGTAAGGCTGCACCTGGTCGAAGGCCGGCTTCGGGCCGGACACGACGCAAGAGAGCTTGCCGGCTTTGACGGTCTTGCCGTTGCCGCTAACCGGGGAGCTGATGAATTCGCAACCCAGTTGCTTCAGCCGCGCGCGGATCGCTTCGGACTGTTCGACCCCGATCGAGGAGCAGTCGACCAGGATTTTTGGGCGTGACCCGGACGTGCCGGCGACGAGGCCGTTGTCGCCGAAATAGACCTGTTCGAGATCCCCACCGGTCGACACCATCGTGAACACGATGTCCGCGCCGGCAAGTTCGCTCGGCTGATCCACGATCCGCCCGCCCTTCTTGGTCAGTGGCTCGGCCTTGGCGCGGGTCCGGTTCCAGATCGCGACGGAGTTGCCGGCGTCGAGCAACCGCTCGGCCATCGGATAGCCCATGCGTCCCATGCCGATCCAGCCGAGGGAATGTTTTGTCATTTTGGTCTCCTCAATAGCGATTGGCGATCGGCAGTTCTTCCGCCGGAAACAGCGTGATGACCTGACACCCCCTGTCAGTGACGACGACCTCCTCTTCGATACGGGCCGCCGAAAACCCGTCCTTCGCCGGGCAATAGGTTTCCAGCGCGAACACCATGCCGGTCCTGATCTCCATCGGGTTTTCCAAGGACACCAGCCGCGAGATGATCGGGCGTTCGTGCAGCGCGAGCCCCAGGCCATGGCCGAACTGCAGCCCGAACGCCGCCATCTCGCTCGGGAAGCCGAACTCTTCCGCCTTCGGCCACACCTTGGCGACGGTGTCGGTCGCGACCCCCGGTTTTATCAGCGCGATCGCGTTGTCCAGCCATTCACGGCATTGCTTGTAGGCGTCGTGCTGCACCGGCGTCGCGCGCCCGATATTGAAGGTGCGGTAATAGCAGGTGCGATAGCCCTGATAGGATTGCAGGATGTCGAAGAAGGCCTGGTCGCCCGGCCGCAAGATGCGGTCGGTGAAATTATGCGGATGCGGATTACAGCGCTCGCCTGATATCGCGTTGATCGCCTCGACGTCGTCGGAACCCATCTCGTAGAGAATCTTGTTGGCGAGGGCTACGATGTCGTTCTCGCGCACCCCGGGTTTCAGCGCCTCGTAGATCGAATGGTAGACGCCGTCGACCATGGCCGCGGCCTGGTTGAGCAGCATGATCTCATCGATGTTCTTGATCTCGCGGGCATCGAGCATGATTTGCTGGCCGTCGACGACCTTGATGCCGGCCTTCTGCAGTTCGAAAAACATCGCGGTCTCCGCGATATCGACACCGACCGGCATGTCGGCGACGCCGGCCGCCCGCAGCAGGCTCATGACTTCCTCGGCATGCGCTTTCATCAGTCCGACCGCCGGCGGCACCGTGCCGCGCATGCCGAGCATGCCGGCGCGGCAATTTTCCGGCACCAGCCAGTCGCAGTTGATGCGGTGATGCACGGCGGCCGAGCCGAAGTCCCAGACGATCGGCTCGCCATCGCCGGCCAACAGCGCAAACCGGCACAGCTTGTCGCGCTCCCATTCGCCGATCTTGGTGGCGGAGATGTAACGGATGTTGTTGACGTCGAACAACAGCAACGCGCCGCATGGCGAGGCCTTCAGCGCCGCTCGCGCCCGCGCCAGCCGGTAGTGGCGCAGCCGGTCGAAATCGATCCGGCGTTCGAAATCGACCGACATATGGCCGTGCGAGGGTATCGCCCGATCCCAGCGCCAATGCGGATCGAGATGCTCGGGGCGGATCAGATGCGGCGAAAGCGCGTTCGAAACATTCATGGGGAATGACCGGCTGGAGGTGCTTGCAATCGATTGCATAATGGGTTTTATAGGCGCCTGTCAAGGACGGCGGCGCGGGCCTGCCATGCCCGACCGGACCTTGGCGCGAGGACGGAACTGGCTGCGAATGGTGCACAAAGGCAGAACTGCAACCTTGCGGGTGGCAAAACCCGCGGCTTCATCCCGCCCAACGATCAAGGATGTCGCGGAAAAATGCGGCGTGCACCCCTCGACGGTGTCGCGCGCGCTCAGCCCGGCGATGAGCCATCTGGTCGCGGCCGATGTGGCAAGGCGTATCCGCACCGCGGCGGCGACACTGGGCTATCAACCGAATGTGACCGCCGCCGGCCTGCGCACTGGGCGCTCCGGCCTGATCGGCGTGCTGGCACCCGATATCGCCGACCCCGGCTTCCCGCCGATCCTCAGCGGGGTGACGGAGACGCTTGGCGCCGAAGGCTATGCCACGATCGTCGTCGACGTCGGACCCGATCCCTCGCGGGAACAGGAACTGGTCGACAAACTGATCGCGCGCGGCGTCGACGGCCTCGTGCTCGCAACGGTGACCTTGAACGATCCCGTGGTCGGCCATTGCCTCGCGGCATCGATCCCGGTGGTGCTGGTCAACCGCAGCGACAAGGGGCGAAAACTGCCGGCGGTCGTCACCGACGATGAAGCGGGCATGCGGCTTGCGGTCGACCATCTGGTTGGCCTCGGCCACATCCGCATCGGCCATATCGCCGGGCCGCAGCATGTCTCGACCGGCGCGCTGCGCCGGGCCGGCTTCAAGCTCGCCGCTACCCGCGCAGGCTTACCGGCGCATAACATCATGATGGAAACCACGCGCGCCTATACGCGCGAGGAAGGACGGCTGGCCGCGCTGCGCCTGCTCGATCGCCGGGGCGCGCCGACCGCGATCGTCGCCGCCAACGACCTTTTGGCGCTCGGCATCTACGACGCGCTCAGCGCGCGCGATCTGCGCTGCCCCGCCGACCTCTCGGTGGTCGGCCACAACGACATGCCCTATGTCGACATGCTTTCGCCGCCCTTGACCACCGTGCGCATTGCCCAGCGCAGCATGGGCAACCAGGCCGCCCGCCTGCTGCTCGACGCGATCGCCTACCCCGCCGGCCGCCGCCAGCGCGTGGTGCTGAGGCCTGAGCTGATCCTGCGGGGGTCGACGGCGCCGCCGAGAGAGTATTGGGGGGCGATGGCAAATGATCGCGGGTAGGCGGGCGCGGACGAATTAAGTTTACCCGTGCAAGGCCTTGAGCTGCGGGTGGACGGAAGCGGAAAGGAGCCGCCCGGCCGGGCTGCCGCCGCGAGGCGTCATGGAGAACTGCAGCTTGCCCAGAGGGACAGGCCGACCGAAGAGGTATCCCTGAAGGAAGTCGACGCCTGCGTTACGCAGCAGAGCAAATTGCTCGTCGGTCTCGACGCCCTCCGCTGTGATACTGATACTGAGTCCGCGCGCGAGAGTGAGAACCGATGAAATGACTGCATCGCAGTCTGAACGAATCCCCATTCCCTGGGTGAATGAGCGGTCAATCTTGATCCTGTCGAACGGGAATTTCGTGAGATAGCTGAGTGAAGAGTAACCTGTCCCGAAATCGTCCAGCGCGATGGTGATACCGATATTCTTCAATCGACGGATTGTCGTCAAAAACTCCTGTTCGTTTTCCAACAGGACGGTCTCCGTGATTTCCAGCTCCAACCGGCTTGACTTGAGGCCGGATTTGACCAACGCATCCAGGATGACATCGAAAAGATCGCCTCTTTTGAACTGAACCGCCGACACGTTGACGGCAACCGTTATGTTTTCCGGCCATCGCGCGGCGTCCGCGCAGGCCCTTTGTAAAACCCATTCTCCGATGGAAACGATCAACCCCGTCTCCTCGGCCAACGGAATGAATTGATCGGGAGGAACAAGACCTCTGACGGGATGACGCCAGCGGATCAGGGCTTCGACCGCACAGGTAAGGCCAGTTCTGGCGTCCACGACAGGCTGGTAGTGCAGTTCCATCTCATTTCGAGCGAGCGCCAGCCGAAGTTCCGCCTCCATGATCCGGCGGGCTTCGACCACCTGCAGCATGCTGGCGGCAAAAAACGTGAAGCAATGACCGCTGGATTTGGCTTCGTAGAGTGCCAGGTCGGCCTTCCTCAGGAGATCGCTTGGTACCGCTCCGTGTGCGGGAGCGAGAGCGATACCAATACTCGTGCCGATGTTTACCGTGTTGCCGCCGAGATCAAACGGCTGCAAAAACAGCTGCTGAATCCGAAGCGACAAAGCAATTGCCGCGTCCTGTGGCTTGCTGCCAACGGCGGATTGAAGGATGGCGAATTCGTCGCCACCCAGTCTTGCGACGACGTCAGATTCCCGTACGGAGACTCTCAGCCGATCCGCTACCTGCCTCAGGAGTTCGTCGCCGACGGGATGTCCAAGGGTATCGTTTACGTTCTTGAACTTATTGAGATCCAGGACAAGAACCGAGAACGCGTCGGCCTGATCGTCCAAGCGCAGGATCGCGTCTTCCAGCGCGTGGGTGAACTGCAACCGGTTGCTAAGACCCGTCAGCTGGTCGTGGTGGGCCATGAACAGGACTCGCTCCATCAGAGCTTGATCCTCGTCCTCGCGGTGCTTCAGACTGCTCTGCATGGCGACGAGAGAATGCTGAAGACCTCCAAGCTCGTCCTGTCGCCGTATTTCTATTCGATTGGTCAAATTCCCCGCCGCGATGCTTTCGGCAAACCGCCATGCTTCAAGGATCGGCTTGCTCATCGAATACGAGAATGAGACCGCGAGTAACAAGCCGACAAGGGCCGCCCCAAACGACAGCACCAACATTGTCTGGCGCGACGCGGCGACGGCATTTCCGGCGGCAATGCGGTATTCGAACCCGTAAGCTGCAACTGTCTCCACCAGGTCATCAAGCGCGGCAACCGCGTCGTCGCTTTTCCGCTCGATCGCGAATGGCGCTGGGATCGCCGTAAGACCCGCCAAGGGTGGATCGAGTATGCTCAATTCGGCTTCGGACCAGTCGTGAATTCGCGCCTTCGCCCGCAACAGAGCCGATGCGACGCTTGTGTTTTTGACCCGCTCATCGACGATGCTGAGGTCATCGGCGATACCCGCTAGCAGCATTCCAAGGGGTTGCAAAGGCGTCGTGAGAGCGTCGCTACTGCCTCCTGTTTGAATGAGCACGCGAGCCTCGTTGAAAGCGGCGTGGGCGGACCGGGCATGCTCGATCGCAATCAGTGGCCCGTCAAACAGGCGGGCCACGCGATCGCCTGACTCGGACACCCCGCGGAACCCGTAAAGCGCCAGGGCGCAAGCCAGCGCGACGAGTACGCTGAACGCGAAAAAGAACTTGTATCGAATGGACATCAGCAGTCCTTCAGGGGCGGCCGGATCACTACTCCGTAACCACTATGGTCATCTTCATTCGGGGATGGATCGCGCACATGATCACAACTTCACCAGCTATGGAGAACGTTACGTCGGTCGATAAGCCCGGACGCTGCGAACCGAGATCGAATTCGTTGCCAATGCTCGCCGAGAATACGTTGTGCGGCACAGTGTCGTCATTCAGGAAGACAACTACCTGGCCCTTTCTGATCGTGGTGATGTCGGACGAGAACATCCGGCCTTTTTGGTGAACTGTATGATTTGCAGCCAATGCCAGGGCCGTCGGCCCGAACAATCCCAGGGCTACGATGGCAACAATGATACGCATGAAGCTTCCTGTCTGTCCGAGCGGTCAAGCTCAATGAGGAAATACCGGTATGGTCGTCGGCGTCAGTTTGCTGGATAGAGATTCGAGAAATGCGACCAAATCGAGCTTGTCTTGCTTCGAGAGACCAAGAGGCACGATCAGGTCCGAACGGCTTGGACGGTCGACGCCTCCTCGGTCATAGTGCTCGATGACGTCCTCGAGCGTTGGCATGGAGCCGTCATGCATGTATGGGCCGCGGCTCGATATCTCGCGAAGTCCCGGCGTCTTGAACGCATGATCCATTTT
>NZ_JBEKXH010000079.1:0-25442 GCF_049512235.1 Bradyrhizobium sp.
CCTGGTGCGGATTCCATTTCACGCTTTCGAGGTTCTCGGCGATCGTTCGGCCCGTGACCGTCAAGCAGTCACCGTGCAAATAGCCGTTGTCGAGCAACGTTTTCATCAGAAGCGGTATGCCGCCGACCTCGAACATGTCTTTGGCGACATACCGACCGCCCGGCTTCAAATCCGCGACATAGGGTGTCTTCTTGAATATTTCAGCGACGTCAAAAAGATCGAATTTGATCCCGCATTCATGTGCGATCGCCGGTAAATGCAGCGCAGCATTGGTCGATCCGCCGGAAGCCGCTACCACGGCAGCCGCATTTTCCAGCGCGCGCCGCGTGACGATATCCCGCGGGCGGATGTTAAGGGCAATCAACTCCATGACCTTTTCACCGGCGGTCATGCAGAAGGAATCGCGAATTTCGTACGGCGCAGGTGCGCCGGCCGAATACGGCAACGCGAGTCCAATGGCCTCCGATACCGTCGCCATGGTGTTCGCGGTGAATTGTGCGCCGCACGCGCCGGCCGACGGGCAAGCCACCCGCTCAATTTCATCGAGATCGGCGTCAGACATGGCGCCGACCGAATGCTTGCCGACGGCCTCGAACATGTCCTGCACCGTGACCTGCTGGCCGCGAAAATTGCCGGGAAGGATCGAGCCGCCATAGATGAAGATCGACGGTACATTCAACCGGACCATCGCCATCATCATTCCCGGCAGCGACTTGTCGCAGCCAGCCAGACCCACGAGCGCATCGTACGCATGGCCGCGCACGGTCAGTTCGACGGAATCGGCGATGCATTCGCGCGACGGCAATGACGAGCGCATGCCGTCATGGCCCATCGCGATACCATCGGTCACGGTGATGGTGCAGAATTCGCGCGGCGTGCCGCCAGCGGATGCAACACCCTTCTTGACGGCCTGCGCCTGACGCATCAACGAAATGTTGCAAGGCGCGGCCTCATTCCAGCACGAAGCCACGCCAACGAATGGCTGGTGGATCTGCTGGGTCGTCAATCCCATGGCATAGAGATACGAGCGATGCGGCGCCCGTTCCGGGCCCTCCGTCACATGACGGCTCGGTAGTCTCGACTTGATGCTGGTCTTGGCGTCCATCGCGAACCTGTTTCCCTGGCCCATGGCACTCATTTGTTGGACGCGGGCCGCACCGACAGAGCCAGCCAGAGGCGCGCACCTGCGATCGTCCACCGGACCTACCCAGCGCGCCGGCCGCCAGACCGGCTTCAAGCCCCGGTTCCGTTCGAGGGTCTCAAATTCGAATGAGCGCACATTGGTAGAGGTTTGGGTAGCGTTTTTTACCATTGCGATCGGGTTCACAACGCCAAAAAGTGCTCATGCACTGTGCAAAGATTCCGCAGCACGCCGCCGTCCAATAGCGCGCAGGATCTGCGGATCGCGGCTTGAATTGACGACGTCTTCGGTACGCCCCCTTCACTGCCGTCCACGCTTCGATGTCGTCGATCCCGTCTGCTTCGGCCGCCTGTTGTCCGAACCCGTCAGCGTTCGCCCAGCAGGAGCGGATCGACGGAAGTTGACCATTTGAGCGCGCGCAGCGAGAAAGTCGAGCGCGTGTGGCGCACGCCTTCGATCCGATAGAGCCGTTCCCGCAGAAATCGCTCGTAGTCGGCATTGTCCCGCACCGCCACCTTGATCAAGTAGTCGTATTCTCCGGTCACCAGATTTGCTTCTACTACTTCCGGCATCCGCGCAACCGCCGCGCCGAACCGATCGAGAACCTTGTCGTCGTGCTTCTCCAAGGTGATTTCGACAAACACAAAATTGGCCAGTCCCAGCGCCGCGTGACTGATGATGGCGGCATACCGCTCGATCGCCCTTTCTGTTTCCAGTCTTTTCACGCGCGTCCAGCAGGAGGATGGCGAAAGATCCACCTTCGCGGCGAGTTCGCTGTTGGTCAAGCGCCCATCCCGCATCAGCGCGGACAGGATCTTGCGGTCGGTCAAGTCGAGGTGGTTGTTCTTCGCGGCAGACCGTTTTTCTGATGGCGTTCGTCCCATTCGGGTTTTCCTCTCGAAAGCCGCGGCTCGCGGAGCCGCAGGCAACTCTCGACTCCGGGCAACATACTTTACGCCCTCGCCCGCGACCCCGTCGCACTCGCCGTCAGCGAGGCGATCGATTGCAATGGCATGTCTGCCTTCAATTGGATCACATCTGAGCACCACCCGGCTGGCAGGAACGCCGACATCACTCTTGGGCTGGATAAACTCTCTGATATGGTGGAAGAAGACGACCCTTCCTTGCAAAGCCTCGAGGCAGCTATCGACTATGCTGTGGGCCTGATCCCAGGCGTTCAAGGCTCTGCGCGGGTGATCTCCATCGGTCGACTGGCGCTGCTGGACTGAATACATTATTCGGTAAAATCTCATAAAAACAAAATATTCTTCGGTCAAGAGCGCCGATTTGTCGAAAAAGCAGTGAAGTTAACGGCCTCCTCTGGATTAATCTGGGTATAATTTCAGGGAGGTCGGAGGCCGTTGTGGGACACCGTTATCGTCGCTTTGAGTGGGATGATCTGCGCTTCTTTTTGGGCGTGTACCGCCACAAGACCGTTTCGGCTGCCGGCCAGCATCTGGGCGTCGATCACGCAACGGTATCCCGCCGCATTGCGCGCCTCGAGCACGCGCTGAACACCAAACTGTTTGAGCACCGACCGACCGGCTTTGTGCCAACCGCGGCCGGGACCCGGCTTCGGCGCCTGGCCGAGGTCGTGGAGGCCTCGATCAACGCGTGCGAGGCGGAGCTTTCCGATGTGGATTCCGCGGTCGAAGGCGTCGTTCGGATTGGCGCGCCCGATTGCTTCGCCGCCTGCTTCCTTGGGGCACGTCTCGCCGCCCTTTGCAAGATACATCCCAAGCTGCACATCGACCTTCTTGCCATCACGAGCGCTTCAAGCGTGTCTCAACGCGAAGTCGACATCTTTGTTGGTTCATCCGTCCCCATCGAGGGGCGGATAATTTCAAGGAAATTGACCAACTATCATGCCGGCCTGTTTGCTTCGCAAAACTACCTGGAACGCCGTCCCCCGATCCGTTCGCTGTCCGATATTCTTTCGGATGGCTATATCTGCGACGTCGACGCAATGCACTTTCATCAGAGCGAGTTCGCGCTGGTCCCGCCCGTCCAGTTCCGCAGCGCGAACGTCCTGCCCCTGCTTCAGGCGGTCAAGGAGGGTGAGGCAATCGCGGTGCTGCCGAGCTATGTCGCCTACCGGGACGAGGCGCTGGTGCCGGTTCTTCCCGCGCAGATAAATTTTCGCAGGAGCCTGTATGTCCTGCTGCATGAGGACAACAAAAACCTGACCCGCGTGCGCACCGTCTCGGATTTCATCTTTGGCGAGGTGCAGAAGAACCGCTCGATTTTCTTTCCGGAAACGTCTTTCGACCCATCGGAGCGCGGCCGTGCAGGCGAACCTATTTTCATTTCACCGCCTGTTGAACCTTTATGAGGTGCAAGCCGTCGCTATCGATGGTGGCGCACGCTAGAGGGGTGCGGCCACCCGCGCCTTGCAGATTTGGTCTTTGGGCAGGCGCCCGCTGCGGATTTCCGCCTAATGGCGCACCCTTACATAAGAACCGGGCGCGGCCTCCAGAACGGGCAGCGGGCCGTCGCCGACAGCGCGCGCTGCGGCCTCGCCGCCGCTGCGTTCCTTCAGCCACGCGGACCACTCGGGCCACCAGGAGCCCTCATTGCGCTTCGCGTTCCTGAACCAGTCCTCTGCGTCAGCGGGCATTTCGGGATTGGTCCAGTAACCATGCTTTTTCGCCGCCGGCGGGTTGATGGTGCCCGCATTGTGGCCGGATCCGCCGAGAATCCGCGATAGGTGTCCTGCCAGCCAGCAACGTGGTCGTCGCGCAGCGACACGAAAAATAGCGGCGTACGGATATCGTTTATATCGATCGGGACACCGCCTATCGCGATGGCGCCCGGCTTCGTGAGGCTGTTGTTGAGGATGATGCTGCGCATGAATGTCCGCAACATCTTGGCCGGCATGCCGATGCCGTCAGCGAACCAATAAAGAAGATCCGAGGCGACGGCATCTTCAGCAAGCAGATAGCTGCTGATGCCCGACGACCAGATCAGATCGTTAGCGCGCAGCAGCGCAAAGAGACGCGTCAGGTCCGCGCTATCGACATAGCCCTTGTACTTGAGGTGTTCTTCCAGCGTCTTGATCTGCTCTTCGGTCACGAATGCTTCGAAATCGCCAAATTCCGCGAAATCGGTCATCGCTGCGATCATCGTTGCGGTTTTGACGCGGTCAGCCTCGCCGATTGCGGTCAGATGGGCCAAGCCAGAAGCCGTCAGTGTGCCGCCCAGGCAATAGGATACGATGTGGGAACTGCGTTGACCCGTGATTTTTTCGATCGCCTGCAACGCGGCGTATGGTCCCTCAAGCCAATAGTTCTCGAAATCCTTTTCGGCGTGACGCGCATCCGGATTGACCCAGGAAATCGCGAATACCGTGTAACCCTGGTCAACGGCCCATTTGATGAAACTGGTCTTTTTTTGCAGATCGAACAGATAATATTTGTTGACCCATGGCGGCACCAACAGAAGCGGTGTGTTCTGGACCTGTTCGGTGCTCGGCTCGTACTGGATCAGCTCCATCATGTCGGTGCGGAGAACCACGCCTCCTTTCGTCGTGGCGAGATTGACGCCGACTTCGAAGACATTGGGATCGGTGCGCCGGACGTGGCCGGCGTCTGCCGCGATATCATCGAGGAGATTCGAGAATCCCTTGACCAGGTTGGCCCCCCCGGTCTCGAATGTCTTTCGCAGCACGGTGGGGTTCGTCGCCGCAAAATTCGTCGGTGACACGGCGTCGATGAACCTTTCGGTGAAGAACTCGAGCTTCTTTTGCGTCGGCCGCGGCAAGTCCTTCTGGTCGCCCACCAGTTTACGCAACCATTCGGCGCCGATCAGATAATTGCGCTTGAGTGTATTGAAGGCGAGGTTCTTATCCCACTCCTCGTCCTTGAAGCGCCGGTCCTTGGTAGAGGCTGGCTGGTCTTCCTCGGGACGAGAACGCCCGGTCAAAATGTCTTGCCAAAGCGCCGCGTGACCCTGCCACAGATCGGCCTGGGCCTTGGCGAGTTTCGAGGGATCCCGCATCAAGTTGGCGACCATTTCCGAGAAGGCGTGCGCGACGTCCTGTGGCATGAAGGGCGGCGGCACCGCGTCCGGTTTGATCTGATCCAGGAAAACCTTTTGCGCCTTGGCCGCCAGTTCGAGCCATTGACGGCCGGCCTCCAAGGGCGACGTCGCAAGCGGCGGCTTGGAGGAATCCTGTGAATTGGTCATTATACGCTCCCGTCGCAGACTTTGATGGTCCGCCGATCCGATCCGATTTTCGTCTTGGCCAACATCCTAAACAGAAAAGCCAATCATTGCGTTCCCCTAGGATGCGAGCAGGCGGCGTGCGATGACGACCCGCATGATCTCGTTGGTCCCTTCGAGAATCTGATGGACACGCAGGTCACGGAGATAGCGCTCGATCGGATATTCCTTGGTGTAGCCGTACCCGCCGTGAAGTTGCAGCGCCTCGTTGCAGATCTTGAAACAGGCGTCGGTCGCGAACCGTTTTGCCATTGCGCAATGGATCGTCGCGTCAGGACTGCGCTGGTCAAGCGAAACCGCAGCGCGCCGGACCATCAGCCGGGCAGCCTCGAGTTCGGTTGCCATGTCGGCTATGCGGAACTGCAGCGCCTGGAACTCCGACAGCGTTTTTCCAAATTGCTTGCGTACTCCAAGATACGTCTTGGCCGCTTCAAGACACGCTCGCGCGCCGCCGAGCGAGCAAGCACCGATATTGATGCGCCCACCATCGAGCGCCTTCATCGCGATCTTGAAGCCGTCGCCCTCGTTGCCGACGAGATTGCCAATCGGCACGCGGCAATTGTCGAAAATCACCGCGGCGGTCGGCTGGCTGTTCCATCCCAGCTTCTTCTCCTGCTTGCCAAAGGAGAGGCCGGGCGTGCCTTTTTCGACGACGATGCACGAAATGCCGCTCGGGCCCGGCCCTCCCGTTCGAACCATGCAGACGTAGACGTCGCTGGCGCCACCGCCAGAGATGAACGCCTTGGTGCCGTTCAGGACGTAATGGTCGCCTTCGCGTTCGGCGCGCGTGCGAAGCGAGGCGGCGTCGGAACCCGCTCCCGGTTCGGTCAGACAGTAACTGCCGAAGTGCTCCATCGTGGTAAGCTTCGGCAGATAACGGTGACGCACATCCTCGTTGGCAAAGGCGTCGATCATCCACGAGGCCATATTGTGGATGGAGATGTAGGCGGCTCGGCGGCCTTGCGCAAAGCATCGATGGGAAAAATGTGCTCTTCGTCCCACTGCGCCGCGTGCGGAAGAAGCTCCGCTTCCATGAAGCTGCGCGCCGCATCCTGGAACGCAGTCTGGTCTTCATTAAGGTCGAAGTTCATGGCGGTTTGTCCGGTCAAGAGGTCTGCAAGTCTGTGTTCAAGTTGCGATACTGCACCCTATGCGGGTCCTTGATCGAGCACACACTTGGTGGAGAGCGTGTAGCACCCGAAGTTCCTCGATGGTGGTGATGGGTTGCGCATCGTCAGGTCCCAACCAGTGGCGCGTCAGATATGGATCGCATGGCCCAATGCCCGCAGGGCGGATTCGTGGAAGGCTTCGGTCAACGTCGGATGAACATGAATTGTGCCGGCAACGTCCTCGAGTACCGCGCCCATCTCGATCGCATGGACGAACTCGCCGGAGAGTTCGGACACGTGGGTACCAACCGCCTGCACGCCCAGTACGCGATGATTGTCGCGGCGCGCGACGATTCGGATGAAACCGCCTTCGTTGCCGCCTTCCATCGACAGCGCCCGACCGTTCGCTGAAAGCGGGAAGAGTCCGGTGATTGCATCTATGCCGGCCGCCTTCGCTTCGGCCGGCAGCAGGCCGGCCGTGACGATCTCGGGCTCGGTAAAACACACGGCCGGGATGGTCGCCGGCTTGAATCGCCGCGGCTTGCCGGCAATGATCTCGGCTACCATCTCGGCCTGCGCCGACGCCTTGTGCGCGAGCATCGGCTCTCCGACGAGATCGCCGATGGCCCAGACGTTCTTGACGGACGTCTTGCACTGATCGTCAACCTTGACGAAGGGTCCCTTCATATCCACCGCCATTTTCTCAAGACCCCAGCCTTTGGTCCTCGGCCGGCGGCCGACGGTGACGAGGATCCTGTCGGCCGGAATGTCGAGCCTTTGACTATCCTTCAACTCGACCTGCAGGTTCCTGCGATTGGCCTCGCCGGTCAGTCCTTTCGCCTTCGCGCCCAGATGAAGAGCGACGCCGTTGCGGTCGAGCCATTTGCGAACGGGATCGGTGAGCTGCTCGTCATACAGCGGTAGGATACGGTCCAGCGCTTCGACCACCGTGACGTTCGAACCCATCTTGCGGAAGGCGATCCCGAGTTCGAGCCCAATATAACCGGCCCCCACTACGACAAACTGTTCCGGAATTTCCTGAAGCGACAGCGCTTCGGTCGAAGAGAGCACCGTGCCGCCGAACGGCAACGTCGGCAGTTCAACCGGCTCGGAGCCGTTTGCCAGGATCACGTGTTCGGCGGTGATCGTCACCGGACCGCCGTTGCCGCTGACGACGCAGGTCTTTGCATCCGAGAAAGTAGCCCAACCTTGCACGACCCTCACCTTGACGCGCTTGAGCAGCGCGCCGACGCCGCTGTTGAGCTTGTCGACGATCGTCTCCTTCCACGCGATTGTCTTGGGCAGATCGAGGATCGGCGGCTCACCAAGGCGGATGCCGAGCGGACTGCCGTCAACCGCATGCCGCATCCCTTCGAATTTGCCGGCAACGTGGATCAGCGCTTTCGACGGGATGCAACCGCGGATGAGACAGGTCCCGCCGAGTCGTTCATTCTCGACGATCGTCGTGTCGAGGCCGAGTTGCCCCGCGCGGATCGCCGCCACGTAGCCGCCCGGCCCGCTGCCGACGACAAGAACCCTTGTCCTGATTTCGTTGGTCATGGTTCAGTCCACGAAAAGCATCGCCGGTGTTTCGAGCTGGGCGCGGATCTGCTGCACGAATTCGGCGGCGTGCCAGCCGTCCACGACACGATGGTCGAACGACGACGACAGGTTCATCATCTTGCGGATCACGATCTTGTCGTCCCTTACCATGGGGCGTTCCAGTATCTTGTTGACGCCGACGATTGCGACCTCAGGATAATTGATCACCGGCGTCGTCGCGACACCACCCAGGACGCCGAGACTTGTAATGCTGATCGTCGAGCCTGACAATTCATCGCGCGTCGCCTTGCCTTCACGCGCCGCCGCCGCAAGCCGGGCGATCTCGGTTGCGCATTCCCATAGGGTCAGCGCCTCAGCGTGCCGGATGACGGGCACGACGAGGCCGGCCGATGTCTGAGTGGCGATGCCGAGATGCACGCCCTCATAGCGGCGTACGAAACCATCGTCGTCATGGAAGCGGGCGTTGATCTGCGGATAGTCCGCCAGCGCGTTGATCATCGCCTTCGCGAGGAAGGGCAGTAGGGTCAACTTACCCCGCGCCTTTCCCCACTTCACGTTGACTTTTGCGCGCAGCTCCTCGAGTTCGGTCACATCGACTTCCTCGATATAGGAGAAATGCGGGATGCGGCGCTTCGCGTCCTGCATCCGCATCGCGATGGTCCGGCGAAGGCCGATGACCTTGATGTCTTCCGTCCCGGGTTTCTTCGGGAGCCCGGCGGCCACGATCTTTCCAAGGCTGCCGCCGGACGCGATATAGGCGTCGAGATCGGACTGGCTTATCCGCCCGGCGGGGCCGGTGCCCGGCACGAATTGCAGTTCGACGCCCGCCTCAAAGGCGCGTCGCCGGACAGCTGGCGAGGCGATCGGCTTCTCGCCCGGCGTCCGCGTTGCAAATCCCGGCTTTGATGCGCCTTGCGCGGTGGGCTTTCGCTCGGCTGAGGGGCGCGCGGGCTCTGTCGCTACGCTTGCGGCTTTCGAGGGCGCCGGTTCTGCAGGTTCGGGCGCCGGCTCGGACCGCGGCGATGCCTTCTGCTGTGGCGCGCCGATGTTTCCCGGACCCTCCACCTGAAGGATCAGGATCTCATCTTCGGTCTCCGCATTGCCCGGACCCTCGACTTCGAGCACGAGGATCGCCGAGCCGACGGACAGCATTTCGCCGGGCGTGCCTTTGAGAGAAAGGACTTTGCCGGCGGCCGGCGCTGGGATCTCAACCGTCGCCTTGTCCGTCATCACGTCTACGATCGGCTGATCCTCCGCAATCGAGTCGCCCGGCTTAATGTGCCACGCGACGATTTCGGCCTCGGCGGTGCCTTCGCCGACATCTGGTAACTTGAAGACGTAGCGCCCCATCTCAAGTCTCCATGGCCGCGCGCAGCGCGTCGGCTACCCGCTTCGGTCCTGGGAAATAGGCCCATTCCAGCACGTGAGGATAAGGCGTATCCCAACCGGTCACGCGCGCGATCGGCGCTTCGAGATGGTAGAAACATTTCTCCTGCACCAGCGCGGAGAGCTCAGCGCCGAATCCACCGGTGCGTGTTGCTTCGTGCACGATGACGCAGCGCCCGGTCTTTCTCACCGACGCTTCGATCGCCTCGATATCGACCGGAAGCAGCGTGCGCAGGTCAATGATCTCCGCATCGACATTGGCATCACGCGCAGCAGCCGCCGACACGTGGACCATCGTGCCGTAGGCAAGGACAGTGAGGTCCTTGCCCTCTTGCACGATTTTCGCCTTGCCGAGCGGCACGGTAAAATGGTCCGCCGGAACTTCGCTCAGAGGATGCTTGGACCAGGGAACGACAGGCTTGTCCTGATAACCTTCGAACGGTCCGTTATAGAGTCGCTTCGGTTCGAAGAAGATGACGGGGTCGTCGTCCTCGATCGCCGCGATCAGCAGCCCTTTCGCATCGTAGGGATTGGACGGAATTACCGTCTTCAACCCCGCGACGTGCGTGAAGATCGCTTCGGGACTCTGGCTATGCGTCTGACCGCCAAAAATGCCGCCGCCATAGGGCGAGCGCACGGTCAGCGGCGCGGTAAATTCGCCGCCCGAACGGTAGCGAAGGCGCGCGGCCTCCGACACGAGCTGGTCGGTCGCCGGATAGATGTAATCGGCGAACTGGATCTCGACGACGGGTCGCAAGCCATATGCGGCCATGCCGACAGCCGCCCCCATAATGCCGCCCTCCGCGATCGGCGCATCGAAGATGCGATTAAGACCATATTTCTTCTGCAGGCCTTCGGTTGCGCGAAACACGCCGCCAAAATAGCCGACATCCTCGCCGAAGATGACGACATTGGAATCACGCGCCAGCATGACGTCCATGGCCGAATTCAGGGCCTGGATCATATTCATGACGGGCATCGGTCAAACCCCCAGCTGCTGTCGTTGTTCGCGGAGATTCCAGGTCGGCTCCTTGAATATATCTTCGAACATCGTGCTGGCGCTGTGGGTGGGTCCGCTCCCAAGGGTGCCATAGCTTTCGGCCTCCCGCACCGCCGTCGTCACTTCCTCCACCACTTCGCTCTCTTGGGCACTGTGCCGATCCACGCTCCATTCGCCGCGGACGATCAGATGCTGCTTCAACCGTTCGATCGGATCGCCGAGCGGCCATTTCTCCTCTTCCTTGGCCGGCCGATATTTCGCGGGATCGTCGCTCGTAGAGTGCGCAGAAGCCCTGTAGGTGAAAAGTTCGATCACCGTCGCGCCGCGATTGGCCCGGGCGCGGTCCGCGGCCCATTTCGTCGCCGCGTATACAGCGAGCAGATCGTTGCCGTCCACACGCAAGCCCGGCAGCCCATAGCCCAGCGCACGCGCTGCGAAGGTAGCCTGCTCGCCGCCCGCGACCCCCTGAAACGTGGAGATCGCCCACTGGTTGTTGACGATATTGAGGATGACCGGGACCCGATACACAGACGCGAAGGTCAGGGCATAGTGGAAGTCGCCTTCGGCGGTTGCACCGTCGCCGATCCACGCCGCCGCAATCCGCGTATCGCCTTTCAGCGCGGAGGCCATCGCCCAGCCGACCGCCTGGCAGTATTGCGTGCCGAGATTACCGGAAATGCTGAAGAACCCGGCCTCCTTGCTCGAATAGAAGACCGGCATCTGCCGGCCCTTCAGTCGGTCTCGGGAGTTCGAAAAGACCTGGCACATCATGTCGACCATCGACCAGTTGCGGGTGATCAGCAGGCCTTGCTGACGATAGGTCGGAAAGCACATGTCCGTATTTTCGAGCGCCAGTGCCTGCGCTACGGCAACCGCTTCCTCGCCCGTGCATTTCATGTAGAAGGATGTCTTGCCCTGCCGCTGGACCCGGAACATCCGGTCGTCGTAAGCGCGCGTGAGCATCATGACGCGCAGCCCGCGGCGCAGCGTCTCCGGCTCCAGTTTCGGATCCCACGGGCCGACGGCGTTGCCGTCGTCGTCGAGCACACGGATCAGGGTATCCGTATATGCGCCTATTTCCTTGGCGCAGATGGCGATGTCCGGTCGAGGCACCGACCCTGCCGCTGGGATTTTCAGATAGCTGAAGTCAGGCTGGTCGCCCGGCCGGACTTTTGGCTCTGGAATATGCAGGTTTAGCCGAGCCGAATTTGCCATTGCTCCCTCAATTCCAGCGGGTAATGATTTGGAGATCATAACTCGTGCGCGGCGGCGCAATCACGCGCGCGGCGGCCCGGCGGCGCCGATCATTCGTCGTCCTCGCGTACCCGGCTCTCTGGTCCCGGCTGTCAACTTCGACAACCGCTGTCATCGCACTCTAGCAAGTCAGCAACCGCCGAGAACAACATGAGAAACAGCACAGCCATTGTGCACCGATGCGCTCACTGGTTCGGTTGCCTCGCTGATTGCAGAAACGTCGGTGCGAGTTATCCGGAGCCGTTCGACCTCCGGCTCGTCAAGGTGAAGAGCGTTTCGACGCATTGGGAGAACATGTTCACGCGCTCGATCTTCCAGACCGAGGACATGGAGGCCCAGCACGATTTGCTGACGCGACTGTCGGAGATGATCGACTACGGCCAGATCAGGACGACGCTCGCCGAAGTGCTTGGTCCCATCAACGCCGAAAATCTTAGCGGGGCTCATGCCCGCATCTGGGAGCGGCGAGCACCGGGTAAGATGGTGATGGTCGGATTCTGAAACGCGCCGTCTTCGACGGCTTTCCCCCGCAACGCTGTCCAAGCCAGACCGCGCCTCAGGGCTACTCCCGCAAAATCACCCACTCGATTCCCTGAAGACCCAAAAAGTCAAGCGGTGGAGCAGACCCGCTTGCGGCGCCCTCCCCATCCTCACTCCGACTTGTCGATATTCCAGAAGATCGGTGTCGCCGGGCCGTCGAGCACGCCGGTGAGCGACTTCCGCCAGACGCTCGGCGCCAGAAATTGCCCGAGCGGGATATAGATCACCTGGTCATAGGCTTCCTTCTGGATCTCGGCGGCGATCTTCTTCTGCTCTTCAGGCGAGGAGGCGCGCGCGAAGGCATCTTTCAACGTTTCAATCCTGGGATCATCCGCCCAGCCAAACCAGCCGCCATTCTTGCCCTGGCCGCCGATTGAAAAATTGACAATCGGGTTGATCACGTCGGCGGCGGCCCAGTTGGTGAAGAACATGTTCCAACCACCCTCATTCGCAGGCTTTTGGCTGGTGCGTCGGCTGATGACGGTTCCCCAGTCGGTAGCCTGCACGTCGACCTTGAAGCCCGCTTCGCGCAGCAGTTGCGCCGCGATGATCGGTTGCGCCTTCAACTGCACGACATCCGTCGGCGCCATGATCACGATCGGGGTGCCGTCGTAGCCGGAGGCAGCGAGCAGCTTCCTCGCCTCGGCCATGCCGCTGCCTTTCACGAGCGTCTCCGCGCCGATATCGCTGGCCAGCGGCGTGTCGCAGATGAAGAATGCACCACAGATCTTGTAGTATTTGGGATTGCCGACCAGCGCATCCAGCACGTCCTTCTGGTTCATCGCCAGCAACGCCGCGCGGCGAACTTTCAGATTGTCGAAGGGCGGCTGGAGGAAGTTCATGCGGCCGAGGGTCTGGAAGCCGAGCTTGTTCAGGGTTTCGACTTTCAGATCATCGTCGGCTTCCAGCACCGGGAGAATATCGAACGACGGCGCTTCCATGAAATCGATATCGCCGGACTGCAGCGCGTTGACCGCGGTCTGCGCATCCGCCATCGTGATCCATTCGACCCGGTCGACCTTCACCACCTTGCCGCCGGAGGTCCAGCTCGGCGGCTCCTTGCGCGGTACATAATCCTTGTTCTTCTCGAACACCGCCTTGACGCCGGGCTGGAATTCAGCCGGCACGAACTTGAAGGGGCCGGATCCGATCAGTTCCGGAACAGGTTTGCCGGGCGGCGTTTCGGCCAGCCGCTTCGGCATCATGAACGGCACCAGCGAGGACGGCTTCCCGATCGACTCCAGCACCAGGCCGTAGGGCTGTTTCAGTTTCAGCGTGATGGTCCTGGGATCGGTTGCCGCAAGATCGGCGGTGAAGTCCATCAGCTTCTGGCCCATGTTGTCGGCCTTGCCCCAGCGCTTCAGCGACGCCACGCAATCTTCCGCCGTGACCGGCGTGCCGTCATGCCATTTAAGCCCGTCGCGCAGCGTGAAGGTGTAGGTCAGCTTGTCGTCGGACACCTTCCACTCGGCCATTTGCGGCTGGATCTTGAAGTTGGCATCCTCCGCCAGCAGCGTGTCATAGATCATGTAGCCGAAGTCGCGCACGATATAAGCGGTTGTCATCATGCCGGGGGTACGAAGATCCGCATGCATCACCGCATGGATGGTCTTGGCCTGCACCGGGGAGCACACGGCAAGCATCGCCGAGAGCGCAAGCGCCGACAGCACGAGCCTTGCTGCTACCACAGGTGGTTTCCAGCGCGAGATATGCAACATTTGGATCGTCTCCTGACGTGAAACCGGTCAACGGCCGATCATTCGTTATGCATGCAGTCCGTTATTTGGGCGCACTAACACACTGTAACTCCAAGATATTTGACAGTTGCACCAAGTGCGCAAGCGCGTCAATCGGGTTTCTCACCGAGGTCTGCTGCGAATGCACGCGCACGATCCGCTGATGTCGCTCATGTTTCACTTTACAAACGGGCCGCCAATCACTCTCGTAAGCGTCGCGTCGCTCCGTTGCGCCGTTCGGTCCCGTCCGAAAATCGGAAAGCATCGCCATGAACCCCGCCAACCTCCCCTTCGACTGCGAGACGATGCTGCAGGGACTGCGCGGCTGGGTGGAATGTGAAAGCCCGACCTTTGATGCAAGCGCCGTCGAACGCATGCTCGACATCGCCGCACGCGACATGGCGATCATGGGGGCCGCGATCGAACGTATCGCCGGCCGCCAGGGATTTGCCGGCTGCGTCCGCGCGCGCTTTCCGCATCCGAGGCAAGGTGAGCCCGGAATCCTGATCGCCGGCCATCTCGATACCGTGCATCCCCTGGGCACGCTGGAAAAACTCAAATGGCGGCGCGAGGGCAACAAATGTTTCGGCCCCGGCATCTTCGACATGAAAGGCGGCAATTACCTGACGCTGGAAGCGATCCGACAGCTTGATCGCGCGTCGTTCACGACGCCGCTGCCGATCACGGTTTTGTTCACCCCGGACGAAGAAGTCGGCACCCCATCGACGCGCGACGTCATCGAAGCCGAGGCCGCGCGCAACAAATACGTGCTGGTGCCGGAGCCGGGCCGGCCCAACAACGGCGTCGTCACCGGTCGTTACGCCATCGCGCGTTTCAATCTGGAGGCCATCGGCAAGCCGAGCCACGCCGGCGCCACGCTGTCGTCGGGCCGTTCGGCGATCCGCGAGATGGCGCGCCAGATCATCGCCATTGACGGCATGACGAGCGAAGATTGCACCTTCAGCGTCGGCATCGTGCATGGCGGCCAATGGGTCAATTGCGTCGCCACCACCTGTTCGGGCGAAGCTCTGAGCATGGCCAAGCGCCAGGCCGATCTCGATTTCGGCGTCGAGCGGATGCTGGCGCTCACCGGAACCGCCAATGACGTGACGTTCAAAGTCACGCGCGGCGTGACGCGGCCGGTGTGGGAGCCGGGCGCCGGAACCATGGCGCTCTATGAGAAGGCGCGCGGCGTGGCCAGCCAGATCGGCCTTGAGCTTTCCCACGGCAGCGCCGGCGGCGGCTCCGACGGCAATTTCACCGGCGCGATGGGAATTCCGACGCTCGATGGGCTGGGTGTCCGTGGCGCCGATGCGCATACCCTGAACGAGCACATCGAAGTCGACAGCCTCGCCGAGCGAGGGCGCCTGATGGCCGGCCTGCTGGCAACGCTGGAGTGAGGCGCCTGGCGATAGGCTCCTTGATGGCACGGGACTTGCTGAATTGAATTTTACATAGGGTCGGCAGAGATGGAAACTGGCATCGTGACGGATTGCCGCGGCACTGATAGGCCAGCCGTCAGAACTAGTGAATCGGATCTGGTTCTCCCCTCCCCCCGCCAAGCGGCTGCCAAGCGGCGGGGAGGGGTCGGGGGTGGGGGTCCCTCGGCAGGAACCGCTGCTTCGGTGAACGCCGCGCCACCCCCCACCCCCGACCCCTCCCCACCACGCGCGATGCGCGTGGGGGGAAGGGAGCTATGACCTCATGCTGGGTTACCACTGATGCTCGGGTATCTGATCCGCCGCGTACTTGCCGCCATTCCCGTGATGGGCGTGGTGGCGCTGTTCGTGTTTCTGCTGCTGCGGCTGACCCCCGGCGATCCCGCCGCCATTCTGGCCGGCGACAATGCGACGCCTGAGCAGCTCGAACGCATCCGCGCCTCGCTTGGATTGAACGAACCGCTTTACACCCAGTTCTTCACCTGGGTCGGCAAGCTGCTACACGGCGATCTCGGCGTGTCGCTGATCTCGAATGTGCCGGTCCTGCAAATGATCGGCCAGCGCGTCGAACCGTCGATCTCGATCGCGATTTCGACCATTATCCTCGCCATCCTGATCGCGGTGCCGCTCGGCGTGATCGCGGCGTGGAAGCACGGCACCTGGATCGACCGCTTCGTGATGGGATTGTCGGTGGTCGGCTTCTCGGTTCCGGTGTTCGTGATCGGCTATGTGCTGATTCAGATTTTCGCCATCGACCTGCGCTGGTTGCCGGTGCAGGGTTTCAAAAGCATCAGCGCCGGCCTCGGGCCGTTTCTCGAACGCATCATCCTGCCGACCTGCACGCTATCCTTCATCTATGTCGCATTGATCGCGCGCATGACCCGCGCGGCGATGCTGGATGTGCTCGGCGAGGACTATGTGCGCACGGCGCGCGCCAAGGGCATCAGCGAAAGCGCCGTGCTGCTGCGGCACGCGCTGCGCAATGCCGCGGTCCCCGTCATCACCGTGATCGGTACCGGCTTTGCGCTGCTGATATCGGGTGTCGTCGTCACCGAGAGCGTGTTCAACCTGCCCGGCATCGGCCGGCTCACGGTCGATGCCGTGCTGGCGCGCGACTATCCGGTGATCCAGGCCATGATCCTTCTGACCTCGCTGATCTACGTCACCGTCAATCTTTTGATCGACGTCGCCTACACCGTGCTCGATCCCAGAATCCGTTACTGAGAGCACGCTGACCGATGGCGATCGAAACCCTTCCCAAACCTTCAATCCCGGTCACCACGCCGTTGCGTCCGCAGCTCGGATTTCTGACGGCCACACCGATCATCACCACGGCCACGATCTGCCTTGCGCTGGTGATTGCTGTCGCGATCCTGGCGCCATGGCTGTCGCCGCACGATCCGCTGCTGCTGGCGCCGGCGCAGCGGCTCAAGCCCGCAAGCGCCCAGTTCCTGCTCGGCACCGACGGTTATGGCCGCGACGTGCTGTCACGCATACTTTACGGCGGGCGGATTTCGCTGTTGATCGGCCTCGGCGCGGCGGTCGTCAGCATCGGCGCCGGGCTTGCCATCGGTCTGGTCTCGGGTTTCTTCAGATGGATCGACGCCATCATGATGCGGGTGATGGACGGGCTGATGGCTATCCCCAGCATTTTGCTGGCCATTGCCGTGGTCTCGCTGTCGGGCGCCAGCCTGGCGACGGTCCTGATCGCCATCACCATTCCCGAAATCCCGCGGGTGGCGCGGCTGGTGCGCTCGGTCGTGCTCGCGGCGCGCGAGGAGCCTTATGTGGAAGCCGCCATTTCCGTCGGCTCCAGCCTGCCCAAGATCATGTGGCGGCATTTGCTGCCGAACACCATTGCGCCGCTGATCGTGCAAGGCACGTTCGTCTGCGCGAACGCCATTCTCACCGAAGCAATCCTGTCGTTCCTCGGCGCCGGCATCAGCCCGGAGATCCCGACCTGGGGCAATATCATGGCGGAAGGCCGGGCCTATTTTCAGATAAAGCCGTCGTTGATCTTCTGGCCGGGCCTGCTGCTGTCGATCACGATCCTCAGCGTCAATCTGATCGGCGACGCCGCGCGCGACGCACTCGATCCCCGCATGAAGCAGCGGGAGGGCGGCAAGTGAGTTCAAATGTCATCCTCGATATTGAAAATCTGGTGGTCGGCCTCGGCAACAAGCCTGACCCTGAGCGGGTCATCGACGGCATCTCGTTTTGCGTGCGCCAGCGCGAGACGCTTTGCCTGGTCGGGGAAAGCGGATCGGGAAAATCCGTCACAGCGCTGAGCGTGATGGGACTGTTGCAAAAGGGCTCGCTGGTTCCCTCCGGCGGCAGCGTCAAACTGGTCGGCGAAGAACTTCTCACCGCCAGCGACCGCCGCCTGCGGCAGCTGCGCGCCACCACCATGGCGATGATCTTTCAGGAGCCGATGACGGCGCTCAATCCGGTTGTCCCGGTCGGCCGCCAGATCGACGAGGTGCTGCGCGTCCATACCGACCTCGATGCGCGCGCCCGGCGCCAGCGCATCCTGGCCATGATGGAGCAGGTGCGGCTACCCGAGATCGAGCGCATCTTCGCCTCCTATCCGCATCGGCTGTCGGGCGGCCAGCGCCAGCGCATCATGATCGCGATGGCGCTGGTGCTGGAACCGAAGCTTTTGATCGCCGATGAACCCACCACCGCGCTTGATGTCACCACCCAGAAGCAGATCCTGACGCTGATCCGCGAGCTGCAACGGGATCATGACACCGCCGTTCTGTTCATCACCCATGACATGGGCGTGGTCGCCGAGATCGCCGACCGCGTCGCGGTGATGCGCGGGGGAAGACTGGTCGAAACCGGGACACTGGACACCGTGCTTCGCCGGCCGGCCATGGAGTATACCCGCAAGCTGCTCTCGGCGGTCCCCAGCCTGGTGCCGCGCACGCCGCGCGCCGATAGCAACGAACCCGTGGTGCTGGAGGCCAACGAGCTCGGCAAGATCTATCGCGAGCGCTCTTTCTTCGGCCGCATCCGCGAAGTGGCCGCGGCTAAAGATGTCACGCTCACCCTGCGCAAGGGCCGCACGCTCGGCATCGTCGGCGAGAGCGGCTCCGGCAAATCGACGGTGGCGCGCTGCATCGTCCGCCTTATCGATCCGACCTCCGGCGGCATCCGCCTTGCGGGGCGCGAAATCTCGGAGCTTTCGCGCCGGATGCTGCAACCGCACCGCAAGCGCATCCAGATCATTTTCCAGGATCCCTACCGTTCGCTCAACCCACGCATATCCATTGGCGAAACCATCGCCGAGGGGCCGATCAACTACGGCATGCGGCGCGCCGACGCCTTGGCCAAGGCGCGTGAGCTGCTCGAACTGGTCGACCTGCCGGTCGATGCCATCTCGCGTTATCCACACCAGTTCTCCGGCGGCCAGCGCCAGCGCATCGCCATTGCGCGGGCGCTGGCGCTCGACCCCGATGTCCTGGTGGCGGACGAAGCGGTCTCGGCGCTGGATGTCTCGGTGCAGGCACAGGTTCTCGAGCTGCTCGACGAAATTCAGACCCGGCTAGGTATTGCGTTATTGTTCATCACCCACGATCTTCGCGTCGCGGCGCAAATCTGCGATGACGTTGCTGTGATGCAGCATGGCCGCATCGTCGAACAGGGCCCGGCGGCGCAGGTCCTGATAAATCCGCAACAAGCCTATACCAGGCAGCTGCTGGATGCCGCCCCCGGACGGCATTGGGATTTTGCGCATTTCCGGCCGGTTGAGAACGTTGCCGCCTCCTGATAGTTTGAGACCATGACCCGTATCGCCGTTGGAGGATTCCTGCACGAGACCAATACGTTCGCACCGACGAAGGCGACCTATGCCGACTTCGTTCATGGTGGCGGCTGGCCGGCGATGGCGCAGGGCGCCGACGTGCTCAAGGTCATGCGCAATATCAATGTCGGGCTTTCCGGTTTCGTCGAACAGGCCGAAGCAATCGGTTGGGAGATGGTGCCGATCCTCGCCTGCGGCGCCAGTCCATCGGCCCACGTCACCAGGGATGCGTTCGAGCGTATCCTCACCGCACTGGTCGAGGGCATCGGGGCGGCGGGGCAACTCGACGCCGTCTATCTTGATCTGCACGGCGCCATGGTCGCGGAGCATATCGACGACGGCGAAGGCGAAGTCCTGAAGCGGGTGCGCGAGGTCATCGGCAAGGACCTGCCGCTCGTGGTCAGCCTCGACCTGCACGCCAATATCACCCCCGAGATGGTCGCGTACGCGGACGCGCTGATCGTCTATCGCACCTACCCGCATGTCGACATGGCAGATACCGGTCGTGCGGCGGCAAAACACCTGGCGTTGCTGCTCAGAACGAAACAAAAATTCGCAAAGGCATTCCGCGAATTGCCGTTCCTGATTCCGATCAGTTGGCAGTGTACCAGCGACGAGCCCTGCCGGAGCATCTACCAGAAGCTTAAGGCGCTTCAGAGCGACGCCGTGCCGACGCTGTCTTTCGCACCGGGGTTCCCGGCGACGGATTTTCCCGGCTGCGGGCCGAGTGTCGTCGCCTATGGCAGGACACAGGCCGACGCCGATGCGGCGGCCGACACCATCGCCGCCCTGGTCACGAGCCATGAAAGCGACTTCGACGGCCGCATTTACGCGCCCGACGAGGGCGTGCGCCTGGCGATGCAACTGGCAACCCGCGCGAGCAAACCGGTTGTCATTGCCGACAGCCAGGATAATCCCGGCGCCGGGAGCGATTCCGACACCACGGGCATGCTGCGTGCGCTGATCCGCAACAACGCGACCAAAGCGGCGATCGGCGTGATCAACGATCCGGCCGCGGCAAAGGCCGCGCATGAAGCGGGCGTTGGCGCCATCGTCACGCTGGCGCTCGGCGGCAAGTCGGGCATAGCGGGCGACGCGCCATACACTGGAAGCTTCGTCGTCGAACAACTTTCCGATGGAAAATTCGTCGCGCCCGGCCCATATTTTGGCGGCCGCGATATGGATATGGGGCTGTCGGCAGCCTTGCGGATCGGCGATATCAGGGTGGTCGTGGGCTCGCACAAGGCGCAGCTCGCAGATCAGTCTATGTATCGCTATGTCGGCATCGAGCCGACGGAACAGTCCATCCTCGTCAACAAGAGCTCGGTGCATTTCCGCGCCGATTTCGAACCGATCGCCGAACGGCTGCTGATCTGCGCCGCGCCCGGCGCGATGCCGGTCGACACCGCCGCATTGCCGTGGACTCGGCTGCGTCCGGGCATCCGCATCAAGCCGAACGGCCCCGCCTTCGTCCCCGAAAACAAGTCAGGCTCAAACGGATAACGCATGCCCAATATCGACCGCATCGAAGCCTATGCCGAGGAACTCACCGCGATCCGCCGGGATCTGCACGCCCATCCCGAAATCGGCTTCGAGGAAGTCCGCACCTCCGGAATTGTCGCCGAGAAGCTGACGCAATGGGGGATCGAGGTTCACCGCGGCCTTGGTGGCACCGGCGTGGTCGGCGTGCTCCGAGGCAAAGGCGAAGGTAACAAGCGCATCGGGCTGCGCGCCGACATGGATGCGCTGCCGATGGAAGAGAACACCAATCTGAAATGGCGTTCGACCATTCCCGGCCGCTTTCACGGCTGCGGCCATGACGGCCATACCACCATGCTGCTCGGCACCGCGCGCTACCTCGCGGAGACCCGGAATTTCGACGGCACCGTGCATTTCATCTTCCAGCCGGCGGAAGAAGGCCTCGGCGGCGCGCGCGCCATGATCAAGGACGGACTGTTCGAGAGATTCCCCTGCGACGAGCTCTACGGGTTGCACAACGCGCCCGATCTGAACCATGGCGAACTGGCGATCCTGCCGGGGCCGGCCATGGCCGGCGCCGACTTTTTCGACATCGTGGTCAACGGCTATGGCGCGCACGGCGCGATGCCGGAGAGGTCGAAGGATGCCGTCGTGATTGCGATGACGCTTGGACAGGCGCTGCAGACCATCGTCAGCCGCAATGTCGATCCGCTGAAATCGGCGGTGGTGTCGATCACGCAGTTTCACGCCGGCTCTGCCTACAACGTGATCCCCGGCGAGGCCAAACTCTGCGGCACCGTGCGTGCCTTTTCCGATGAGGTGCGGACGCTGATCCGCGAGCGGATGCGCGCGATCTGCGCCGGCATTGCCAGCGCCTTCGGGGTCGAGATCGAAGTCGATATCCGCGATATTTTCAGCGTGCTGGTCAACCAGGAGGAGCAGTCCAGGGTGGTCGCGGAGGTCGCGCGCACGGTGGTCGATCCCGCCAAGGTCTTGACCCGGTCGCAGCCGAAGATGGGCAGCGAGGATTTCGCCGACATGCTGCACGCGGTGCCCGGCGCCTATTTCTGGATCGGTCACGACGGCTCGGTGCCGGTGCACAATCCCGGTTATGTCCTCGATGACAAAATTCTTCCGATCGGCGCCAGCATGTTCGCGCGCATCGTCGAAACCCGGTTGCCGGTTGCCGCCCATGCATAAACCGGCATCGCAAACCGCGACGTCGCTGCACGATCTCAGCGCCGTCGGGTTGATCGCCGGCTTTCGCGCCCGGCAATTTTCCCCCTCCGAAGTGCTCGATGACGTACTGGCGCATATCGCGGCGTGGGAGCCCCACATCAAGGCGCTGTACGCGTTCGATCCCGACGGCGCGCGCGCCGTCGCCGCGGCATCGACCGAACGCTGGCACAAAAGCGCGCCGATCGGTCCGCTCGATGGCGTGCCGGCAACGATCAAGGAAAACATCGCCACCCGGGGCGTGCCGGTGCCGCTGGGCGCGGCCACCACGAAGCTGGTACCGGCCCTGGCCGATGCGCCGCCGGCGGCGCGCTTGCGCGAAGCCGGCGCGGTGATTTTTTCCAAGACCACCATGCCGGATTACGGCATGCTGTCTTCGGGCCTCTCGAGCTTCCATCCCCTCACCCGCAATCCCTGGGATCTCAGCAAAAATCCCGGCGGCTCCAGTTCCGGCGCCGGGGCCGCCGCTGCTGCCGGTTACGGCCCGTTGCATCTCGGCACCGATATCGGCGGCTCGGTGCGGCTGCCGGCCTGCTGGTGCGGCCTCGTCGCGTTGAAACCGAGCCTGGGGCGGATACCGATCGACCCTTCCTATGTCGGCCGCGTTGCCGGACCGATGACCCGCACGGTCGACGATGCGGCCCTGATGATGAGCGTGCTGTCGCTGCCCGATTGCCGCGACGGCATGAGCCTGCCGCCTGAAGACATCGACTGGAAGGCGCTCGATAAACCTTTGCGCAGATTGCGCCTCGGCCTGATGCTGGACGCCGGGACCGGGCAGGCGCTGGAGCCTGAGGTGCGCGACATCGCGGTGAAAGCCGCCCGTGCGTTCGATGCAGCGGGCGCCGTTGTCGCTGAAGTGCCGGGCCTGCTGACCCACGAAATGCTCGATGGGCTCGACAATTTCTGGCGGGCGCGGATGTGGGACGATCTTGCCAGGCTGGGCTCGGCCGAGCGTAACAAGGCGCTGCCCTATATCTTGAAATGGGCGCAGGCCGGCGCCAGACTGTCCGGCGTCGATGTGATCAGGGGTTTCAATGCCACCATGGCGATTCGGTCGGCAGCCGCACAATTGTTCGCCGAACTCGATTATGTGATCTCGCCGGTATCGCCGGTGGTGAATTTCGCCGCCGAATTCGCCGCTCCGATCAACGATCCTGAAAAACCGTTCGAGCATATCGGCTACACCGTGCCGTGGAACATGTCGGAAAATCCGGCCGCCTCGATCAACGGCGGCTTCAGTGCCGTAGGCTTTCCGATCGGCGTACAGATCGTCGGTCGCCGCTTCGACGATCTCGGCGTGCTCGGCATGGCCAAGGCGTTCGAGACCCTGCGCGGTGCGCAACGGCCATGGCCGGCGCCGCCGAACTGACGGCCTGATGCTCCATGCCGTCATGGCGCCGTCAAGGCCGGGCTCGTCCCGGCCATCCACGTCTGCGCTGTGACAAGCAAGGGCATGACGGAGCTGATTGACGACGATGACGCCCAACCAACAAATAAACGACAGCGAGGAACCATCCGATGGCTTACCAGACGATCAAATATGAGATCGACGAGCAGATCCTCACCATCACGCTGAACCGGCCCGACAAGCTCAATGCCTTCAACGGCGCCATGCAGCAGGAATTGATCGATGCTTTCGACCAGGCCGACAGGGACGACACGATCCGAGCCATCATCGTCACCGGCGCCGGGCGCGGCTTCTGTGCCGGCGCCGACCTTTCTTCCGGCGCCGACACCTTCGATCGCGACGCGCGGCGCGGCCCGGTAAAGCGGCTGGCCGACGGCAAGGTCGATTACAGCGATCCCAATGTGCGCGACGGCGGCGGCCAGGTGACGCTGCGCATCTTCAGGTGCTTAAAACCCGTGATCGCGGCGGTGAACGGCCCGGCGGTCGGCATCGGCGTCACCATGCAGCTCGCCATGGATATCCGCATCGCCTCCGAAGCCGCGCGTTTCGGTTTTGTCTTTTCCCAGCGCGGCATCGTGCCGGAGGCGGCGTCGAGCTGGTTCCTGCCGCGCATCGTCGGCATCTCCCAGGCGCTGGAGTGGTGCTACACCGGGCGGGTGTTTCCGGCGCAGGAAGCGCTGGCCGGCCGCCTCGTCAGCAAGGTGGTGCCGCCGGATGAATTGCTGCCGACCGCGCGCGCGCTCGCTCGCGAAATCGCCGCGAAGACCGCACCGGTTTCGGTGGCGCTGATCCGGCAGATGATGTGGCGCATGCTTGGCGCCGACGATCCGATGGAGGCGCACAAGATCGACAGCCGCGGCATCTACGCCCGCGGCCGCTCCGCGGATGTCAAAGAAGGCGTAGTGTCGTTTCTGGAGAAGCGTCCGGCCGAGTTCAAGGACAAGGTTTCGTCGGATATGCCGGATTATTTCCCGTGGTGGGATGAGCGGAAGTATGAGTGAAGCATTAGGCAACGTGGCCCACCTTCGCTCGTCTCACGGCCTCATCATCAGCGCCACCCGGCCGATGGCCTTGCGGTCGGTCAACAACCGCATCGCCTGCGCATAGTCCCGCAGCGGCAGACGGTGCGAGATGTAGGGGCGGATTTTGCCCGCCTCCGCCCACTCTGTCAGCGCCTTGATCCGAACCTCGCCCGCCGCCGGATTTCTCCTGACAGCCTCGCCGGCGCGGACCCCGAGCACGCTCGCCCCCTTGATCAGCAGCAGATTGGTGCGTGCAAGCCCAATGCCGCCGGTGAAGCCGATCACGAGGATGCGTGCGCCCCAGGCGATGCAGCGCAGGCTGTTTTCAAAAACTTCGCCGCCGACGGGATCGAACACCACATCGGCGCCGCGGCCATCGGTAATACGCTTGACCGCGTCGCGGAACGGCTCGCGTCCGTACAGCACAAGATGATCGGCGCCCCGTGCCTGCGCCGCCGCAAGCTTGTCCTCCGAGGACGCCGCCGCGATCACGGTTGCGCCGAGCATTTTGCCGATTTCGACCGCGGCAAGGCCGACGCCGCCGCCGGCGCCATGCACCAGCAGCACTTCGCCCTGACGCAGCGTGCCGCGATCGATCAGCGCGTGATAGGCCGTGCCATGGGCGGCGAGAAAGGTCGCCCCCTCGGCATAGTCGAAGGCCGAGGGCAACGGCGTCAGTTGCGACGATGCGACCACGGCCTGCTCGGCATAGGCCCCGTGCCGCATCCTGACGATGACGCGGTCGCCGATGGTGACGCCATCAACCGCATCGTCGACCTCCAGCACTTCGCCTGATGCTTCCACCCCAGGCGTGAATGGCAGCTCGGGCTTGAGCTGATAGTCGCCGGCCACCATCAATATATCGGGAAAGTTGATCCCGGCGGCATGGATAGCCACTCGCACCTGGCCGCGCGTCAATGGCGCCGGGGCAAAGGATTCGAGCAGCAAACGCTCGGGCGGACCAAGTTCGCGGCAGACGACCGCCTTCGGCATCAGGCAGCGCTCGCTCTTCGGCGCTGCAGCGCTTCGCGGACCAGCGGCAGGCGGTCGTTGCCGAAATACATATCGGTGCGGTCGAGGAAGATGGTCGGCGAGCCGAA
>NZ_JBEKXH010000080.1:0-19203 GCF_049512235.1 Bradyrhizobium sp.
CGGCCTTGGTGCCGAAGATCGCGTTCATGATTTTACCAAAAATGCTCATCGATTGCTCCCAATAGACTTGAAGAAGGAGTGGGGATCTGGAACGGCGTTTTTACCTTGTTCAGCAGCACCGCGCCCGATTGCCCAGCTCCGGACCACCGCGAACCGGCTGGCCATCGATGAGGGGCCTACAAACGCAAATGAACCTCGCGGGGGCGGAATGATGGCGGAATGACGGCTGGCGGTTTGCAGCGCGGCAAGCCGGTATTCACCGAAGCGTGAGCGACCGCCGCTGGGGATTGGGAGTACGCTTTGGGCGCAGCTCGCGGCAAGGCCAGTTTGGGTTTTCTGTCTTCTCGTCCGGCCGGGTCGTGACCGATTCCACAAACGGCCGTTTGCGCCCTCGAGCAGCGCGAAATCGGACCGCTGCGCAAGGGAGATAACGACCATGGCCACACCCTATCCCGGCAACGTCAATCCCGGCAATGTCAATCCCGGCAATGTCACCCCGCCGGCTCAGCCCGTGCAGGACACCGCGGCTGCGCCGATCATTCGAACCATCGGCCTGTCCGATTTGCGTGAGGCGCTGCGCCTCGGCTGGGAAGATTTCAAGGCCGTGCCAAGCCACGCCATCATCCTCTGCGTGATCTATCCGGTGCTCGGGCTGGCGCTGGCGCGTACCGTGCTGGGCTATTCGGTGCTGCCGCTGTTGTTTCCATTGGCTGCGGGCTTTGCCCTGCTCGGTCCCTTTGCAGCGCTTGGCCTCTATGAACTGAGCCGCCGTCGCGAACTCGGTGAAGAGCCATCGGCCTGGGACGCGCTCGACGTGCTGCGATCGCCATCGTTCGGCGCAATGCTCGGGCTGGGTACGTTGTTGCTGGCGCTATTCGTGTCCTGGGTGACCACCGCGCAGGCAATTTACGTGGCGGCGTTCGGCTACCAGGCCGCGGCGGGAATTCCCGATTTCGTCGGGCGCGTGCTGACGACACCACAGGGATGGTGGCTGATCATCGTCGGCTGCGGCGTTGGTTTCCTGTTCGCGCTGGCAGCGCTGTGCCTCAGCGTGGTTTCATTCCCGTTGATGCTCGACCGTCATGCCGGCGCCCTCGACGCCATGGTGACCTCGCTCAGGGCCGTGGCACAAAACCCGCTGCCAATGGCCGCGTGGGGATTGATCGTCGCACTGCTTCTGGTTGCGGGATCGCTGCCGCTATTCCTCGGCCTCACCGTCGTCATCCCGCTGCTAGGACACGCCACCTGGCATCTCTATCGCAAGGTGATCGCACCGGATCCCAATCCGCGGCCGCTGCCTCCCCGTCCGCGCCGCGAACGGCGTTCCGCAGTGGATTTCCCGGCCAACTTGTTTCCGTGGCGCCGCAAGGACGGCGCATAGGCCGCCGCCCGATAAGGCCATTGGCATCAAGCCCCGCCGGTTGAGTTTCAACCGGCGGTTTGGCTTTCGATGAACCCTGCGCGCGGGTTCGGCGCTGCAGTCCGAGTATGACGCGACAACCGCAAATAGCCATGTTTTGGCCGCGGTTGCGAATCACATAGGTGTCGTCGGAGTCGTCGGGAATTTCATTTCTATGCGCGTTTCGGAGCTATGATCCGATGAACTCTGTTGCTTTTTTCAAGGCCGTCGCGCTGTGCGCGGTGCTGGCGACACCTTCGGTTCCTGCCTTCGCCGCCTCCTGCGGCACCGGCAGCTTCGCGGGCTGGCTCGACGATTTCAAAACCGAGGCCGCCGCCAAGGGCATCTCGCAAGCCGCCATCGCATCCGGCTTGAGCGGCGTGACGCTGGATCAGGGAGTGCTCTCCCGGGATCGTTCGCAAGCGGTGTTCAATCAAAGCTTCGAGGAGTTTTCAGGCCGCATGGTGCCGCCCCGCCTCGCCCGCGGCGCCAACATGCTCAAGCAATATGGCTCGGTGCTCGGTCGCATCGAACAGGCCTACGGCGTGCCTGCCGAGGTATTGGTGGCGATCTGGGGGCTGGAGACGGATTTCGGCGTCAATAACGGTAGGTTTCCGACCATACGGTCGCTGGCTACGCTGGCTTACGATTGCCGGCGCGCGGAAACGTTCCGGGCCGAATTGATGGATGCGCTGCGCATCGTCGAGCGCGGCGATCTCGCAGCGTCGGAGATGCGCGGCGCCTGGGCAGGCGAGATCGGCCAGACCCAGTTCATGCCCTCGTCCTACCTCAAATATGCCGTCGATTTTGATGCCAACGGCCGCCGCGACCTATTGCACAGCGCGCCCGACGTGCTGGCATCGACCGCGAATTACCTCGCCGGCTATGGGTGGCAGCGTGGCAAGGACTGGGAACCCGGCAGCGCCAATTTCGCGGTGATCCAGCAATGGAACAAGAGCGAGGTTTACGCCCGCACCATCGCGTATTTCGCCAGCCAGCTCGCGCACGCCCCCTGAAAATTTGCTGCCGCCCGGAACCTCGGTTCCGATTGAATCGGATCCGAGGCTGCATTGCCTTGTTGTGACGCGAAGGGCCGATCGCGCGCGCAACCGACCCTGGCGCGGGCTTACTTGGTCATGCCGGAGTGCATCGCCTTGCCAAGGTGCATCGCACACGCGCCCATTTTGCCGTCGAGCATCGCCGTTTGCGCCATGGCCACCTCCTTCTGTGCCGTGATCTTGCCGTCACCGTCGGCCATGTTTTCGACCGCGGCTTCGGTTTTTTCCAGGTTTGCACCACTGCAACCAGCCATGCTCGCGGCCGATGCCGGCAACATTGATGACGATATGATGGCAGCCATGGCGGCTGCTCCCAGTAACTTTTTGATCATGTTACTTTCCACTTCCGTTTCAAAACAGATCGGCGCTATTGCCGCAATCTGCGAGGACAGTTTTTCGCCATAGTCGGAAAATTTGGGAATGAATTTCGCGCGAGAAAAATGTGATGCGCGCGGGGCGCAAGGACTTATGCGTATTGGCGCATTTTCATTACGGACTGGTAAGGTTGGCCAGCACATGCCAGCCATCGCGCGCGGCGCGCCGCCAGTTTGAGTTCGAAGGTCGCCTGCCCCGATCTCGGTGCCGCCCCGGGCCGGATGTCATCTTCTTCTTCCGGTCGTGATGTTTGAAGTGTTCGTCCCATCCGATCGAAGACCCGGCCAGCCCAGCCGATCGGCCGGGAGCTTGCGGACACGGGCTGGTCCGGCCAGAGATACGGGCTCCATTCGTGGCCGACTCTGGCTCCCCACGACGAAGCCAACCTAAGACTCCACTTCCGCGTGCTGCTATCCGCAGCCCGCAGCGCTTGCGATCTCTCTTGGTTAGCGGACGCTGTTTTAAATAATGATTTAAAGTTCATAGTATAGAATAAACCATGCGAATCATGCATGGAAATCGGTCCTGAATCGGATCGACGGAGCGTTACCGAAACGGTTTCTGGCCGCTGCCAGTTCTCCGGGCAAGCTGTTGAAACGCCCGCCTATTTGCGCTGCAATATGGAGCATTGCCTTACTCCTTCGAGATATTTGCGGTTGCTCCGGCGCCGCTCCGCCGCTCCTCGCGAGCGCGACCCAAGCTATGCTGAAAGGTTAATCGTTTCTTACGTTAGCCATGCATTCAACGCTTAGCTGCACCGCACCATTTGTAGTTCCGAACCGCGAGGTTCTAGCCTATGTTCACTTCAACGGTGACGCTCACCCTAAGAGCTGAATCCGGAATACAAGGAGACTAACCATGTTGCTTTCGATCATCCGCATGATCCAGGCGTTTCGGGACTATCAGCGCAATGTTGCCGAGTTGTCCCAGCTCAGTGATCGCGAACTGGCAGATATCGGCCTTGACCGGTCGGATATCCCGCGCGTTGCAGCCGGAACTTATAACGCCTGATCTACCTTCGGCTTGACTGACGAATGGGTAACGCCCGCCTGGACGCGGGCGTTGTCGTATCCAGCGCTACGCGCTACCTCTGTGCCTATGACAGGCACCAGATCCCTCTCTCAGCCCGTACATATTATCGGCGCCGGCCTGGCCGGTTCGGAAGCCGCCTGGCAGGTCGCAAGGTCAGGCGTAGGCGTCGTTTTGCATGAAATGCGCCCCGGGCGGATGACGGAGGCCCATCGCACCGACGGACTCGCCGAACTCGTGTGCTCCAATTCCTTTCGTTCGGATGACGCCGCCAACAATGCCGTCGGTTTGCTGCACGCCGAAATGCGCCGGCTGGGTTCGCTGATCATGCGCGCCGCCGACGCCAACCAGGTTCCCGCCGGCGGCGCCTTGGCGGTCGACCGCGATGGATTTTCCTCAGCCGTCACCGCGGCGCTGCAAGGTCATCCCCTGATCGAGATCGAGCGCGGCGAAATCGACTGCCTGCCGCCTGCGGACTGGCACAACGTCATCATCGCGACCGGACCTTTGACTTCAGCAACCCTCGCCGATTCGATCCGCGCACTGACGGACGAGAACGCGCTTGCCTTTTTCGATGCCATCGCCCCGATCGTGCACCGGGATTCCATCGATATGTCCCGGGCATGGTTTCAGTCGCGCTACGACAAAATGGGTCCCGGCGGCAACGGCGCCGACTACATCAATTGCCCGCTCAACAAAGACCAATACGACGTCTTCGTCGACGCCCTGTTGGCCGGCGAGAAGACTGATTTCAAGGATTGGGAAATCAATACACCCTATTTCGATGGCTGTTTGCCGATCGAGGTGATGGCTGAGCGCGGCCGCGAGACACTGCGCCACGGGCCGATGAAGCCCGTCGGGCTCACCAATCCGCATTATCCGGCGGTGAAGGCCTACGCCATCGTACAACTGCGCCAGGACAACAAGCTCGGCACGCTCTACAACATGGTCGGCTTCCAGACCAAGCTGAAGCACGGGGCGCAGCAACGCATCTTCCGCACCATACCCGGGCTCGAGAAGGCCGAATTCGCCAGGCTTGGCGGTCTGCATCGCAATACCTTCCTGAACTCGCCAAAACTTCTCGATGCGCAATTGCGGTTGCGCGCAGAGCCGCGGCTCCGCTTCGCCGGCCAAATGACCGGCTGCGAGGGTTACGTGGAGTCCGCTTCCATCGGACTGATTGCGGGCCTCTATGCCGCGGCCGAGGCACGCTCGATGCGGCTTCCGCCGCCGCCGCCGACCACGGCGCTGGGGTCGCTGCTCGGCCACATCACCGGTGGCCACATCGAGACCATCGATGCCGGTCCACCCTCTTTTCAGCCCATGAACATCAATTTTGGTCTGTTCCCGCCGCTCTTAAGCCCACCAACAAAAAAACCCGACGGCACGCGGCTGCGCGGCAATGAAAAAACCGTCGCCAGGAAACAGGCGATCAGCGCGCGGGCGCTGTCCGATCTCGAGCGCTGGATGGCCGACAGCCTGCCCATTGCGGCGGCGGCGTGAGCATTCGATGAGTTTGCCCAGTGATGATGCCGCGGTGCTGTCGGCACGGTGGACCGAAGGCGTGCTGCTCAAGCGCGACGTGTTTTCCACCGTCGAGCGCGGCCGCTTTCGAAGGCCCGAGGGCGAGATCGATGCGGTGCTGCGCCGGCTCGATCAGGTGCCGTGGTGGTCCTTTCTGCCGGCGCGCCATCTGTTCGCGCGCGAGCGGACTGCGCTGGCAAAAGCGCGCGGCCTGCAGGTCGGGCCCGAACTCTTGTGGGCCGGCCGCCAAGCGCTGGTGCGCGGTTTTATCAATGGCGTGGCCTTGCATCTGGCAAAACCGACCGGCGATATCGCCTATTTCCGGTCCGCCAAGCAGGCGCTGCGCAGGCTGCACCGCGCCGGCATCTGCCATAATGATCTCGCCAAGGAGCAGAACTGGCTGCGCGGCACCGATGGCCGGGCCTATCTCACCGATTTTCAGCTCGCCGCCTGCTTCAAGACGCGCGGCCGGCTGTTCCGCATCGCCGCCTACGAAGACCTCAGGCATCTTCTGAAACACAAGCGCAGCTACGCACCGGAAGCGCTGACGCCCCGGGAGCGCAAGATTCTGGCGCGTAAATCCTTTGTCGCCAGCATCTGGCTGCAGACCGGCAAGCGAGTCTATCGCGGCATCACCCGCGGCCTGTTCAATTTCACCGATCGCGAAGGTGGCGGCCGGCGGCTGGTCAATGATGCGCCGGTACTGACCGATCTGATCCGGAGAAATCCCGCCGTCCGCGATGCCGCGATCGTCGCGTTCGCCGACCGGCGCTCTGGCGTCGGGCTCTACGCCTTCGTCGAGGCCGACCAGGCCGCGCTTGAGACGCAATTGCGCGGCGAGCTCGCAGCTGCGAAGGGGCTGCGGCCGCCCGAACATATCCAGGTGGTGCGGGCCTTGCCGCGCGACAGCGCCGGAAAAATTCGTGCCGAGGTGCTGCAGTTGGTCGCGATGAACCAGCTCGACCTGATCGAGCCCATGATGAGGAGCGAGGCCGACCGCGCGTTTCTGAAGAACATTCTGGAATCCCGCAAGAATTTGCGCGACCGGTTTAATTTCGAAGCGGCCGATCTGGCGCCGCCGTCAGCGTAAATTGCGAATTGCGCTGGGTATTGTCGTCACCCGCGCAAGCGGGCGACCCCGCATCACCGGCACGCCGTCATGCTTTATAACGCAGCGACCTCGATGCCCGCCACAATGTCCATAACGTCCGCAGCCTCGAACGCGCCCGAGGTATGAACAGGTCGCTGTCCGGGCGCGCCATCCACCTGAGCTCCCGCGCGACCACCGAAAGCGGCAGGAACACCGGCCTCACCTGCCGCGGCGCATTCGCGAGCAGCGTGAAGGCGGTCTTTAGATGCCCGCGCGCTTCGCCGATGAGCTGATCCAGCACCGCGCGCAGTTTCGGCGTCTCCCTGCCCGCGAATACTTCTTCCATGCCGCTGCCGTGGCTCTCCAGCAGTTGCAGGGGCACGAACAGCTGGCGGCGCGCGGCATCCACCGGAAAGGCGGCGATCACCTGCGCAAGGCCCAGCGCCAATCCGGCGTGGCTTGCGAGGTGTTCAATTGCCTCGGACTGCCATCCCGTGATCCCGGCACCGAGCGAGAACAGCGCCGATGAGGTATCGTCGATATAGCCCTCCAGCGCCGCCATGGTCGGCATCGGATCATTGTAGAGGTCGAACTGGTGCTCGTCGATCATGAGCGACAGCCGCTCGACCGGCAAACGCCAGTTGCGGATCGCCAACAGCAATTCGGCCGCAACCGGATGGCCGCCGACGCCGCCCTGTCCGGCGCCCGCCAGCATATCCGTCCACCACTGCAGACGTACCTCACCGGGCAGCGGCTGGGTGACCTGGTCCCGCACCCGGCAAATCTCGACATTGAAGGCATAGATCGAAAGCAGCGCGCGGCGCTGGTCGGCCGGGAAGAACAGCGTCGATGCGTAGCGGGCAAAATCGTGGGTGCGCACCAGATCGGCGCAGAACTGCGCGGACGGCCTGCCTGCCTCCGCGCCGCTCATGGCACCGCGATCAACGCCGCCGCGACGCGCCGCCGTTCGCCGATCATGATGTTGTAGGTGCGAATGGCCGGACCGGTCTGCATTGTATCCAGGACGATGTGGACTGCGCGTAATGCCGCGCGCAGCGGCGCTGGGGCCAGCCAGACGCCGCTGCCGGTGCCGATGATCAGCGTGTCGATGCCCCGCGCCGCCTCGAACACGCGCGCCAGCGCCACGCGGTCGATTTGCTCCGGGCTTTTGACCGGCCAGGCCCAGATGGCCTCCGGCAGGCACAAGAGCGAGCCGCGATGCGACATCCCCGCGAAAGCGAAGCCGCTATTGCCATAGGCCTCGATCGGGGCGGACCTCGGAAGATGCGGTGCGTCCGAGCGGTCCGCCATCGCTATCGTCCTTGGGGTGAGCGCATGACCTCTGGCGGGATCATGCGCTACTTCTTCTTCGGGGTGTCCGGCGTATCGGCCCGGTTGATGCCGACGCCGAGATAGATCAGGATCGGCGCCGCGATGAAGATCGAGGTGTAGGTGCCGACCAGCACCACGCCGAACATCATCACCGCGGTGAAGCTGTGGATGGCGTTGCCGCCGAACAACAAAAGCGCCAGCAGCGCCAGCGTCACCGTGACGTGGGTGATGATCGATCGCGACAGCGTCGAATTGATCGACTCGTTGAGCAATTCCGGCATCGGCATTTTCTTGTAACGCCGCAGCATTTCGCGAATCCGGTCATAGATCACGACCGTGTCGTTCAGCGAATAACCGAGTATGGTCAAAAGCGCCGCGATGCTGGTGAGGTCGAAATCGACCTGCGAGATCGACATGAAACCGATAGTCAGCACGATATCGTGGACGTTGGCGATCATGGCGCCGAGCGCGAACTGCCATTCGAACCGGAACCAGAGATAGATCAGGATCGAGAAGATCGCCAGCATCAGGCCGAGCATGCCATAGGCCAGCAACTCCCCGGAAACCCGTGGCCCCACCACCTCGACGCGGCGGTAGTCGACGGCATCGCCGAGCGCGCCGCGCACCTTCTGCACCGCCTCCTGCTGGGCGGCGTCGCCACCGGGCTGTTCGGCGACCCTGATCAAGACCTCGGCGGGACCGCCGAACTGCTGCAACTGCACTTCGCCAAGCCCGAGACCACTGAGGGTTGCGCGCATCGAGGCGATGTCGGCGGTGCCGGATTTGTCGCGCACTTCCAGCAGCGTGCCGCCCTTGAAATCAATGCCGAAGTTAAGCCCGTGGGTGAAGAACAGCGTGATCGCGAACATCGAGAGCAGCGCTGAAATCGGAAAACTGATGCGGCGAAACCGGGTGAAATCGAACCTCGTGTTGTCGGGCACGATGCGCAGCGGCGGCAGCAGATCGAGCGCGCTGACCACCGTCAGCACGGCAATCAGGATACCCAGGCCAATAAGAACCAAATGAGTCACCGCCGGCTCCGCATTCCCATGAATATGATCCGGCCATGCCGCGTCATATTCGTCGCTTGATCTTCTTGTCGGGGCACGATCTCTTCCGAAAACCGCCATCCACCCGTCGGGTCGGAGCCCGCGGGCAGGCCTTTCGTGATCACGCCCTAGATCGGCACGCTCTGCGGCCGCCGCCACCGGACCCAGCCCGCGACGATCAGGCGGGTAAGCTCAAAGGCGGTGAAAACCGTGGTCAGAATGCCGATGCCGAGCGTCACGGCGAAGCCGCGCACCGGACCGGTGCCGATATAGAACAGCACGGCGGCGGCGATGAAAGTGGTGATGTTGGAATCCAGGATCGTCGACAGCGCGCGCTTGAAACCGGCATCGATCGCGGAAATCGCGTTACGCCCGCCGCGCAGTTCCTCGCGGATGCGCTCGTAGATCAGCACGTTCGAGTCAACGGCGATGCCGACCGTCAGCACGATGCCGGCGATGCCGGGCAGCGTCAGCGTGGCGTTCAACAGCGACAGCAGGCCGAAAATCATCGCGACGTTCAGGGCGACCGCGATGTTGGCGAACACGCCGAACAGCCGGTAGGTCACCAGCATGAAAACGATCACCAGGATCGAGCCGACGTAAGCGGCGAGCTCACCTTTCTCGATCGAGTCCTGGCCGAGTCCCGGGCCGACGGTGCGTTCCTCGATCACGGTCAGTGGCGCAGGCAACGCGCCGGCGCGCAGCAGGATCGCCAGATCGTTGGCCTGCTGCACCGTGAAGCTTCCGGAAATCTGGCCGGAGCCGCCGGTGATCGGCTCGCGGATCACGGGGGCGGAAATCACCTCATTATCGAGCACGATGGCAAAGGGTTGCCCGACATTTTCCGAGGTCGCCTGCGCGAATTTGCGCGACCCGGCGGAGTTGAACTTGAAGCTGACGATCGGCTCGCCGGAGCGCGGGTCGAAGCCGGGCTGCGCGTCGATCAAGTCGCCGCCGGAAACCAGAACCTGCTTCTTGACCACATGAGGCATCTTCGGCGAGGTCGAACTCATCAGCACTTCGGAATCGGGCGGCACCTGCCCCTGCTGCAGGGCCTGATCTGGCGGCACGGTCGTGTCGACCATGCGGAATTCCATTTTGGCGGTCTTGCCCAACAGCTCCTTCAAGCGGGTCGGGTCCTGCAAGCCTGGCACCTGTACCAGAATCCGATCGGTGCCCTGGCGCTGGATCACCGGCTCAACGGTGCCGAGCTGATTGACGCGGCGCTCGACGATCTGAATCGATTGCTCGATGGTCTGGCGTATGCGCTCGGTGATGGCCGCCTGCGGCACTGTCAGGCGGATCAGGCCGCCGCCGGCGTCGCTGACCTCGAGGCTGCGCTGGCCGCTGGAGCCGAGCAAGCCACCGAGCGGCTGCGACAGCTCGCGCAGCTTTGTCAACGCCGCCTGCGCATCGGTATCCCTGCTGATACGCACCTCGACGCTATCGGGCTTGGAAACGAGACCCTGATAGCCGATCTTGGCCTCGCGCAATGTTCGCCGCACGTCGTCGCGGACCTGGTCGAGCTTGTCTTTCTTGACGTAGCCGGAATCGACCGCGAGCAGCAGGTAGGAGCCGCCCTGCAGATCGAGGCCGAGCACCAGCCGCCGCTGCGCCCATGCCGGCCAGCCCTTGACGGTGGCTTCGGGGAAGAAATTGGGGACCGCGCAAAGGCACACCAAGAGCGTCCCCAGGATGATCGCCAGCGCCCTCAACCGCGTGAAATACAACATCGAGTTGACCTGTCAGCATCCTTCGGAATTTTCGAGTACGCGGTGCGCAAAAACGCTAGCTCGCGGACGTCTCGTCCTTGGCGGTATCGGCCTTTTCCTTCGCCGGCTCACCCTTGGCGCGAACGCCCGAGATCATCTGCCGCATCTGCCGCACCCGCACCCCGTCGGAAATTTCGAATTCGATCTGGTCGTCATCGACCACCTTTGTCACCTTGCCGACGAGCCCGCCGGTGGTGACGACGGTGTCGCCGCGGCGAATATTCTTCACGAGTTCGGCGTGGTCCTTCACCTTCTTCTGCTGCGGCCTCAGAATCAGGAAATACATGATCACGAAGATCAGGGCGAACGGCAGAAGCGACATCAACATGCTGTTGGTATCGCCGCCGGCCGCGGCCTGGGCAAACGCAGGGGTAGTCAGCATTCGGATGATCCTCGTGAAACGGGATGAGACGGCAACGCATTGGCGTTGGGCCGGCGCAGGGCAAATTCGCGCGGACTATAGCGGCCGCGGTCCCAATTGCAACGCCGCCAGACCCCTCATTTGGGCCGCTTGCGGCGCCCTGTCAGGCCCGATATGGGTGCGTGGCCAGGAACCCCAGAGATGTCGAAAAAGCCCCGGAAAACAGCACCTCGCGGTCAGCCGAAATCGTCCGTAGCCGCGCCAAATCGCCCCGCGGCATCCCCCGGACATGCGACCGGGGAAAGGATCGCGCGCGCGCTCGAAAGCATCGCCTTGCAGCTGTCCGCCGCCGCGCCGACATCAGACAATGCCGATCAACTTGATGGCGCCGACGCCTTCGTCTGGCACCCGGATGGACGGCTGGCCCCGGTGCCGCGGGTCAGCCGCGTCGACCTCGATCTGCTCAAGGGCATCGACCGGATGCGCGACATCCTGATCGAGAATACCCTGCGTTTTGCCAATGGACTTCCTGCAAACAACGCCTTGCTGTGGGGCGCGCGCGGCATGGGCAAGTCGTCGCTGGTCAAGGCGGCGCATGCCAGCATCAATCTCAATCGCAAGCCGGCCGGGCGCCTGAAACTGATCGAGATCCATCGCGAGGATATCGAGAGCCTGCCGGCGCTGATGGCGCAGTTGCGGCGTTCGAATTTTCATTTCATCGTGTTCTGCGACGATCTGTCGTTCGACGGCAACGACGCCTCCTACAAATCGCTGAAGGCGGTTCTGGAAGGCGGCATCGAGGGCCGGCCCGACAATGTGATCCTGTACGCCACCTCCAACCGCAGGCACCTGTTGCCGCGCGACATGATGGAGAACGAACGCTCGACCGCGATCAACCCTGGCGAGGCGGTCGAGGAGAAGGTCTCGCTCTCGGACCGGTTCGGATTGTGGCTCGGCTTTCACCGCTGCAGCCAGGACGAATACCTCGCGATGGTGAAGGGTTATTGCGGCCATTTCGGCATCGAGATCGCGGCAACCGATCTGGAGCGCGATGCCCTGGAATGGTCGACTACGCGCGGCTCACGTTCGGGGCGGGTCGCCTGGCAGTTCACGCAGGAACTGGCGGGAAGGCTGGGTGTAAGGTTGAGCGGTAAGCAGCCGAACTGAGGCCGCGGCTCGCTTTAGCGCAACGACGCGCATAAACGGTCTTTACGATGACGCAACGGTTGCCACGCCGATCATCGCGGGTTCGAAGCAACTCGATTACGGTGAACGGATCTGAATTATCGGGATAACGCCGAACGACGGCCGATACCCCGCGCCGCTTCGCCTCACGCCCCGTTGAGGAATTGAAGCGGGTCAACCGGCTGGGATCCCCTGCGGATCTCGAAGTGGAGCTGCGGCGACGCCACCTCGCCCGACTGGCCGGATTTGGCAATGACCTGGCCGCGCTTGATGGTGTCGCCGCGCTTCACCAAGAGCTCACTCGCATGGGCATATGCGGTAACGTAGCCGTTGGCGTGCCGAACCAAAATCAGATTGCCATAACCCTTGAGCTCATTTCCGGAATAGGCGACCACGCCGTCTTCCGCCGCCTTCACGGGGGTGCCCTCGGGTACTGCCAGATTGATGCCGTCATTGGCCTTGCCGTTGGTCTTGGCGCCGTAACTCGTGATCACCTTGCCGCGTACCGGCCAGCGGAAGGTCGGCAACGCCGCGGTCGCATCGGCGGCCTTGACCGGCGTTTCGCCGACCCCCTCCACCGATGTCGTCGCCTGGACCAGCCGGGCACTCTGCTGGGTGCCGGCTGCCGCCGTCATTTTGCTGGCAGGCGGCGTCGACGCGGCGGCAGGTTGCGCGGCGGCGGAGGTCTTCGCGGCAGGCACGGTCAGCTTGGCGCCGAGCTTGAGTTTCGCCGTGGCATCGATGTTGTTGGCTTTTGCCAGTTCCGCCACCGACACGTGATTGCGACGCGCGATGCTCAGCAACGTGTCGCCGGGATTGACGACGTGAACGCTCGGCGCTGGCGCGGCAGCGACCACCTTGCTCGCCGGCGCCGCCAAAGCCGGCGCTGCCAACGGCAGGGCAGCCGATGTCGGGGCTGCAGCGACGGCAGTCGGTCGCGGAATGATCAATTGCTGGCCGGGCGACAAGGCGCGCGGCCCCTTGTAACCATTGGCCTGCAGGATCGCCGTGGGCGTTACATTGTAGTGGCGCGCCAGGCCGTCGAGCGTGTCGCTGGTGCCGACAATGATCGTGGTGCCGGCCTGCGCCGGGCCGTGGGTCGCGGCGACCGAACGCGGCGCGACGGTGCCTGTGGTCTCGATCGGATGCGCCGGTGGCGTATACGAAGCCAGCCCGCGTCCTCCGCCGGACACACCGGCACTGGCGCTTCGATAAGTCTGCGGCGGAGTGATCGACGGCGACAAGGCAGCCGCCTGGATCTGCGGTTGCGGCCGGGCATATTGCGGAAGTTCGCGGCTCTGGACCGCCGGCACCGAGCCCGTGGCTTCCGGCTGTGAAGCATAGGGATTGGAATTCTGCGAAAGCCGCGACGACATGTCGGCGCTGCAACCGGCAAAACCAATCGACATCAGCGCCAGCGCCACGACGTGGGGCGCGCGGGGCGAGCAAACCAACTCGACAATACCGGACATGCTTACTCACTGGTACGCAACAAATTACGATTTGAGTAAACACCTCCCCAGTAAACAATGGCTTAACCCTGCCAATAAGAGATCGGCGAGAGCCGGTCCGGATTTTTACAGCTCGCGGGCAATGCCCGGCAGCGCCGGCACGAAACGCACGTCCACCAGTTCCTTGTGCACCAAACCGGCATCCGTCCTGACGACTCGCACCAAGGTCTGGACGCCGTGCGGCGGCCCGACCGGCGCAATCAGGATGCCGCCGGGTTCGAGAAGCTGGGTAAAGCTTTCCGGAATCCGCTCCATGGCCGCGGTTACGATGATGCGGTCGAAACGGCCGGCGCTCGCCGGGACGTCGAAACCATCTCCCAGCATCACCTCGACATTGTCGCAACCGAGCCTCTCAAGCCGTGCCCGGGCGCTATCGGCCAGAGTGCGGTAGCGCTCGATCGTCAGCACCTGTCCGCAAAGCCGCGAAAGGATCGCGGCCTGGTAACCCGAGCCGGTTCCGATCTCGAGCACGCGGTGCTGCTTCTGCGGATGCAACTGTTCGGTCATATAGGCCACCACGAAGGGCTGGCTGATGGTTTGGCCACAGGCGATAGGAAGCGCGCTGTCGCGGTAGGCGTCGGCGCGATCGGCGGCCTCGACAAAGACCTCGCGCGGAATCTCGTCCATGGCACGCAACACCGCCTGATCACTGATCCCGCGCCGCCGCAGGGTGAGCTGAAACCTCATCTTTTCAGGCGGATTCTGGGCGTTGGGCATGTCAGTCGCGCGAGCTGCCTTTGCTGCACTCTAGCGTGCCGGGCCCGTTCGGGTAGAGGCCAAGGCTCCAAATGAGCGGAAAACTCCGGAAAATCGATGTTCCCCCGCGGGAACACCGCGTCGGCGGGGGCGTTAAGGAACCGGCAACCAATCAGTTCCTACGCCCCAACCGGACCGGGAACGCGGTCGCATTGACATTGCGCGGGCCAGCGCTATTTGCGATCCTAAATCTTGGACGGGCAAGGACATCATCATCATGACTGCAGCGCGGCGGCCGGGCGGCTTGGTGTTCCTCGTCGAGGACGAGGTAATGATCAGGATGATGGTCGCCGACATGCTGGAAGAACTCGGCTATCACGTCGCGGCCGAAGCCGGCGAAATCAACGAGGCCATCAGGCTCGTGCAATGCACCGAGTTCGACATCGCCATCCTCGACGTCAACGTCAACGGCAAGGTCATCACCCCGGTCGCCGAACTGATCAAGGCCCGCACGCGTCCGTTCATCTTCGCGACCGGCTACGGCTCGTCGGGACTGCCGGAGCAATACCGCGACCGCCCCGCGCTGCAAAAGCCCTTCCAGCTCGAAACCCTGGCGCGGGTGATGGACAGCACGCTCAGGGGCGCGACGGCTTAGTTCTCCGAGATCGAATGACGACGCCCGGCCATCGACAGGCCGATGCCTCGGCGACCGCCGGCCGGTCTCGAACCCCCGCTCGGCCTGCTTTTCAGCTCAGGGGAAACCCCATCATCGCTGTAACTCGAGCCGGATCGGGCGGATGTGACGGGTGTGGTAGATCTGGGAGTGGTCGAACACCACTACCCGCATATAGGTTCCGGTGGAGATCGGGACGTCGGGGGCATTGGCCGCCAGCTTGCGCGCCACTTCCAGCGTCCAGTGGCCGGCGGCCCAGCGCGCCATGCCCTTCACATCGGCGCGCTGACCGATGTCGTCGACCAGGATCAGCGATCCCGGAATGATGGTCCCGACCGGAATTTCGGCGTCGAGCTGGGCCGAATAGGGCTCGGATTCCGACATCATCATCCACCACCGCGCCTTTTCGGCATCGCTGTGGTCGGGATCGAGGTCGATCCGCCCGAGCGCGTCATAGGTCGCTTTCCAGTTCTTCGGCAGCCGCATGGGCCGAATGGCCACCTCATAGCCGCCGACCGGCTGGGGCTCGAAATTGTCGCTGTAGAGCTCCGCCGTGCGTGGATCCTGGATGAAGCCGCCGCGGTATGGCATCTGGCCGTCCGACTGGGCTTGTGAAGCTTCCACCGGGACGTCGAAATGGTTCTTGTCGACCCAACCGAGCAGGCCGCCGCTCGACGCCTTCCATTGCCAGACTTCGACGGCGAGGCCGGGCTCGGGCGTAAAATGCAGTCCGCGCTGCGACAATGTCGAAGGCTTGCCCTCGATCGGCGTCGGGCCGGCATGGTAGGTGCGGTCGCCGGGGATGACGATCGGCAATTTGGTAAACAGCGCGGAGAACTTGTCCTCGTAATAGGACCGCTCGTCGCCGAGATCATATCGATCATGCAGGACATGCCAGCCGTCGTTCTGCTTCACCAGCGGAAGATGTTTCAGCGAGCGGGTCGGATCATCCCACTTGAAACAGAAATAGGCCCATTCGCGATCATGAACCGCGCGGATTTCGACCGCCGCCTCGCCCTTGCCGTCATAATTGCCACCGAGTTCGGTGAACATCGTGAACGGCTTGACCGTTCGCCAGACCGCATCGGACATATCGCCGTCGATGATCGGACGATCGGCCTTGGCGATCCGCCGGATGAACATGGTGTCCTCCGAGGCGCGGTCGACGGTGATGGCGATGGCTATTCCCGCGGTCGCGGCGATCACCGCCACCACGAGTGGGCTGAGACGGAAAATCACCCGGCCGGTGGACTGGCCCTGCCGCTCGGCCTCGCCCTTTGCCGCGTTTTCTGAATCAAGCAGATCCGCCACCATTTCCATCGGATCGAACGGCTTCTGCGGCGGCCCGAGCCTGGTCGGCCTGACCACACGGAGCAGCTGATTGACGCCGCCAAGCGCAAAATGCGCCAGGATATGGGCTGCCGTATAACCAAGAATGATCCAGGTGCCCCACATGTGCATCTCGACCCAGATCGCGCGCCCGAAACCGAGCCAGAGCAGCGTGCCGGTCGCGATTTCCATGATCATGGTCACGAACAACACCCAGTACAGGATGATATTGATCGAACCCCACCGCACCTGTCTGCTGCGGTTCAGCAATCCCGACAGCCGGATCCGGTCAAGACGGATGCGCCGGATCAGGCCGCCCCGCCAGACATAGGCCGTGTAGGCGACCGACACGGCAACGAGGATCAGCGCGGCCGGAATATGCCAGGTCCATACGGTGTAAAGCGGAAGGATACTATCGAACGCAACCAGCCACGCATGCTCCGGCGAATCCATCGCGATCCGCAACCCGGTCCCGACCGACAGCGTCAACGTGATCACCAGGGTCCAATGCAGCAGGATGGTTCCGAAGTCGGTCTTACGTACGCGCTCTTTCGCTCGCCGAAACTTGGGTCGCGGCCTCGCCGGCCAGCGCCGCGATTCCTTGACAGGATGGACATCTCGACGCGGCGCCCGGCGCGTGCGCGTCTTGCTGCGGAAATGGTTAGGGATTTCAAAAGACATCGGCTGACCCTTGCGTCCTCACATCCGACGTTCGCCGATGCCGTTGCATCTGTTCGAGCGAACTTCGATTAAAGGGGCATTCTAGAACGATGAGGCTGGTGCGATTGGGTCAAAGACTGCCAGCGTGGTCCCGGCAGCGACGTGATCAGGAATGTGCGAACCGTCGAACCACGCGGTCGTGGGCATACGTTGGATGTCAGGCTGCGGAAGAAGGATCGGCACTGCATCACCCAGCAGAAATCCTTCAACCGCAGAGTATCGCTGCGTGTCGTCTCCCCCGATCCGCGCCATCGAGCCTCCATTGCCGTAACTCAGAAATCATCGACGTGCCGTGGGCCGACGCGGATAAGTGATGACTTCATCAACCAGTCTTGATTATTAAATTGCGATTGCGCGAATTTCTGGGTCGGAATCGGGCAATTCGCTGAATGCATGGCGGCAAGATCCCTTGCAAGGGACGGCGGGCACCGCGGCCTTGAGAGAAAATCGTCAAATTGATGATGCGCGTTGACCATTTGAGCAAGATCCAACGCAGCCGCTCGGACTGACCCTGCCTGATGCACGCGCGCGAGTTTGCTTTCGGCTGGCATCGCGCCATTGCTCGGCACAGAGGCCAACAATGGCGAAAGAGAACGCCCTACTTCAGCGTCGCCGTCAGTGCCTGCGAGAATTCGTCGTCGGTGCGGTCGAGCCGCAGCGGCGTCACTGACACATAACGTGCCGCCAAGGCGGCGAGATCGGTGCCCTCCTCCGGCACATCGACTTGCGCGAGGCGCTCGAACCCGATCCAGAAATACGGATTGCCGCGGCCGTCGCGGCGCTGGTCGACTTTCAGAAAGCCGAGATTGCGCTTGCCCTGCCGCGTCACACGCACGCCGGCGACATCATCCGGCGCGCAGGCCGGAAAGTTGACGTTGATCACGGTGTTTTTGGGCACGCCGGCGTCGATCACCTTGCGCAGGATCGGCGGCCCGAATTTCAGCGCGGTCTCCCAAAGCGGAGCGTGGCGGGTCTCCATGCTGAATTCCTGCGACAACGCGAACGATGGAATCCCCAAAATGGTGCCTTCCAGCGCGCCGGCGATGGTGCCGGAATAGACCACGTCTTCAGCAACGTTGCGGCCCTTGTTGACACCCGACAGCACGAGGTCCGGCATGGTTTCGCCGAGGATGTGGCGCGCTCCCATAATGACGCAATCGGTCGGCGTGCCGCGCACCGCAAAATGTCGCGGGCCGACTTCACGCAGCCGCAGCGGATCGTTCAGCGACAGCGAATGCGAGACGCCGGACTGATCAAGCTCCGGCGCCACCACCCAGACATCATCCGACAACGCCCGCGCGATCTCCTCGACGATCTTGAGGCCAGGGGCATGGATGCCGTCGTCATTGGTGCAAAGAATCCGCATCCGTTCAATGCCTTTCTCGATCGATTCCATGATCCCGATGTGCCGTCTTATCCGGCTATCGCGCTTGAGGCAAACGCGCTGAAGTCAGACGAAATGGCTGTCACGCCAGCATTTTGGGCCGGCCGCGCCGACGTCATCAAGCGAACGCGTTGCAATGCATTTTCAGAGATCGACGGCCGCGCATCCTTGGCCACGCAGACCGGCGCGTGCCCGGCTCAGGATGAGGTCTCGGACCTCAGGGTGAGGCGCGCGCCATGGACCGCAACGTTGAAGCACCGGTCTCAAACCCTGAAGCCACGGGATGCGCGATCATGACTTAAATCCAACCGCAAAAACGGTCCGGCTATTCGTCTTCGCTGATTTGAGGTTTCTCGCGCAGCACGGCGTCGAGCAGCGCTGGATAGACCTCGATCTTACCATTGTAGTCGATCAGCCCCCTCTTCCTGAACTTGTTCATGAAAAAGCTCACCCGGGATCGGGTGGTGCCGATCATTTCCGCCAGGGTTTCCTGGCTGAGGCTGATGGCGACCGGCGCCGCGCCGCCCTGCTTGCCGAAATTGGCGAGCAGCAAGAGCAGGCGCGCCAGCCGTCTTTCGCTGGAGTTGAACAACTGGTCGATCAGGTCGTCTTCGATCCGGCTGTTTCGCGACAGCAGATATTGGATGAAGAATGCCGAAAACTTTGGCTCCCTGCTGAGCGCCGCCAGCATGGCGGGCTTGGTGAGGGATGTAATC
>NZ_JBEKXH010000081.1:0-19130 GCF_049512235.1 Bradyrhizobium sp.
GCGCTGTAGTCCACTTGCGGCCCGAAATGCAGGGCCGCCAGTTGCTGGCGCAGCATCTTTACCATGATGGGAGGGGCCTTGCGCGGGCCCTCCAGCGGCTGGGTATCTTCCGAAATCGGGATCCTTCGCCGGGAGTCCGGGCCGAGCTCCAGATCCTGCCAGAAACCGGTGTACATCTCGTCGTCGTAGCTGGCGAGGATGCCATAGACCGGTTTTGCCTTTTGATCCCTGGCATTGTTGCCGAAATAGACTACCTGGCGGATCGGGGTATCGGTGACGCTGGGCCCGATGGTGTCGCGCTGGGCCACCGCCAGCAGTTGTTCTTCCTGCTTGACCGTCAGCCGCTCCTGAAGGCTGTGCTCGACCGCCCTGAGGAAGCTCGCCGTGGAGGCGTAGGGGGTTTCCATGATGGCGGGGCCCTGCTTCAGCGCCGCGATATAGGCTTGCGGAAAACCTTCTTCAGCCAACTGAACGAGCACGTTCTGCGTGACCTCAAAGCTCAGGATTGGCGCCGGATATTGCAGTGCGGAGTTGGTCGTATCGGTCCACCATGGCTTGTCGAAGAACATGCCGACTTTATAGGAGGGCTGCAGGATCGCCGACTCCAGATAGAGCTGCACCTTCCGGTGATTCAAGACATCCAGGCCGTCATGGTCCTCGTAGCGGGTGGCCTGTGCCACCAGGTCGAGGGCGTAGCGAGGCATCGCCAGCCAGGCGGCGTCGGTGCTCTTCGACGCCGATTTCCTGTTGGGGTTCTTGCGGGTAGCAATGGCGTAGCGGATCTGGTCGGATAGTTTCAGAATCGAGTGCAGCCGGGTGTCCGGATAATAGTCGAATTGTATCCCCTTGGTTTTCGCCAATTTCACGATCGCATCGAACAAGGCATTGAACATGCTGGAATAGCCCGTCGTCAGCGTCTTGTATTCGGTACCCGGCGTAAATTCGTTGTTGGACTGCAGTGCCACGGCGGCATTCCAGTTGATGACGTTGGAGGTGTAGCCGTTGCCGTCGGAGGTGTAGCTGTAGCCTTCTGACCCCAGCTGGTCGAACATCAGGTTCCAGTAGCCGATGTCCTTGAAGAACTGGCCCTTCTGGTAGACCGACGAATCCGGCAGGTCGACGGCGATCCGGCCGTTCTGATAGAATTCGCACCAGGCAGCGCGGGTCTGCGGCAGGCTGCGTTCGGTCCCCGCCAGATTCTCCACCGTGTTGAAACCGGTATCCGGCGAGTCGTCGGCGCCGTAGCGATTGACATGGTAGGGCGCGGGGTTGGCGGAAGTAATGCTGTTCAAATACATGTTCTTGGTGCGCAGGTAGAACAGCGGGTTGGTCGATTCGTTGAAGGGCACCGAATATCGATCGAGACCGAGCTCTTTGATCACGGTGGTGACGACGCGGTGTCCGCCCGCCGTGCCGCTGTTGTCTCCATTCCAGTCCGAATAGCGCATTCCGCCGAGTTCGAGGTAGGATTGGGTCTTGTCGTTCTGGTAGTGCCAGGTGCAGACCCGGGCGCCGGCGGCGCGGCTTCCCGGATTTTCCTTCGAGAAGTCGTATTTGCCCCAATCGTACAATTCCAGCGTATCGCCTGAGGTGAGCTGCTTTGCGTTGCCCTTGTCGCCGACCGTCTTGCCATCCAACAGTCGCCAAGCCGTATAGAGCCCGGCCGCGCCGGCGCCGAAAATCGAATAGGTCTTGTGGGCCATGACGATCTACTCCTCTCCGAGCCGGCGCATCTGTCCAGGCAGGTCCTTTTGCGGGATGACGACTTCGACCAGGCAGGGCTGGTCGGTCGCCGACTTGAGTTCCTGCAAGACCGCCTGCAATTCGCCGACGGTTTCGACGCGATAGCCCTTGGCGCCGAAGGCACGGGCCAGCGCCAGATAATCCCATTTGGGCAGGATATCGAACGCGTCGAATTTGTGCTCGGGACCGGGTTCGAACGAACTGAGATCGACATAGACCTGCTCGATGGCGTAGACGCCGTTGCTCATCACAAAGATGACAGCGTTCAGTTTGTTGCGCGCCAGCGTCGAGAGCGACTGGCAGACCATCATGAAGCCGCCGTCGCCGGCAACCGTCCATGCCCGCTTTCCGCTGCCGAGCTGGGCGCCGGAAGCCGCTCCGGTTTCAAAGCCGATGCACTGCCAGGCTGCCGAACCGATGAAGCTGTTCCGTGCCAGACCGTAGGCGTTGGTCGCCACATACAGCGACGAACTGACGCCATAGGTCATGACGATCTTGTCGAGCAGGTCGTTGTCCCCCAGGAACTTCATCGTGTGCTGGAAGAAGCGGTTGTAGGTGATGGTTTCCGGCCGGTCGTTCCAATGCGGGTCGGAATTGGAAGCCCATGGCTCCGGATAGGGCGGCTGGGGCGGGGCGAGCGTTGCCAGCGGAAAGCCTTTTGCCTTTCTGAAGCGTTGCAGCAGGGCATCCATGAAATCCTTCAGCGTCACGCCCTGATAGATGAAATAGCCCACCCGGATCTGTTCGGTGGTGGCCAGCACCATCTGGGCATATTTGTTTTCGATGAACCAGAGGTAGTCGTCGGTAATGACCGTCCCCAGTGTCAGGAAGCAATCGGCCTTGGTGACCAGTTCGCGCACGCTCGCGATCGAAGCGGCGTCGGAATAGGTCCCGATGAACTTGTCGCCTTGTTCGTCGAGCACGCTCTTGCCGAGCGTGGTGGTGGTATAAAGGAACCCGCTGGCATCGATCAGTTGCTGCAGCAGATCCGACAACCCGTGACGAACGAGTTCGATGCCCGCCAGGATCATCGGGTTCTTTGCTGCTGTTATCTGCGCCCAGGCCTGGGCGACGGCGTTTTCAAGCGCCAGCGGCTCGCTTTTGAACAACCGCGGCTGCAAGGCGGCACTGGGCGGTTGCGGGCAGGGTTCGCCCCACACTTCCTTGTAGCAGGCTATGTAGACCGGTCGTTTATAGGTGATGGCCGCGATCAGCAGATTGTCGATTTTCTCAGGCGCCCCCACCGACGTAGAGAGCGTTTCTGCCGCCACGGTGACGCGCTGATAGACTTCCTGGTCGGCGTTGAGGTTGCCGGTGGAGTGGTGGTAGAGCACATCGTACATCTTGGTGATCTGCCGGGCGTCGGCGCCGGGCGTGGCGCTGATCACCACCACCGGGCTGAATTCGACATAGGCACCGGCGATCGCATTGAGCGCGCTGAAGGTGCTGACGCCATATTGCAGCGACACCGCGCCGAGCCCTCGGGTACGCCCATAGGCGTCGGCGGCATAGGCCGCATCCAGTTCGTTGATGGCGCCGACGGCTTTGACGCCCTCGAAATATTCCAGCGCCTGGGTGAAATGCTTGACGTAATCCCCCGGGATCTGAAAGACGTCGGTAACGTTGAGCTGTTTCAGCCGGGTGAGAAGGTAGTCTGCAACCGTAAATGGCTGTTTTGTCATTTTCGCTCTCCGCGCCGCGGTGATCGGAGCCGTATAAGAAATTACTTCAAAGGACATTCTTCAGAGAGCAGTGTTCAGAGAACGGTGCCTTCAAAGAAGAGCGCTATCCCGCGCCGGCGTTCAGCAGAACCACCTCGGCGAAAAGCAGCGATTTGGTATAACCTTGGCCTTCCGATTTTTAAAATTGCGTCTTGTAAAAAATCCTACTGGGCTAATTATGTTGGGCGCCGCCGATCGGCCGGACGCGCATGACCCTTTCTGGGTCATGGCGACATTACAAGCTAAAATTGTTGCAACCGCAAGGGAGCTGATCTGCTTTTTGTCAATTTTAGTTGAGCGGGAGGCGGGCTCGGCCAAACAGCAGCGTGCGTCTCCACTAGACGACGGCTTCCTTGAAAGTTGTCATATGGCGCAGACCTCAGCCTTTCTCCACGAGCGGCCATCGGTTCCCCACATCTCCTCCGCCGTCATTCCGGGGCGTGCTCTTGCGCGAGCCCGGAATGACGCCAGGATGTAGGCAAATCTCTCGACCCCAATATGATTCAAATTTCGAAATCGCAGGACTATGGATAGCTTCAGCCAACGACTACGTCTGTTCAGTTTCTCCTTGGGGTCGCGGCGGTTCTGGGGCAATCGCTCGTCCGAGGAAGTAGCTCTGCAGAGCCGGCACGATCACGAGCAACATGACCGGTCCGATCAGCATACCGCCGACGATCACCGTCGCGAGCGGCCGCTGCACCTGGCTACCGATCCCAGTAGAAAGCGCGGCAGGGAGAAGGCCGATGCAGGCTGACAAAGTCATCATCAGGATCGGCCGCATCTGCTGGTCGACGGCGTGGAACATGGCGTCGACCGGGGTCATACCACGACCGGCGACTCGATAATAGCCGTGGATAATGAGGATGCCGCTCATCACCGACACGCCGAACAACGAGATGAATCCGATCGCGGCCGAGATGCTGAAATTCAATCGGAAAGCATATAGTCCTATAATGCCGCCACTGATCGCGAATGGAAGTCCGAGCAGCGCTAAAAGGCAGTCGCGGAACGAGTTGAACAGCCCGTAGAGCAGCACCATGATGAAGATGAGTGTAATCGGGAGAATGATGGCAAGCCGCTTCTTGGCTTGTTGGAGCCATTCGAACTCTCCGGCCCAATCGATGCGATAGCCGGTCGGCAGCTTTACATTACGGCTGATACGCTCCTGAGCTTCCTCCACCGCGCCTGAGAGATCGCGGCCGCGGACGCTGAACTTGATCGGCACAAAACGCTGGTTGCGTTCGCGAAAAATGTAAGAGGCGCCGGTATCAAGCGTGATGGTGGCGAAGTCGCTCAAAGGAATATATGCGTTGCCTGCGGAGGTCTGAACTCCAACCTTGATATTGCGCACATTGTTGATGTCGACGCGATATTGGGGTGCCAGCCGCACCACTACGCCGAATTGGCGGTCCAGCTCCAACAGCGTGGTCGCCACGGTTCCGCCCAAAGCGGCTTGAACGACGGCATTCGAGTCGCCGACGTTCAAGCCGTAACGCGCGGCCTTTTCGCGATCGGCCTTGATGTTCAGATTGGGCTGGCCGAGCACCCAGAAGACGCCAAGATCAACAATTCCCGGCACCTTGGCCATTTCGGCCATGGCAGCTTTGGCAATCCGCTCCAGAGTCGCCAGATCGGGACCCACAATCTTGATGGAGTTGGCGCCTTTGACGCCCGACAGTCCTTCCTCAACGTTGTCCTGGATGTATTGAGAGAAATTGAAGTTTATGCCGACGAATTCATCGGAAAATTCGGCCTGCAGTTCCTCGACGAGCTTCTCCTTGGTAAATCCTGCCGGCCATTCGTCGAATGGTTTCAGCGGCACGAAGAACTCCGCATTGAAGAACCCCGCTGCATCGCTGCCGTTATCTGGACGGCCATGTTGCGAGACCACAGTAATGACTTCAGGATGGCGCAGCAGAATTCCCCTGATCTGGTTCACGATCGGCATGCCCGCTTCGAGCGATAGGGTCGGCGGCATCGACGCGCGAATCCACAAATTGCCTTCCTCGAGCGTCGGCAAGAACTCGCTGCCGAGCCGCGAGCCGAGGAAGCCGCTGATGCCGAGGAAGACCAATCCGATCGCAATCGTGACTGGCCTGTTGTTCAGCGACCAGCGCAGCACAGGCGTGTAAACCCGGCGCAAACTGCGCACGACGATCGTCTCGACTTCGCTGACATGCTGCGGGAGCAGCAGTGAGGTGAGACAAGGCGTCACCGTAAATGTCGCCAGCAGCGCTCCCACCAGCGCGTAGGCATAAGTTCGCGCCATTGGACCAAAGATTTGACCCTCAACCCCCTGCATGGTGAACAGCGGGATGAAGGCCGCGATGATGATCGCGGTGGAGAACAACACTGCCCGGTCGACTTGCAAACCGCTGATCAGGATGAGTCGCAGCCGATCGGTCCATCTCGGGCTGCTCGACGGAAGTCCGGCGCCTGTCGGATCGTCGCCCCACCGCTTTTCGGCAAGATCCTGCATTAGTCGCTGTTTTTGTTCGGGTCCTGCTTGAAAGTTGCGATAGACGTTCTCGACCAGGATAACAGCGGCATCGACGATGATGCCGAAATCGACGGCGCCGACAGACAGCAGGTTTGCATCTTCGCCGCGCAGGACAAGAATGATGATGCTGAAGAACAGTGCGAACGGTACATTGGCGCCCACGATGATGGCGCTGCGGAGGTCACCGAGGAAGAGCCATTGAACAAAGAAAATCAGCAAACAGCCAAACAAGAGGTTGTGCATGACCGTGCTGGTGGTGACGGCGACGAGCGTGCTGCGGTCATAGAACGGGACCAATTTCAGGCCGGGGGGAAGACTGCCGTCAGTGTTGATCTTCTCGATCTCCGAGCGGACGCGGGTGATGACGTCATTCGTGTGCAATGTCCGATTCATGATGACGATCGCTGCAACCACGTCATCCGAACGGTCGCGACCGGCCTTTCCAAGCCGCGGCACATAGCCCACCGAAACCTTTGCAATATCCTTCACAAATATCGGCAGGCCGTTTGGCGCCGCGAGCATTACGTTCTCGATGTCCTGGACCTTATAACCCAGGGTCAAATCCGTTTCGCCGCCGCTGTCCATGAGTCCAACGCCGCGCACGTTCACGGACTGCTGCCCCACGTTGATGGTGCGGCCGCCCACGTTGATGTTGGCGTTGCCGAGTGCGCTGATCACCTGCGGCAGCGTCACGCCGAAGGCTTCAAGCTTCTGCAGATCGACGTCCACGTCGTATTCCTTGATCGTGCCGCCCCAGGTGTTGACTTGCACGACGCCAGGAACGGAAAGCAGCCGCCGCTGCAATATCCAGTCCTGGACCGTGCGCAGATTGCTCCGCCCGAAATGCGGCGGTCCGACCAGCTCATAGCGGTAGATTTCGCCGACGAGACTGGTCGCCTGGATTTGCGCCGTGACTCCACCGGGGAGACTGACATTCTGCTGCAGGTTGATGGCTGTCTGCGTGAGCGCAAAATAGTAGTCGACACCGTATTGGAACACGACGCGGACGAAGGATAAGCCATAGAATGACGTCGAGCGAATGACATCGACGCCCGGCGTCGCGGCAAGGCCGACCTCGATCGGGATCGTGTAGTAGCGCTCCATCTCCTCCGCGGACAGGCCCGCAGATTGCGCCGTGATTTCCAGAATCACTGGTGCCGGGTTGGGATAGGCCTCGATGTTGAGCCTGAAAAACGCGAACGTGCCCGCGCCAATAAATGCGAACAAGCCCAACAGGACCAGCGGCCGTCGGGTCAAACTAAATGTAAGAAGCCCCTTGAACACAGATTGCCTCGGAATCCGAGCCTAGCGCCGCCGACCAGCGAACAACAGTTTAGACCGGATTCCCCGGACGCCTCCCAAATTAGCATCAATGGTAGACAGTTTCCGAGCTGCCCGGAAGTGCAAACTTTAGTCGGAAGTGTCCGCACTATTCCCGATCCAGCACCGGTTGCCGTGCCAGCCCGAAATGCCGCAGCAGGTCGACCAGCGCCGCAAGGCGCTGCTCGCGGTAGGCCTCGATGTCGAGGCCGGTGTAATCGAGGAAGCCCGACCCGGTGCGCAGGCCGATGCGGCCGTCGTTCATGTTGCGGGCGATCACGTCGGGGGCGCGGTAGCGGTCGCTGCCCAGCGCGCCCTCCAGATAGCGGCTGGCGTAATACAGAATGTCGCCGCCGCCCCAATCGATGAATTCCAGAAGACCCAGCACCGCGAAGCGGAAGCCGAAGCCGTAGCGGACGGCCTTGTCGATATCCTCGGCGCTGGCTGTGCCTTCTTCCACCATCCGCGCCGCCTCGTTCATGGCGAGCGCCTGGATCCGCGGCACGATGAAGCCAGGCGTGGCCGCGCATACCACCGGCACCTTGCCGATGCCTTCCAGCAAGGCCTTGACCCGCTGCGTAACGGCCGGATCGGTCCCAGCCCCCGGCGACATCTCGACCAGCGGAATCAGATAGGCCGGGTTCAGCCAATGCACGTTGAGAAAGCGAGCGGGATTTTCCACCGAGCCCGAGATGTCGTCCACCAGGATGGTTGACGTGGTCGAGGCGATGATGACGTCGGAGCCGACGCATTTCGAGGCCCTGGCTAAAACCTCGCGCTTGAGGTCGACCACTTCGGGCACGCCCTCGAACACGATGCCGGCGCCTGCCAGCGCGACGGCCATGTTCGGCGCAGGCGCCACGGCGATCCGGGCGATAACAGCCTCGGCGTCATTCTTCGTCAGCAATCCGAACCGCGCCAGGCTTGCCAATGTCTTTCTGACTTCGCCCAGCGCGTCGGTTTGAAGCGTCGCGAACTGCTCGGCGGAGCGCGCCTTGACATCGATCAGGGTGACGTCATGGCCAGCATAGGCGAAGGCCACCGCAATGCCACGGCCCATGCGGCCGGCGCCGAGACAGCCGATGGGCAAGCGAGCGGCAGTCATCCGTCAAAAGCCTTCGCGCAGCAGCATCTGCAATTCCCTGGAATCCAGATGATCGAGGCCTAGACTGGCAAGTGTGCGTCCGCCCTCCGCAAAATCCTGGCCACAGATGGCGCCGCCGATCGTTAGAAATGAAAACACCAGCGGCGTTGCGACGCCTGCCAGTTCACCCACCGAAGCCAGAAACGACAGGCCGAGGCGCAGGTCTTCCCGCATGTAGCGATGCTCCGTCAGCACGATCGGCTCGCGCCAGTCGCCGGAGTCGGTCAGGCGGTCGTGGGAGCCGCGGCCATACATCCATGGCTCGCCGTCATCAGCATAATGGTGGGCCAATGGAAAATGCGGGTCGCCATAGCCGAGCGCCTTGCGGATGGCGATGCGCTCGGCATCGAGCGCGTCGGTGACCCGACGGATCGAGCCTTGGGTGCCCTCCTTGTGAATGTCCCAGCGCTCGAAATGCTCGATCGGGCCGGCATTCATCACGATCAGCGGCGGGTGGATGATCGGGCCGGCATTCATCAGCGCCGCCGACAGCACGTCGCCGCAGGGCTCGATGACGCCGGGAAAGGCGCGGCCGATAACGTCGAGCGCATGATCGGAGGCGGCCAACGGAAACACGCCGACCGGCAGCCGTTTGGCGCGGATGGTGACGGCCACTTCGAACGGTCCGTGCTTGCGCGCCAGCCACGGCAGCGTGCCGGTTTCGGCAAAGCGTGCCGCTTCATGGTTGCCGGCGTTGTGCGCCGCCTCGGCGAAGATCACGGTGCCGAAGGTGCCAGGCGGCAGGAACACCACCTGGCCCGCTTTAAGATGCGGCGCGAGCCGGTTGGCGATGTCGTGCTGCGCGAAAGCCGGCGCCGGGCACAGGATCAATTCCGCATCGCTGACGGCTTCGGCGATATCCGTCGTCACCAGCGCCAGTGGCACGTCGTGCCGGCCACAGGAATCCCTGAGGACGATACGGGAGCCTGCGTCGCGATGTTGCGCGACCAACTGCGGGTCGCGCCGCCACAACCGCACGTCATGGCCCTGCAGCGCAAAATCGGCTGCGGCCGCGAACGAGCCGTTGCCGCCGCCCAATACTGCGATCTTCAAACTGAATCTCCTTGCGAAAACTCCGGCGCGTCGAACCGTCTCAGCATGAAATGCTGGACCTTGCCAAGGGCGGTGCGCGGCAGGTCATCGACGAAAACGATATCGCGCGGCACCTTGAAGCGGGCGAGCTGCGTCAGCACATGGGCTTTCAGATCCTCCGCCGCGACCAGACTGCCGGCATGCCTGATCACATAGGCAACCGGCACCTCGTCCCAGCGCGGATCGGGCCGGCCGATGACGCCGCATTCGCTGACGGCGGGATGCTCCAGCAGCACGCGTTCGACTTCCGCCGGATAGATGTTTTCGCCGCCGGAAATGATCAGGTTCTTCTTGCGGTCATGGACCCAGAAATAGCCATCGGCGTCGCGCCGGCCGATGTCGCCGGTGCGATACCAGCCGTCATGCAGCGCCTCGCGCGTGGCTTCTTGGTTGCCCCAATATTCGTAGAACACGTTGGGGCCGCGTACCGCGATTTCCCCGGGCGTGTCAGGCGGCAGCTCATGGCCGGCAGCATCGATCACGATCGCCTCGCAGCACAGGCCGGGAAGGCCGGTCGAACCGATGCGGGAGAGATCGCCACTGATGCGGGTGTAGACCGCGATCGGGCAGGTTTCGGTCGAACCATAGACTTGCAGCACCGGCACTCCGCGCGCGACAAAACGCTCGATCAGATGCGGCGGCACGATGGTCGAGCCCGTCGAAATCGCCCGCAGCGAGGACAGATCGGTCTGATCCCACATGGGGTGATCGGTGACGGCCTGAATGATCGCCGGCACCAGCACCGTCAAGGTCGGGCGCGCCTGCGCGATCGCGGCGAGCGTTGCTTCCGGCGTGAAGCGGGCATGGATGGTCACGGTCGCGCCATGGTGCAGCGCCGGCGTGCTCTGGATATTGAGGCCGCCGACATGGAAGAACGGCAGCACGGTCAGCACATGATCGGCGGAGGTGAGGCCATGCATGTGCTGGCTCATCACCCCGTTCCACAATAGTGCTTCCTGCCGCAGCACGGCGCCCTTGGGTCTTCCCGTGGTCCCCGAGGTATAGACGATCAACAGCGGACAGGTGAGGTCCGCATGCGGATTGCGCCCGTCGCCGCGCGCGGACGTCAGCAGTGCCTCGAATGCAATGCCCTGCGGGGGTGCAAAATCCAACCCCACGATGCCGGTATCGGGCAGGTTTTTTTCCAGCGCGGGCAGCACGTCCGCAAAAGCCCGTTCGAGCACCAGCACTTTCGCGGAGGCGTCCGATAGAATGAACAATTGTTCGGCAACGGCCAACCGCCAGTTCAGCGGCACCAGCATGGCGCCGAGCCGGGCGCAGGCATAGAGCAGCACGAGATAGTCGGGCCGGTTCAGGCTGAGGATCGCGACGCGATCGCCACGGCTGACGCCGAATCCGGCCTTCAGCGCGCGCGCGGCCTGTTCGATGCGCTCAGCGAACGCCGCGTAGCTGAGCATTTCGTTCTCGAAAATGGTCGCGGGCTTTTCCGGCGTGAACGCCGCATTCCGCGCGATGAGATCTGAAAGGTCCATGTCGCGCTGGATCTACTCGTCCGTCTCGCCGGTCTCGTACAGCGCCTCGCGGCCGATGCGGTCGAGACAGAGTTCGGCGGTCCAGGGCAGCATCAGCGAGCCGCAGCGGCTGTCTCGATAGATCCGCTCCAGGGCCAGCGATTTCAGCATCGCCTGGCCGCCGCAGGTGCGGATCGCCAGCGTGGCGAGTTCGTTGGCGCCTTCCATCACGGAATATTGCGCGGCGTAAGCCCGCAGCACTTGTTCCTTGCTGGGATTGGCGCGGGCTTCGGTGACGGCCTGGAACCAGATCGCCTTGATCTGTTCGAGCTTGATCTGCATCTGCGCCACCGCGATCTGCTTGGTCGGATACATCCGGCGCCTGACCGGCGGCGTGCCCTTAACTTCGCCGCGCAGATAGCGCACGGTGAAATCATACGACGCCTGCGCCAGGCCCATATAGGTCGGCGACAGCGTCAGGAACATATGGGGCCAGCGCATCGCGGCCTGGAAATAGACCCCGCGCGGCATCAGCGCCGCGTCCTCGGCCACGAAGACGTCCTTGAATAACAGCGTGCGCGAGACCGTGCCGCGCATGCCCAGCGGATCCCAGTCGCCGACCACTGATACGCCGTCGGCGTCGGCCGGCAGCGCCAGATAGAGCGTGTTGCGGCGGGAGGCCTTCTCGCCCTCCGCGACCTCGGTGCACAGAACGCCGTAATAATCGGCGTGGCCCGAGAGTGAAGCAAAGATCTTCTTGCCATTGACGATCCAGCCGCCCGTGACCGGTTTTGCCTCGGTGCCGAACGCCACACCGCCCGCCGCCGCCGCGCCCCCTTCCGAAAACGGCTGCGAATAGACCGCGCCGTCATCGACGATGCGCTTGTAATGGATGGCGCGCCGGCGCTCATGTTCGGCGCGGGTGGCAGAATCCATATCGAGATCGTCGGCCAGCGGCCCCGACCACAGCGTCGAACAGACATGCATGTTCCAGGTCAGCGCGGTCGCGCCGCAATAGCGGCCGATTTCGGCCGCCGCCAACGCGTAGGTCTGGTAATCGGCGCCGAGGCCGCCGTGCTTTTTCGAAATGGCGATGCCGAGCAGCCCGCTGCGATGCAGATCCCGGTAATTCTCGGTGGGGAATTTCGCGTCGCGATCATAGGCTGCGGCGCGGTCTGCGAATACTGTTTGGCCCAGTTCTCTCGCGCGCGCGATGATCCCGGCCTGTTCGTCGCTGAGCCGGAATGCGCTTGCGTCGAAGATCGGCTTGTCCAGATCGATGACGTCGATTGCTGTCACGCTTTTGCTCGCTTGTATTGTCATCATGCCTTAACTTGTGTTGCGGCGACATCGCCGGTCAGGAACTGATCCACCGCCGCATTGAAGGCAACGGGACGCTCCAGATTGGCGAGGTGGCCTGCGCCTTCGAGTTCAACATATCTTGCCTGGGGTATGTAGCTCGCCATCTTCGCCATCATCGGCGCCGGTGCATTATTGTCCTTCGAGCCTGAAAGCACCAGCGTGGGAATGGCGATAGACTTCAGCGCGTGACGCAGATCAAATCCCATCAGCGCCCGCATGGTGGCGCGATAGGTCGCCTCGGGCACCGAAGCCATACAGTCGCGCGCGACCTCCATGCCGCTGACGTCGGGGTCGTCGCCGGCCAATTCCTTCACCAGCGAAGGCGCCAGCGAAAGCAGGGATTCGCCGCGATCGAGCGGACCGAGCCGCGCATCGATAAAGGCTTTCTGCCAATCACCATCGGGTTTGCCGAAGGCGGGGCTGGTCTGGGCGAGCACCACGGCACTGACGATGCCAGATGTTTGCGCCAGCAATTGCTGGACGATCATGCCGCCGATCGAATGTCCTACAATCATCGGCTTGATGGCGCCGACCTGGCGCAGGAAATCCTGCAACGCGTCAGCGAGGGCGCCGATGCTGACGGTCGCAAGTGGTGCCGATCCGCCATAGCCGGGCATGTCCCAGGCCAGGCTGCGAAAGCGGTCGCCGAAGGCATCGAGTTGGCTACGCCACGCCCGCGCCGCGCCGCCGATCCCATGCAGGAAAACCAGCGGCGGGGACTTTGGATCGCCGGCGGCCTCATAGGCGATACGGCCATCGCCGGTTTTCATGGACGCCAGATGTGGCACGCCGGGACCTCCCGTCTTTCGGACGGGGGCGATGCTAGCAGGGCCACCCTTTTTGGAAAGCAGAAATTTTATATTTAAAGGAATTCAGAGCCGGCCGCCGGCCTGGTGTTGCGAGGACCGAGAGCCTGGAAACGATGGGTTTCATGGAATCGATCTACTACGCCGGCTCGACCCTGTAGTCCGGAGCCGAGGCCAGGAAACGGGCATAGGCGTCGGCGTCGGGGGGAGTGAATTTTTCCGCCAGCGCGCCGCGCCGGCGTATTTTCGCGCCGATATCGTCCAGCAACTCGTCAAAATGCTTGAAGTGATACGGCGCAACGCACAGCCCGCCATACACGCCTGCGGCCGGCCGCTCGACGCGCCTGAAATGCAGCATCATGTCCATGTTCTCGTACATTTCCTTGGATGTCGGCTGCTTTGCCAGCTGGCCGTCGCAATAGCGCACCAGCCAGTTGGCGGCCATCTCGGCGCAGAGCACCGTGCAGAAACTGGAATTGAATCCAACAAAGCCCATGTCGGGGAGATCGGGATTGGCGATCAGGCGGAAAAGCCGGTATTGGCCGTCGGGTTGCACCAGTTTATCAAGGTAAGGCTGTGGCAAGAAGGGAACGCCAAGCTTGAAGCCGATCGCGAGAATGGCGATGTCAGCCGGAACCCGTTCGCCGCCGGTCATGACGATGGTCTTGCCGTCATAATGGTCGAAGGTGCCGCGGATGGCCTTGATCCGGCCGTCGGCGACCATCGGAAAGAAATTCGGCGTGGCAATCGGCACCGAGCAGTTGATGCCGTCCTCGATCCGCTGTTTGGGGACCATGTCGCACTTCTTCAACTTCAACTGCAACTTGAGCATGCTTTCCAGCCCGCGCCAGTTGGCCCAGATAAAGGGTTTGGCAATGGCATGGTTGATGCGGGACTTGAGGCTGAGGCCCCAGCCGCGGAACATTTCTTCCTGGGCGCGGATGTAGAGAATCCGCTTGAAGTTGATCAGACCGCCGATGAAGTAGGGAATGCGCCAGACCGGTTCGCGATAGACCAGTGTCACCTCGCTGGCGCCGGCATTGACGGAATGAACCGCGATATCGGTCGCGGATTTCGAGCCGCCGAGCACCACGACCTTCTTGCCTTTGACGGAGGAAGCGTCGGTATGCCCAGCCGAATGCAGGATTTTTCCGCCCGCCGCCTTGAAGGCGTCTTCGCCGGGATGGCTGATGGTCTGGGGTTCGTTGAATTGGCCGGTGCAGACCGCGACGAAGTCGAATTCCTCTGATGTGACGGCGCCATCCGGATTTTTGATTTCCAGCGCCCAGCCCGGCAGGCCCGAACTGCGGCGCGTCATGCCGATCACGGTGGTGTTGAAGCGCATATGAGGCTTCAAGCCGTGCTCGCTGGCATAATCGCGGAGATAAGCGTGCACCTGCGGCCCCCTGGGCCATTCCGGGTAGGAGTCCGGCATCGGCTTGTCGGTGTAGCGATAGAGGTCCTTGGGGCTTTGCGTCTGCACCTCGGGATAGGAGCGTGCCGGTTCCCAGACCCCGCCGAGATCGCCGGAACGTTCGAGGATGGTCACCTTGTGTCCGCGGGCGACAAAAGTCTTGGCCGCGACCAGCCCGGAGACGCCGGCACCGATGACACATACATTTTTCTGCTTGACCATGATGATCCCCCTCGGGTTCGACCGCGGCGCGGAGCCCGCGAGCCGCCGCAGGCAATGAGAGACTCGCGCGCCCGAAATGGTTCGCGGGCGCCGCAGCAGGCTGGCCCTGACCGTCGCTCTTGAAGTTTAACTTAAACCTCAAGCGCGTTCAGGCGTTGGCCTCTTCGGGGAGGAAGTCGACTTCGTGCAGGGCCGACAACCGTACCACTTCGCCCACATCGGTCAGATTGTGCAGCGCCTTGAACAGGTCTTCCAGCTTGCGCGTCGGCGACACCCAGAACAGCGCTTTGACCGCCTTGTCCGACTTGTTGAAATAGCCGTGCGGAATGCCCCTGGGCATCCGCACGAGATCGCCGGGCTTGGCCTGGGTCCAGGCGCCGTCGAGCTTCAGGTCGAGCACGCCTTGCTGGACCAGGATGAACTCGTCCTGGGTCGGATGGACATGGACGGGAACGAACAGCCCCGGCTCGGTATTGGCCTCGAAGGCGAAGGTCGCTTCGCACACGGCCTTGGGAAAATACAATTGACCGAGGATATTCCAGGAGGTGCCGGCGAAACCCTCGCCTGCCCGGGTAATGCCTTTTTCCAATGCGCTCACGGCGGTGATCCCCTGTTGCGGTTACTTGAGACGGGGCGCAGCCTGCTACGTCCCGAAGGCCCCGTCCAGCCGCAGAACGAATCCGACGGTCCCTCTGGCGAAAAAAACAAGCCAAGTGGGCACGTCTGGTTGCGCTGCGAGGCCGCACAGCCAGCCGGCGAAATGCCCATCCTTAGCCATGTAGGGGGAGACCGGGGATCCTGCGTTTCTTGCAAAAGCTTTAAGTCTAAAATATAGGCGAGGGGCTCGGTCGATGCATCCATTCAGGGAGCCTTGCGCATGCCCGGACTGCCGCATTCCTCCCATGCTCTGGTCACCGGGGGCGGCCGCGGCATCGGCCGCGCGATCGCCTCCCAGCTGACGCGGGCCGGAGCGACCGTCACCGTGCTCGGCCGCAACCGCGCGGCGCTGAACGAGGCCATTGCCGCCGGCTGCGCCCATTTCGCAGCGGTGGCCGATGTCGCCGATCAGGCTGCCGTCAGCGCCGCGGTGGCGGAGGCCGCGGCGCGGCAGCCGATCGACATCCTGATTGCGAATGCGGGCGCAGCCGAATCCGCGCCGTTCGGAAAATCAGATGCGGCACTGTTCAGGCGCATGATGGATGTCAACTTCATGGGCGCGGTTCATGTGGTTCAGGCGGTGCTGCCGGGGATGAAGGCACGGCGTTACGGCCGCATTGTCGCGATCGCTTCGACCGCCGGTCTGAAGGGCTATGCCTATGTCAGCGCCTATAGCGCCGCCAAGCATGCGGTGGTCGGGCTGGTGCGCTCGCTGGCGCTGGAACTCGCCAGCACGGGCGTGACCGTCAATGCCGTATGCCCCGGATTTACCGATACCGATCTGGTCGCCGGCAGCATCGAGACCATCATGAAGAAAACCGGCCGCAGCCACGCGCAGGCGGTGGCTGAGCTCGCGGCGCATAATCCGCAAGGTCGCCTCGTGACCCCTGAGGAAGTCGCCGACAGCGTGCTGTGGCTGTGCGGCGAGGGCGCCAGCGCTATCACCGGACAGGCCATCGCGGTCGCCGGCGGAGAGCTGTGAGTCAATCGTGGGCGTAACGGCCGAAACGACAGGTTCAATCTGTCAACCAGTTGCATGATGAGAAGCGCGACGCTGATACCAACAATAATTCCTGAAGGGAGATCCCATGAGCAAGCCAGCCAATCCCGTCACGCTGCCATTGGCAGACTATTCGCCCACGCACTTTCTGCTGGCCGTGGCGGATGGTGTGGCGACGGTGACATTGAACCGGCCGGAGCGAAAGAATCCGCTGACCTTTGAGAGCTACCGCGAGTTGACGGATTTTTTCCGCGCCTGCGCGATGGATGATGAGGTGAAGACCGTGGTGTTATCGGGCGCCGGCGGCAATTTTTCTTCCGGTGGCGACGTGTTCGAGATCATCGGCCCGCTGGTCAAGATGGACACCAAGGGTCTTACCGCCTTCACCCGCATGACCGGCGATCTCGTCAAGGCCATGCGGGCCTGCCCGCAGCCCATCGTCGCTGCGGTCGAGGGCATCTGCGCCGGCGCCGGCGCCATCATCGCGATGGCCTCCGACCTCAGGCTGGCCGCCTCCGGCGCCAAGGTCGCCTTCCTGTTCAACAAGGTCGGCCTGGCCGGCTGCGACATGGGCGCCTGCGCCATCCTGCCGCGCATCATCGGGCAGTCCCGCGCCTCGGAGCTGCTCTATACCGGCCGCTTCATGACCGCGGAGGAGGGCGAACGCTCTGGTTTTTTCAGCCGCATCGTGACGCCGGAACAGGTGCTGGCGCAGGCGCAGCTGCTTGCCAGGCAGATCGCCGAGGGCCCGACCTTCGCCAACACCATGACCAAGCGGATGCTGGCGATGGAATGGGCGATGTCGGTGGAGGAGGCCATCGAGGCAGAAGCGGTGGCGCAGGCGCTGTGCATGACGACGAAGGATTTCGCCCGGGCCTTCGAGGCGTTCGCCAACAAGGTGAAGCCGGCCTTCCAGGGCAATTGAGCGGCGCGGCTTATGGCGGGCGATGCCTCCAGAGTTCGTCATGCCCGGGCCAAGCTCCAGACCGTGGGGTGGGCAAAGCCAACGGGCCGCGCGAACGCGCGTACCCGATGGCGTGCCCACCATCTTCTTACAATTGAAATGGTGGGCACAGCGCAAGGGCGCCTTCGCCCACCCTACGCCCCGCGCACGCGACAAACCCGCTTGCCGCGCAATTGCTTTAGGTTTAAAACAATTCGAGGGATCGATTAAAACGCCGGAGGCTGTCATGAAGATCGCGATCATCGGTGGCGGACCAGCCGGGCTTTATTCCGCGATCCTGCTCAAAAAGCAGCGGCCGGAGGCCGAGATCACGGTCTACGAGCGCAACCGCGCCGATGACACTTTCGGCTTCGGCGTGGTGTTTTCCGATGCCACGCTGGACAATTTCGAGAAATATGATGCCCCGAGCTATCGCCGCATCACGGAGGAGTTCGCCTACTGGGACGACATCGCCGTGCATTTCCGCGGCACCGTGCACCGGGTCGGCGGCAACGGGTTCTGCGGCTGCTCGCGCCGCCAGCTGCTTCTGATCCTGCAGGAGCGCGCGCGCGAACTCGGTGTCGCCCTGCAATTTCAGGCCGACATCGAGGACGAAGCCCGCTTTGCCGATGCCGATCTGGTGGTGCTGGCCGACGGCATCAACAGCCGCTTCCGCGAAAAATACATCGCGCATTTTGAGCCCGAGGTCGACCTGCGCTCCAACCTGTTCGCCTGGATGGGCTCGACCCGGCCGCTCGACGCCTTCACCTTCATTTTCCAGGAAACCGAATGGGGCCCGTTCATCGCGCACGCCTATCAGTACGAGGCCGGACGCTCGACCTGGATCTTCGAGACCGATCCAGCGACCTTCAGGCGCGCCGGGCTTGAGGGCCTGAACGAAAAGCAATCGGCCGAGCGCATGTCCCGGATTTTCGGCTGGTTTCTTGAGGGACATCCGCTCCTCACCAACCGCTCGATGTGGCGCAATTTCCCGATGATCCGCAGCAAGCGCTGGGTCAAGGACAACATGGTGCTGCTGGGCGATGCCAAGGCGACCGCGCATTTCTCGATCGGCTCCGGCACCAAGCTTGCGATGGAAGACGCGATCGCGCTGGCCGAGGCGATGCACGACGCGCCGACGGTTGCCGCCGCGCTGGCGCAATACGAGCAGGGCCGCCGCGAGGAAGTGGAAAAAACCCAGCACGCCGCCGACGTTTCGCTGGTGTGGTTCGAGCATGTCGATCGCTTCTGGGATTTTGACCCCGTACAGTTCGCCTTTGGTGTCATGACCCGTGCCAAGGCCATCACCTACGACAGTCTGAGGCTGCGGGCGCCGGATTTTGTTCATGAGGTCGACAAGGCTTTTGCCAGGCAGGTTCGCGCCAAGGGTTTTGACGTCGATGTGGCAAGACCGGTGGCGCCGATGTTCCAGCCGATGCGGCTGCGAGAGATGACGCTCGCCAATCGCGCGGTGGTATCGCCGATGTGCATGTATTCGGCCCGGGAAGGCGTGCCCGGCGACTTTCACCTGGTGCATTACGGCTCGCGCGCGCTGGGCGGCGCCGGCTTGATGTTTACCGAGATGACCTGTGTCGGCCGTGACGCCCGCATCACGCCGGGCTGCACCGGATTGTGGAACGACGAGCAGGAGGCGGCCTGGCGCCGCATCGTCGATTTCGTGCACGCCAATTCCGCCGCCAAGATCTGTCTTCAGCTCGGTCACGCCGGCCGCAA
>NZ_JBEKXH010000082.1:0-19069 GCF_049512235.1 Bradyrhizobium sp.
GTTCGGGGCGCTAGCGCACATCGCGTGATCGCAAGGCAGAACCGGACTAGTAGGGATCAAGGGGTGCCGCCGCATGCGGTTTTGCGCATACCTGTCAGGCCCGTGCCAGATCCAGAAAATGCCGCCCTGCTTTGTCCTCGGTCTCCACGATCCAGGCATCCGGGTCGAACCGGATTTCCTTGACGAGACGTTCCTCCACGGCGGCTTCCGGCACCGGTTGCGAGGATACCGGCATGAAAATCCGCTCGGCCGGCCGGCTGTCGTCATAGACCGTCTGCGGCGCCGGGACATAGAGCATGGCCTTGCCATCGAGCAGCGCCACCTTGACCAGCACCGCGCCGGCCTCTTCGGCGCCGCGCCGGCGCACGGCGCCGAAGACGCCTTCGGTCTGGCAGCGGCGCAGATAGGCTGCCACCCATATGCTGGATTTCAAACGCATCGGATTAAGGATAGGCTAGCGGACATGTTGATGCCAGCGCCATGAATTCGGGGCTCGGCTGGCATGTCCGGAACCAGGTCTGCCAACATCGAAAAGGACCAACGCAAGATATAGTCTCTGGCCGATGGCGAGAGACTAGCTCGCGGCAACGAGGATGACGGGCATGGCTGACCGCAATGATACCGGTCTTTTGGCTCCAGCCGAGCGCGACCTGCGGCTGGATCTGATGCGGGGCATCGGACAGTGGATGGTGTTTCTCGACCACATCCCCTACGACATCGTCAGCTGGTTGACGCTGCGCAATTACGGCTTCAGCGATGCCGCGGAGTTCTTCGTCTTCATTTCCGGATATACCGCGGGCTTCGTCTACGGTCCGGCGATCGCCAACCGGCAGTTTCTCGCCGCCACCAAGCGGCTTTTGAAACGGGCCTGGCAGCTCTACATCGCGCATATTTTCCTGTTCCTGTTTTTCATCGCGCAGATTGCGCGCGCTGCGCGCCGCTTCGACAATCCGATGTACGGCAACGAGTACAACATCTACCTGTTTCTCGAGCACCCCGACGTGATGATCGGGCAGGCCTTGATGCTGAAGTTCAAACCCGTCGACCTCGATGTGCTGCCGCTCTATATCGTGCTCGTGCTTTCGTTGCCGGCGATCCTGTGGGGCCTCTTGAAACGTCCCGCCTGGACCCTGCTCGGCTCGGCCATTCTTTACGTCCTGGCGCGCATCTTCGACTGGAACCTGCCGTCATTTCCGTCGGGAAACTGGTACTTCAACCCGTTCGCGTGGCAGCTATTGTTCGTGTTCGGGGCCTGGTGCGGCGTCACCAAGGCCGCCAAGATCGCGCCGCTGATCCGCTCACGCGCCGTGCTGTTCCTGGCGCTGGCGTGGATCGCATTCTCGTTCCTGATCGTGATGACCTGGCACGTTCCGTGGCTCGATGCGCTGGTGCCAAAATGGATGATTCACATCATCTATCCGATCGACAAATCCGATCTCGACATGTTCCGCCTGATACACTTTCTGGCTCTGGCGGCGGTGTTTGTGCGCTATGTGCCGCGCAGCTGGCCCATGCTGCATTCACGGCTGCTGCAACCTCTAATTGCGATCGGGCAGAATTCGCTTCCGATTTTCTGCCTCGGCGTCTTCCTGTCCTTCGCCGCGCACTGGTTCCTGGTTCAGATCGAAGGCGATATCCTCGCCCAGATCCTGGTCAGCTTCGCCGGCATGATGACGATGGTGGCGGTGGCATGGGTATTGAACAGGTTCAAGGCGTTGCCGGATCACTTCGCGCTGCCCAAGGCGCCAGCCCCGGAGCAGGTGGTATGACGGAGCGCGATGTGAGCAGCTATTCATCGACCTGATGATGCCCGTTCCCATTGGGCATTTGAACGAGGTGTGCGCGATCGTTGATGACATGGGCGTTCAGCATCAGTCAGGAGAAATCCCGATAGCAGGCCGATGCGGGAAGGTAGCTTCACTTTCGATGGCTCGGTCTTTCGGCTTCACGTTCATCTGGTGCCTGAGGATAGCGCCGAGCATGCGGGCGACTTCCTCCGGGCTCAAGATGACCGGCGCTTTACGCGGCTCGCGCCGCGCCGTTGCAGTGGGTCGTAGCTCGGGTATCCCCGCCTGGCAGGTCGATGCGGAAGATCGTGCCACCGTCTTGAGCCGCATTGTGGCTCACCTCCCCGCCGAGCCGAGTCATGAGCTGCTTGACGATGCTTAGGCCGAGGCCGGTACCACCCCTCTGCCGCGCGTCGGAGGCGTCGATCTGGAAAAACTTCTCGAAGACGCTGGCATTGAATTCATCAGGAATACCAGGACCATGGTCGCGCACGGCGATGCAGACCCGATCGTTCCACGCCTCGATAGTAACCAAGACCTCCTGGCCGCGGGGAGAGAACTTCACCGCGTTGGAAAGAAGATTGGCGATGACCTGCGTGAGACGGTTGGCGTCGGTATGGATGGTGGAATCGGCTGCCCGATCATCCAGCCTCACCACAACGTCCAACTTTTCGGCTAAGCCGTAGTTAGCTTCGATTGCCTTCTCGACGAGGGACTTCATCTCGACCGGCTGAAAGTCGAAAACCATCCCATCCCGCTCGATCTTCTCGATGTCGAGGATGTCGTTGACCAGCCGCAGCAGCCTTTGGCAATTGGCCTGCGCCATATTGAGCAAGCGCCTCGGGTCGGCGAGTTGTTCGGCATCCCGGCCGGTCAAAAGCCCAAGCGAACCCGCGATGACCGTCAGCGGCGTTCGCAGCTCATGGCTCACGGTGGCCACAAACTCGGTCTTCAGTTGCTCGGTACGTTTGGCCTCCGTCACGTCGCGACCGATGAAAAAATGCAACTGCTCGATCTCCGACCAGACTCCGCTCCACGCGAGCGTCACCACATGGCCGATCTTGTGCACGTAGCGGGCCTCGAAATTCTGCATCCTTTGACCGTGCCGCGTTCGGTGCATCTCATTTCGCGTGATTTCGAGATCATCCGGATGAAGGAATATCTTACCGATGCGGCCCGTCATCTCCTCCGGTCGATAACCTAGGATCGCGGCCGAGCTAGGGCTGACGTCGATAAATTTGCCGCGCCGATCCGTGACCAGGATAAGATCGGGCGAGGTGTCGACCAGACGACGGTGCCGGTCCGCCAGCCGCATGCGTTCCAGTTGTTCGGTCCCGAGCAGGCGGATGAGCTGGCCATAGAGGGCGGCCATGTCGAGCAGCAGCATCGACAGAACGAAGGTCGCCGCCAGAACGCCGTAGATGCGGCCAACGTAAAAGCCGAGGTCGAAACGCCCGGCATTGAGCAACGCGCTGAGCCCCACATCGAAGAGCCACGCGCATAATACGACCATGAGCCACAAGTCAAGAACCGAGTGCGGCCGTCGCAGCCACAAGACACCGAGCGCGGCCAGGCTCAACATCCAAACCGAGGTGTTCACGAACGTCATTGCCGAGGTATAGCCATTGTTCACCATGATGGCGGGTAGGACGTCGTGACCCGCCGTGGCGGCAAACGTCAGCGCGCATGCTGCCGCGAGCACGACGATAACGCTCGCTGCCACCGCGGCGCGACTCGACCCGCGGGGCTCGGCGGTTTTGCGCTCGGCGCCCTTTATCAGCGCGTACACGATGACCGCGAGCGGCAAGCCGCTGTGCCAGAACATGTAAAGCCAAGCAGTGCTCTGTGGTCCCGCACCCAGCAGCCCGTGCGGCGCGAACAAGCCCGGGAAGGTGAGCGCGTGCGGAACGATCATTGCGGCGGTGAACAGGTAGCCGCTGGCGAGGACCAGGAGCGAGCGGGCACGCAGCAAGTCATACTGCGCGAACAGCAGGATCGCGGTGATCAGATCGCTGATCATGAGCGTCGAGTTGTAGATCGGTATGAACGCCCATACCTGCGGTAACGGCACACGGGTGAACGGAATCATGAAAATAAAACACACGAAAGACAATAGAACAACTGTGAGTGCCAGCCGGCGCTCGGGGCGCTTCGCACCTATGGTCGAAATGAATATCTGTGGCTCGCCAAGGACGGCGTGCATAATGTTGCTCCGACTCTACGCCTCGATCACACCCATCGTTCGCGTACAACAGACGTACGCTCGACGGGTAAGCCTATAGACCGTGGAGCCGATGAACATTCCGTTTAGATGCAAATGTATGCTTCACATTGCAAAGGTAATAAGAACAAATACCTACTACTTAGGCCCATCGATCGGCTGACCTATCATCGCGCTTAGTTCGCGCACCAGGCGGTCGGACATCTGCCCGGTGATCGGCATTTTGCGCTCGCGCTCAAATTTTGAGATCGCGGCCTGGGTGTCCGAGCCGAGGGTGCCGGTCGGTTTCAGCTGGCCATAACCATATTCAGTGAGCGCCTGCTGTACCGCCGCCACGCGGCGCGCGCCCGAATTGGCAAGGGTGTCGGTCCGAGTGGGTGCCGGGATCGGCGCCGGCGGCCGTGCCACGGCGGTGGCGGGAGCGATGGCGGGGGGCGCAATGGCCGGCATGCCGGTCGCCTTGACCAGATTGGCCATGGGATCTGCAAGCTTCGGCTCGACAGACTTTGATTCGGCTGATCTGGATTCGGCAGATTTTGGCTCGGAAGGCTGCAGATCGGCCTCAACCGGGCGCGGCCGCGGCAGCGGGTTGGCCGGCGCCAATGCGGCCGCGGGCGCCGCGACAACTGGGCCGAACATTGGCGAGGGATGGCGTCCGGCCTGCAGGAACAGCGCATTGGCGATGATGGCGCTGGCCGCCGCAAATGCCAGCGCGCCGGCAACCATGTCCTTCGGGCTATGCAGCAGAATGCGCATCGCCAGGCCGCGCTCTGGATCCGCTTCGATCGCTTTGGTGTCGGCGCCACGGCGGCGGCGTGGCATGGCGTTATTCCCCGCAATCTTTCTAGGCACTCTTCTTCACCTGGGCTTGGTCCTGGGTTTGAGATCGCGGCGCCGGCGTGAGCGTCGCGATATTGCTTGACGGCTTGAGCGCCGGCGGCGAGAACGAAAGCGGCAACGCGACGGTCACGGTGGTGCCTTCGTCGACCTTGCTTTGCACCGTCATCTCGCCGGCATGCAAACGGACCAGGCTTTTCACGATCGACAGCCCGAGGCCGGTGCCTTCATGGCGCCGCTGATAGGTCTTGCCGCCCTGAAAAAACGGATCGCCGATCCGCTTCAGATCGTCGGCCGCAATGCCGACGCCGGTATCGGTCACCCTAAGCACCAGGCGCGCCCCCTCGACGGCGGCGGAAACCGTCACCTTGCCGCCGCGCTCGGTGAACTTGACGGCATTGGAAACGAGATTCAGCACGACCTGCTTGAACGCGCGCAGATCGCCGGTCATGGCAGGCAAATCCTCGGGCATGCTGATCACCAGATCGATGCCGCTTTCCCGCGCCTTCAACGCCAACAGGTTGCAGCAATTGATCAGCGCCGCGCGCGGAGCGAACGGTTCCGGCACGATTTCGAAATTGCCGAACTCCATCTTGGACACATCGAGTATACCATTAACCACCGACAGCAGATGCTGACCGGAATCGTTGATCAGTCGGGCATATTCCTTGCGGCGCGCCGCGTCCAGCATCAGGGCATCTTCCTGAGTGATCATTTCGGAGAAGCCGATGATGGCGTTGAGCGGCGTGCGCAGCTCGTGGCTCACGGTGGCGAGGAAACGGGTCTTGGCCGTATCCGCCTGCTCCGCGGCGGCGCGCGCCAAATCGAGGGCCTGTTCCCCGACTTTCCGGTCGGTAACGTCGCGCATCACGGCGACGACCTCGGAAGCGGACACAGGCGCAGCCTGTGACGCGCGATCGAGCGGCCGGCAGCGCATTTCGACCCAGATGAAATCGATCGGATTGTGCTGGCCCCGCTCGCCGCGCGGCGCCTCTCGGCGGAGACGAAATTCGACGCTGCGCGCCTCGCCGCCGCACGCGGCATCGGAAAGCGCGGTAAGATAGGCCGGCCGGTCGGCGACGTGGACGCGGTCGAACAGGCCGTGCCCCAGCAGCCGCGCCACCGGAACCCCCAGCAAGGTCTCCACCGCCGGCGAAATGAATTGCACTGCGCCGTCGCGGCGATGGCGCGAGATCACGTCGCTCATGTTTCGCGCCAGCAGCCGATACCGATCCTCCTCGAGATAAAGCAGCGACACCGAGGTGCGCGCCAGCGATTCGGCGCCGAATGCCAGTCCCGCAGCATAGAGCGTCGCCGACCCGACACCGACCGCCATCAATATGCCTCGCAGCGCCGGGCTCGTCTGCGGTGCCGGCAACAAATCAAAAAATCCGAGCACGATCAACAGCGCGGCGCATGAAAGCGCCAGCGCGGAGGCGAACGCAACCACGCGACGCGAAGCCGACTGCGCTGCCTCGAGCGGAACAACGACAAGCCAGATCGCGGCAAAGGACAGGATGCCGCCGGTGGTCATCGCCAGCGTCATGATCAGGCCGGCGAGTGCCAGCGACGACAGCACATGCGCGCCTTCGTAGCGGCCGGTACGCGACAGGAACCACGACAGCAGAATAGGAGCTATCAGCCATGCGAAGGCCGCAACCTCAAGAGGGGTGGGCGCCCCGCGCATCGCAAGATAGACCGGGAAGGCCGCCAGTGCCGCCAGGCTTCCAAACAGCCGCGGCGCCATGAATACACGATGCCGCGCACGCGTCAGCTCGTCATAGCGGGCCGACGGATGCAGCAGCGCGTCGAGACAATCGCGGATGATACTCAAAACGGTCACGGCCTCCGCGCTTCGGCTTGCTCGTCGAACCGACGCGCCGGAACGACCCCTTAATCGTTGGGCCACCGTGTCAGAGCGAAATTAAGCGAACGCTAAGGCCGCAAGGCCTCGCCGCAAAGACCACGCGTCTGCGGCGTTTCTGGCGGCCGCGGGCCGGTTCATTCAATGCAGATGGTGAACGCCGGGTTTCCGCAGCCTCCCGGCTACGGTTTCGCAATGGATACGTCCCGGCGCGGTTGCCATCGGGAAAGCCACGATCAATCAAAAATTTACGTCGACTCCAATCAATTGGATTGTTGGCAGATTTTAGACAATTTAAGCGTCATGCAAACACTTGCGGTTTATCGACGAATGCTAGTCAAGAACCGATTTTGCGAGATCGACCGCGACGAAACCGAAAGAGACGGCCGCGAGATGTTTTTTCTGCTTCGCATGGCATTCTGGCTGGGACTGGTGCTCGTGCTCTTGCCCAGAGACAAGACGCCTGAATCCGAGAAGCTGCCGCAGGTCGGGGCATCGGCAGCCGTATCGGCTGCGACCGCGGCGGTGTCGGACCTCGGCCAGTTCTGCAAGCGCCAGCCGGCGGCATGCCAGGTGGGCGGCCAGGCCGCGACCGTGATCGGTCAGCGCGCCCAGGACGGCGCGCGCAAGCTTTACCAGATCATCACCGACAAGCATTCATCCGACCATACCGGCTCGATCGGTGGCATCGAGAATGCTGATCCCGCGCTGGCGTCGCGCGACACGTTGACGCCGGATGATCTGCTCGCAGAATGGCATCTTGCGCCATAACGACAGCTTAAGGCCCGTATCCTTCAATTTCGCCCGCCATATCGCTTTCGATCGCAGGTCATCCTATATATGGCCAGGGGGCATCGAGCGCGGGACAACATGACGATCGACGAAATCAGGGATAATTTTGCGCTGCTCGACGATTGGGACGACCGTTATCGGTATGTCATCGAACTCGGCCGCACGCTGCATCCGATGCCGGAGGCCGAACATTCCGCTGCCAACAAGGTGCTGGGCTGCGCCAGCCAGGTTTGGCTCTCCAAGCAGATCGACCGCAGCCGCGGCAACGCACCGCGCTTGAATTATCTCGGCGATAGCGACGCGCATATCGTGCGCGGGCTGATTGCGATCCTGCTGACGCTCTATTCCGGCCACACGCCGCAGGACATTCTCGCCACCGATGCCCTGGCGGTATTCGACGGGCTGGGATTTCGCGCGCATCTGACGCCGCAGCGCTCCAACGGCCTGCGCGCCATGGTCGAGCGCATTCGCTCCGACGCGCGCGAGGCGCTAGCCGCCGCATCCTGAAAAGTCGGATCGCCCGCTTTGGCTCACTTCCGTCGCCGCCGTTGCTGGCCGAGCCCCATTTTTTTGGCGAGTTGCGATCGCGCCACCGCGTAGTTCGGCGCCACCATCGGATAGTCGGCCGGAAGACCCCATTTGTCCCGGTATTGTTCCGGCGTCATGTTGTATTGCGTACGCAGATGGCGCTTCAGCGATTTGAAGCGCTTGCCATCTTCAAGACAGACCAGATAGTCCGGGGTCATCGATTTCTTCAAGGGGACCGCAGGTCTGGCCGGTTCCGCCGGCGTTTCGCTGCGGCCCGTTGAAACCCGCAGCAACGCCGAGTGAATCTGGTTGATCAAGGCCGGAATCTCGGAAGCCGGCGTGGTGTTGTGGCTGAGATAGGCCGACACGATATTCGCGGTCAGGTCGATGAAACTTTTGCCGGAACCGTCTGTCATGGCTTGAACCTCTCGAAGACCGAAATCACCCGGGAACCGACAGGATCGGACAGTATCCCGCAGCGCCCAAGAGCTTTCGTAATCTTCCACTACTTGCCGAATATGAACGGATTACTGCTGACGTGACAAGAACAGCGGCACTTTATTTTTCTAGTCAAGTTCACCGGAAGTACAGCGCGCTCACGAGCGCTGGTCGAGATGCGAGCGCAGTTCTTCGATCGAAGCAAAGCGCATCATGCCTTCAGGCAGTTGGGCTTCGATCGAGCCATCTGAATACAACGAGTAGGCCATGCCATCGACGACGCCCGATTTGAGAACCGTGATCGGCGGCCAATCCTCGTTCCGCTCGGCGGCGGGCCCGGCTGCGCCGGCGCTTGCCGCGGCAAATCTCGTTGGCGCCCGGCCGCTGCGGCGCGGCGGCGCATCGGGCGTCCGCGACCTCTCCGGCTTTGGCCAGGTGTCTTCGAACGCCCTGGGTGCCAGATCGTCCGATTCGGCCGAATGCGCCGCATCGGGCGGTGCTGTTCGAAGAGCCGCAGGCAACTCGGTGGTTCGTCCCTGGGTTCGCTCGCGCTCCTTCCGCGAAGACGAAAACAACAGGTTACGGCGCTGCTTGCTGCTTGGCTCGATCTCGCCGGCGGGGATGTTCTGCCGTCCGCGCTCGGGAGGCGGGCCCTCATCCCGCCACGGCGGCGTCGCCAGCGACTGGGCTGCCGGCTGGTCGCGGCCAAAGACCAAACCATGGTCTTCCTCAGGTTCATGGTCCAGCCCGTTGCCCAGGTCTATGGTGGGGTTTCCGCGAGCAAACTGCCGCGCGATAGTTCTTAGTTCCCGGACCACCATCCACTGGGCGAGTATGATCATCCCAGTGCACGCCACAAGGGTGCCGCTGAAGATCAGGGTATTGCCGAAGCTGAACTCCTTGACCGGTATCCCGTAACCAATCGCCACGAGACCAGCCGACAACAAGGCAATCCCGGCGATCAATAACACAGCCAACATCGAACTCACCCTCGGGCGCGCCCGAAATGCGCGCAAGCCCCCTCCTCCACAATACCGTCATATTGTGCAGATCGCCAACCAGCAATTGTGGCGGCAGTTCCATGGGAAATTCCCCGTCCGGCCAAGGAAATATAATACGTGACTTCAGTTCTGCCCCGGGGGTAGCTGGGCGGCGCATGACTGCTTCAAGCCGCCGGCAGCACTGCATTGCAACAGCGATTAGGCCAAAATTCCCAATTACTTGAGCAGGCAACTACGCTATAGGAATGCCGGGGAATCGAGGCTCAAAGCGCCAGCTGGGCCATTAGGGACGCCGGGTTACCAATAGTCATGTCATCCATAACGACTTCGGCCATCGATGCACCCTCGCGGCGCTCGGTGGAGCAAACCTGCGACGACCTTGCCATCCTGGTGCTGGCCGTGGTCGGGATAATCGCCAGCCTGACATTTCGCGATTACGGATTAGGCTGGGACGATTACACCCACGCCGAATACGCCGATCTGCTGCTGCGCATGTATGGTTCCGGTTTCAAGGATACCGGCGCGCTGTCGTTCGCTAATCTATATATGTATGGCGGCGGCTTCGACATGGCGGCCGCGCTGCTGCACAAGGTCATCCCGCTCGAGCTGTTTGAGACCCGCCGATTGCTCGGCGCCGCCGTCGGCATCGTTGGCCTTGCGGTGACCTGGCGCCTTGGCCGGCGCGTCGGCGGCCCGCTTGCTGGTTTGGCGACGCTGCTGCTGCTGGCGCTGTGCCCCACCTTCTACGGGCATATGTTCATGAATCCGAAGGATGCGCCGTTCGCCGTTGCGATGGTGATCCTGATGCTCGGCCTCGTCCGCCTCGCCGAGGAATATCCACAACCCTCGCCGCGCACCATTCTGATCGCCGGCCTTGGCGCCGGCTTGGCGATCGGCTCCCGCATCCTCGGCGGGCTTGCTCTAGTCTACGCCCTGGTCGGGTTCATACCGCTGATGCTGCAAGAGATTCACACCCATGGCGCGCGCCCAGCCGGGCAACGCTTCCTGCATGTTCTGCATGTGCTGATGCCGGGCCTGATCCTTGGCTACCTCGTGATGGGGCTGATCTGGCCGTGGTCGATCATGCAACCGGGCAATCCCTTTCGGGCGCTGATTTATTTCTCGCACTTCTTCGAGAAGCCCTGGAAGGAAATGTTCGACGGCGCACTGGTGTCGGTGCGCGACATGCCCTGGTCGTATCTGCCGACCCTGTTTGCGCTGCAGCTTCCCGAAGTGCTGCTCGGCCTCGCCATCGCCGGCGTCGTCGGCACGTTTGTCGCGCTGCCGCGCGGCGACGTATCGGCCCGCCGCAAAACCATCTTCTTGATGCTGACGCTGGCGGCGACGCTGCCGCTCGTGATCGCGATGCTGAAACGCCCGGCGCTCTACAACGGCATTCGCCATTTCATTTTTGTGATCCCGCCAATGACGGTACTCGCAGGCACCGCGTTCGCGTGGGGAATGAACTGGCTTGGGGAAAATCGCCGCAGCTGGCAGCCCGCTTTTGTCGTGGTGTTCGCGTTCGGCCTGCTGCTGCCGCTCGGCGAGATGATCCGGCTGCACCCCTACCAGTACGCCCACTTCAATCACATCGCCGGCACGGTGCGCAGCGCCGACGATCGCTACATGCTGGACTATTGGGGCCTGGCGCTGAAGCAGGCTTCCGATGGCCTGCGCGAGGAGATCGCCCAGCGGCAGGAAGCGCCGCCGCAAGGCCGCAAATGGAAGGTCGCGGTGTGCGGTCCGCAACGGCCGGCACAGGTCGCGCTCGGTCCTGATTTCACGATCGGCTGGGACAGCCACGCCGCCGATTTCGCGATGACGCTCGGCGAATTCTACTGTAAGGGTTTGACAGCGCCGGTCCTGGTCGAAATCAAGCGGGATGATGTGGTGTTCGCACGGGTCTACGATATCCGCGGGCGCAGCATTTCCAGCCTGCTGGCAATTCCCGCGCCCTAGGCAAATGCTCAGGAAGCATGACTGCCACGGCGGCCAGCGCCTTGCCGCGGAGCTGCGGCAGGGTTAGGCTGAACACAATTCAGCAGTTCAAAACGGGAGAAACGGGCCATGTCACCAGCGGAAGCTCGCCTGAAGGAAGTGCCGTCGGAGATGGCGGAGGCCGAATGGAACCAGCGGGTCAATCTTGCCGCGTGCTATCGCCTGGTCGCGCATTATGGCTGGGACGACCTGGTCGATACCCACATCTCGGCGCGCGTGCCGGGACCCGAGCACCATTTTCTGATCAACCCCTACGGCCTGATGTTCGACGAAATCACCGCTTCCAGCCTGGTGAAGGTCGACCTCGACGGCAACCAGCTGACCGAGAGCGACTACAGCATCAACCCGGCGGGCTTCACCATTCACTCCGCGATCCACGAAGTGCGCGAAGATGCCGGCTGCGTGCTCCATCTGCACACCCCGGACGGCACGGCGGTTGCGAGCTGCATGGAAGGCCTGCTGCCGATGAATCAGACCGCGCAATTCGTCACCCACGATCTCGCCTATCACGACTACGAAGGTGTCGCGCTCGATCATGACGAACGCCCGCGGCTGCAGAAAGATCTCGGCAACAAGAACCACATGCTGCTGCGCAATCACGGCACGCTGACGGTCGGCCGTTCCGTCGCTTCCGCCTTCGAGCGCATGTACCATCTGGAGCGGGCCTGCACGATGCAGGTACGCACCCGCATGCTTGGCCCGACCGCCTATCCGATCGAGAAGGCGGTGATCGACAAGAACGAAACGATGTTTTCGAATCCCGATCGCGCGGAATTGCGTTCGACCAAGCTGGTATGGCCGCCGCTGCTCCGCAAGCTCGACCGGCTCGATCCAAGCTACAGGAATTGACGTAAAACAAACGAAGGTGGACGAAACCGGCCGGATGCGCTAAAAATTGGCCACACACCCTCTACACGTTCGAAAATCAGAACGCCGCCCAATCCCGGGCGGCGTTCTGGTACCAATATTTCCTGAAGCGTAACGGCTGGCTACTTGAGCACGATGGTGGTCAGGGTATAGGGCGCGGCGGTGTAGTTGAAACTGCTATCGAGGCTGCTGGCGCTGACGGAGTCAATGACGCCGCTGGTTTCGCTGTAGGTGTAGATGGTGCCGGTGCCGGCCGGCGTAAATCCGGAAAGCGAGATGGTGGCGGTGACCTTGTTTTTTGGATCCTTGTTGACCAGCAGCACGGCCAAGCCGCCGCTGGCGGGACGCACCGCGTGTACGGCCAGCAGGCTGTTGCTGGACGAGGAAGTGACCATGGTGTCGCCGGCCTTGCCGAGCTTGGTCAGCATCTGGATGCCGTAATAGGTCGGGAACGGGGTATCCGCCGCCGGCTCGCCGGACGTCGCATTTGAAAGAATGCCGTAGTCGCCGAAGGTTGAGGTGCCAAACAGGCTGGAGGATGTATTGCCCGCCGTGGAGCCATTATGCAGCGCCCAGACATCGACGCTGGTAACGCCCTTTTCCAGCCAGTCCATGATGTCGTCCGCGATGAACAGCGAATTGACGACGCTGATGGTCTGCTTGCCCGGGTCGGACGATACCGAGTTGGTTTCGGTCACGAGAATCTGGATGTTGGCCGCATTGGCACCGCCAAAGGTCGCCAGCAGGGATCTCACCCCGCTCACCATGGCGGCGATGGTCCGGGTCGACGACAGCAGGCCGGAATCGGATTCGCTGCCGGGATTTTGCGGATACCAATGCACGATCACAAAATCGATCGAGGTGCCGCATTTCGTCAGCACGTTGGTGTTCCAGTTCGGCGACACTCCGTCGGGCCAGTTGCCCGGCGCGGTCAGCACGGCGCCCACCTTGATGGTGGGGTCAACTTTTTTCATCGCGCTGGCAAACGCCGCGACATTGGTGCCATAGGTCGAAGGATCATGCGCGCTGTGCAGATCGGTCTCCCAATGCGCGCCGTATTCGCCGTTGCCATAGACCTCGTTGCCGATTTCCCAGTATTTGACGCCATAGCCCTTGGTCTTGTTGGCGTACTGCACCCATGACGCCGCAAAAGCGGGCGTGCCGCCGCCATTGTCCGAGGTATTGGAGCCGTAGTTCACGGTGATGATCGGGGTGGCGCCGGTGCTCTTGACCAGCCCCATGAAGGCATCAAAATCGTTATTGGCGTTGGTGAAGCCACCCCCAATGATCGAATTGGTCTGCCAGTTATAGACATCCGAGGTCGATCCGCCGGGATAGCGCATCGCGGTAACACCGGCATTGGTCAGTAGACCCGGCACCTTGGCATCGAGCATGTCTCCATCCCAGACCGCGGTGTTGATCCCGAACGCCATGGCCGGGATCTTGGCCAGCGTCGTTCCGACCGTGATCTTAACGGTTGACTTGGTCTGTGCGCACCCCGGCGATGCCAGAGCAAGGGTAGCAAGACACAGCGCCGAACCGATCGATGCGGCGCGAAGGGATGTCATGGCAAGCCCCATTGTGCGGTCTGAAACACACCGGGCATCATGAAGAAAAAAGCATGACTGAGCAACCTAAATTTGCAATTATATTTGAAATAACCCTTAAGATGTAACCTGTTCAGAATTGAACAGTGACCATTCGGGACAGGCTCCTAACTTGGTAGATCAGCGCGGCGCGTCAGCCAGTGCCGCGAGAATCCGGGCCCACGACCGAATGCCCTTGTGGAAACTCCTCAGGTCGTATTTTTCGTTTGGCGAATGGATGTTGTCGTCATCGAGGCCAAAGCCCACCAGCACGGTATCGAGGCCGAGCGTGCGCTTGAAATCCGCGACGATCGGGATCGAGGCGCCCGAACCCATCAGCACCGCCTCCTTGCCCCACTCGTCGGTCAAGGCACGCCTAACGGCGGCAAGCGGCTTCATCTTCCAGTCGAGCGCAATGGCCGGCGCGCTCGAATGATCGCCGAATTCGGCCCTGCAATCCGCCGGCAGCCGCGCGGTGACATAGTCGCGGAAGGCTTGTCGGATCTTGCCGGGCTCTTGCCCTTGCACCAGCCGGAACGAAACCTTGGCGGACGCTTGCGCCGGAATGACCGTCTTCGAGCCCTCGCCGGTGTAGCCGCCGATGATGCCGTTGACATCGCAGGTCGGCCGCGACGAGATCTGCTCGATCAACAGGCGGCCCTTCTCGCCGGCGGGAACTGAGAGCCCGATCGGTTTGAGAAAGGATTCCGGCGTCAGGTTGAGCTTCGACCATTGCGCGAAAATATCAGGCGGCAGGTCCTTCACGCCGTCATAAAAGCCGGGGATGGTGATGTGGCCGTCCTCATCGAACAGGCCGCCGAGGATGCGGGTCAGCACCCGGATCGGATTCTGGGCGCCGCCGCCGAAGATACCGGAATGCAGGTCGCGGTTGGCGGCCTTGATCTTCACTTCTTCGTAAACCAGGCCGCGCAGCGACGTCGTGATCGCCGGCGTATCCGGATCCCACATGCCGGTGTCGCAGACCAGCGCGAAATCGGCCTTGAGGTCATCCTTGTTCGTTTCAAGAAATGGAACAAAATTCTTCGATCCGATTTCTTCTTCGCCCTCGATCACGATGGTCACGTCGACCGGCTGCGACCCGGTGACGGATTTCCAGGCCCGGCAGGCTTCCACAAACGTCATCAATTGCCCTTTGTCGTCTTCGGCGCCTCGCGCGACGATGATTTTTCGCCCGTCGGCGTGGGTGGCGACGGCCGGCTCGAATGGAGGGCGGTGCCAGAGATTGAGCGGATCGACCGGCTGCACATCGTAGTGACCGTAGAACAGCACGTGCGGTCGTGGCTGACCGTTGCTCCTGCCACTGGGCTTGGCGACGATGGCGGGATGACCTGCCGTTGGCCTGACCTCAGTGGCGAGACCGAGTGTGGCTATGTCGCTCGCCAGATGGTCCGCGGCTGACTTGCAGTCCCCGGCGAAGGCCGGATCGGCCGAGATCGATTTGATCCGCAACAGCGCAAACAGCCGTTCCAGGCTGTTATCGAAATCGGCATCGATACGGTCGAGCACGGCTTGCAGGTGCGGCGCATTGGACATCTTCGATCTTCCCTGGCTGGTGGCGGGTCGTTCTACATATCGGATTCTAGGGTGCCAATCCCGGGAGCCACAGAGGCGACCGAGCCGGCCGAGGGCGGATGCAGGATGTGCCAGACCAATCCGCCCGATATCAACGCTGTAGCGACCAGGTTGTTGCCATAGGCCTGCAGATCATTCGGAAAAACCGGAAATGACAGGCACATCAGGAGCCCCGCAATCGCAAGTGCAGCCCAGCTGCCCGCCCGAACCGCAGCCCGGGGATCATACGCGGCGCGATGCATCAAGATGGTCATCGGGAAGAACAGCCAGATGAAATAATACTGCCGGGCCAGCGGTGAGGCCACCGTCATCAGGCAGAACAGGATACCCAGTTCTTCGGCATTTGACCGCGGAGTCATCCGCGAGCGCGCCGGCATCACCGCGATGTAGCCAAGCCCGAGCGCCAGCGAAATGGCCAGCACGACCCAGTTCGCGGTCTTGAAATCGAGATCGAGCAGGTTCATGTACGCGGCCGTCTTGGCCGGATTATCCTGGTTGTAGTTGACCTGCCTCGTCAGCCGATGCGTCACGGCGATGATGGATTGGTTGACCCAGGACCAGTTCTGCTCGGCACGCTGGCCGAACCCCTGCTCCGAACTCGATGCGACCATTCCCTGATACCACGTCCTCAACTCGGAAAAATTGTGCTGGTATCCACGAATCGGGGCCGGGAGCAGGAACAGAAAAATCCCGGAGAAGACCACCATGCCTGCGGCTGCCGCCCACCGCCTTCGCCAAACGAGATAGGGAAATACAGCCACCGGGAAGACCTTGATCGCGGTCGCCAGCGCAAACATGCTTCCCGCCATCCACGGGCGCTCGTGCTGCAGCAACCAGAACCCGTACAACATCATGGCCAGCAGAACGAGGTTAGGCTGACCGAGATCGAACATGTCGAAGACAAAGGTAACTGTAGCAAAACCCGGCAGCGCGAACAGCCACGGGCCGGGAATCCGACCCGAGCCCGTCATCGCGTTGGAGAGCTGACCCGTCATCCACCATGCCGCCGCGTTCAAAAACGACAGGCATGTGTAGAGCGGTATCTTGCCGAAATAAGCCGGGATCGCAAGCAGAACCGCCGGCAGCGGCGGGTAGATGAAGTCGAAATGGGCGTTGGGGTCGCTGGGGTAGAGGTCCCTGCCCCGCAGGACCTGCTGCCCGGCCCAAAACCAGAGCGGGTAGTCCTTTGTCTTTCCGTTTCCCCAGATTTCCGGAACCAGAACGTCAGCCGTCAGTGCGACACAGCAGACCAGGAAAAGAATATCGAGCGGCGCTCGCAACGACGGATATCTCAGCACGCGCACCTTTCCGCAATATCAGAGGGAGACCACGCCGCAAGCAAAGCAGGGAAACACCTTATCGCCGCAGCAAGCCGCCGAGCGCGCCACGAACCAACGCGCGGCCGACCGAACCGCCAAGCGAGCCGCCGACCGATTTGCCGAGATCGGCGGCGACCCCGCCGACCACCTCGTTGGTGACCGAGCGCGTGACGCCGCGCGCGATCAACTGCCCGGTCGATAATCTGCCGCGCCGCACGTTGGTGCCGAAAATCGTCCCCACGATTGCGCCGATCTGCCCGAGAATTCCGCCACCGCCCGGAGACTCGCTCGCAGCCGCAGCATTCCCGGCCACGCGCTTCTGCAACAACTCATAGGCGGATTCGGCGTCGATTGACGTGTCGTATTTGCCCCTCACCGGGCTTTGGTCCATGATCGCCTTGCGTTCCTCCGACGTGATCGGTCCGATCCGCGCCGAGGGCGGCCGGATGAACACGCGTTGGACCATTGCTGGCGTGCCATTGCCTTCGAGGAACGACACCAGCGCCTCGCCCTTGCCCAGTTCCATGATCACGGACCCGGTGTCGAGCTTCGGATTGGGTCGGAAGGTCTGCGCTGCGGCCGCAACCGCCTTCTGGTCACGCGGAGTGAAAGCCCGCAGCGCATGCTGCACGCGGTTGCCGAGTTGGGAAAGCACCGTGTCGGGCACATCGATGGGGTTCTGCGTCACGAAATAAACCCCGACGCCCTTCGATCGGATCAGCCGCACGACCTGCTCGATCTTGTCCATCAGAGCTTTCGGCGCATCGTTGAACAACAGGTGCGCCTCGTCGAAGAAGAACACGAGCTTCGGTTTCGGTGGATCGCCGGCCTCCGGCAGTTCTTCAAACAACTCGGACAGCATCCAGAGCAGGAAGGTGGCGTAAAGCCTTGGGCTTTGCATCAGTTTGTCGGCCACCAGGATGTTGATCATGCCCCGGCCGTCGCGGTCGCTGCGCATGAAATCCTTCAACGCCAGCGCGGGCTCGCCGAAAAACTTCGCTCCGCCCTGGTTTTCCAATACCAGAAGCTGGCGCTGAATGGTTCCGACGGTGGCCCGGGTGACGTTGCCGAACCCTTGCGCGGCCTTGCGGATCGGGGCCAGGGCATCGTCACCGCCATCGGCACCTTTTTTGCCGCTGACCGGCACGATCGCGTCGAGCAGCGCACGGAGATCCTTCATATCGATCAGCGCAAGCGCGTTATCGTCGGCCACCCGGAACGCAACGTTCAACACGCCTTCCTGCACATCGTTCAGATCGAGCATTCGCGACAGCAGCAGCGGTCCCATTTCAGTAACCGTCGCACGCACCGGATGCCCCTGCTCGCCGGAAACATCCCAAAATACCGTCGAAAACTGGTCCGGCCGGAAGGCGACCCCGATATCGCTGGCGCGTTTGACGATAGAATCTTTGGCCTCCCCCACTTCGGCGATGCCGGAGAGGTCTCCCTTGATGTCGGCCGCGAACACCGGCACACCGGCACGCGCAAATCCCTCAGCCATCACCTGCAGCGAAACGGTCTTGCCGGTTCCAGTAGCGCCGGTAACAAGGCCATGGCGATTAGCCAGCGCGAGCGTCAGCCATGCCGGCTGTTCACCCTTGCCGATAAATATTTTCTCGTCGGTATCGGCTATCCTGCTGTCGGCTATCTTGCTGTCGGACATCTTGTTATCTTACTCTCACATCGAAAGTGACATTGCATCCGCATCGGCGGCCGGTAGGCAGGCAGCACGAGCATACTGCATCTTGCAAGCCGATTGAAACCAGGCAAAGCCCGCTCAAGGGAATACGGGCCTCCAGACCGGCACGCGATCTACCGATCACGCCGGTTTTCCGTGGCGGAACGCAGCCGGAAGGCGCCTGCTCTTGCATTGCTGCAACACTTGCCTGGGATCGAAACTGAATTGCCCTTCCCAAAGCGGTCATCGCTTGTAAATCGCGGCGCGCAAGATCAATATAAATTCCCGAGCAAGGAGCCGGCGCATTACCGGTTGAGGGCGGGCCAATATGGATGAATTGATTGGGCGGCTGGCCGAAAAGGTCGGCATCGGTAATGCTGTCGCGGAAAAAACCATCGGCCTCATTCTGGATTTCCTGCGCAAAGAGGGGCCCTCCGATATAATTCAGGCCTTGATCGACAAAAAACCCGGGCGCAGAAGCCGTGATTGCCGCCTCAGGAAACAACGGCAGTCTCGGAAATTTGATAGGCGGGGCCTGATGGCGCTTGGAACCAGATTAA
>NZ_JBEKXH010000083.1:0-18941 GCF_049512235.1 Bradyrhizobium sp.
TCTCGTTGACCTTCGGCATCATGCGCCTGGTCAATCTCGCCCACGGCGATCTGATCGTGCTGGCGGCGTTCGCGATCCTTTCGCTGGCGACCTGGTTTGGACTTGATCCCTTCCTGGCGAGCCTGGTAGCAATGCCGGCGATGTTCGTGGCTGGCTTCGCCCTGCAGCATGTCCTGCTCAATCGCACCCTGGGGCAGGACCTGTTGCCGCCGCTGCTGGTGACCTTCGGCTTGTCGATCATCATTCAGAACGGACTGCTCGAAGCCTTTACCGCGGACAGCCGGCGGCTGCGGCTAGGTGCGATCGAGACCGCCTCGATCGACATCGGCGGCGGCCTTGCGATCGGTGTGATGCCGCTGCTCACGCTCGGCTCCGCCGTCGCCGTCATCCTGCTGCTCAATCTGTTGTTCTATCGCACCGCGCTGGGACGGGCCTTCCGGGCGACTTCCGACGACCTCGAAATCGCCCAGCTGATGGGCATCGACCATCATCGCATCTATTCGATCGCCATGGGGGTGGCGATGGTGGTGGCAACGATAGCCGCGCTTTACCTCGGCATCCGCGCCAATTTCGATCCGACCATCGGCCCGGCGCGGCTGATCTACGCGTTCGAAGCGGTGATCATTGGCGGCCTCGGAAGCCTGTGGGGCACGCTCGCGGGCGGCATCATCATCGGGCTGGCGCAGACCGTCGGCGCCAAGATCAACCCGGAATGGCAGATACTGGCGGGTCACGTCGCGTTTCTGGTCGTGGTGGTGCTGCGGCCACGCGGCCTGTTTCCCCGCGCCCAGGATTGAGCTCCAGGGCATGATCCGGAAAAGTGAAAACCAGTCTTGCTCGCGACTTGAGCGCAGCGCGAAGATCATGCGCAATCGGAAAGACGAGATCATGATCCGATTCAATCTGATCGGATCATGATCCAGTGGCCAAGGGCGACGGGAGCCAGGGGATGGAGCCGGCAGGCTATCGGATCGAAACCAGGACCCGCGCGTCGGCGGTCTTGGCGCTGGTGGCTGGCGCCGTCGTCTTGGTCTTTGCCGCGCTGCCTGCCTTTGCCGGACGAGGGCTGATTGAGGATCTGATCTTCGTCTTCTATATGCTGGCGCTGGCGCAGTGCTGGAACCTGCTGGCGGGCTATGCCGGTCTGGTCTCGGTCGGGCAGCAGGCCTTTGTCGGCCTCGGCGGATATATGCTGTTCGCGCTGACGACCGGCGCCGGCGCTGATCCGATCGCAGCGGTGGCGTTGGCGGGCCTGATCGCCGCGCTGTTTGCGGTGCCGACGGCCTTGGTCGTGTTCCGGCTTCGCGGTCCGTACTTTGCGGTTGGAAGCTGGGTCGTTGCCGAGGTGTATCGGCTGGTGTTCGCACAATTCAAGCAACTCGGCGGCGGCACCGGTACATCGCTGCCGCCATCGGCCACCAACGGCATCTTCGGCATCGAATGGGTGAAGGCGATGCTCGAGGTGCGGGCGCCGGCGGCGCGCGACATCATTACCTACTGGATCGCGCTGGCGCTCGCGGCCGGCGCGCCGCTGTTGGTCTATCTGGTGCTGCGTTCGCGCTACGGCCTCGCCTTGTTCGCGATCCGCGATTCCGAAACAACCGCCGAAAGTGCGGGTGTCGACAGCTTCCGCGCCAAGCTCGGCATCTACGTGCTGGTCGCGGGTGCGACCGGGATGATCGGTGCCCTGATCTATCTGCAGAAGGCGCGGATCTCACCCGATGCCGCGTTTTCGGTGCTGGACTGGAGCGCCTACGTGATTTTTGTCGTCATCATCGGCGGGGTCGGCACCATCGAAGGTCCCATCATCGGCGTGATCGTGTTCTACGCGCTGCAGCGCTATCTGGCGGACTTCGGCACCTGGTACCTGATCCTGCTCGGCGCGCTGGCGATCCTCACCATGCTGTTCGCCCCCAAGGGCATCTGGGGATATGTCGCGCAGCGTTACCACATCGCGCTGTTCCCGCTGCGACGAAGGCTGGTGCGGTCTTGATGCTGACGAATCACGGCCCCCGCCAGGGGAGCTGGCGGAGGCCGCGTAGGACACCGCATTGCGCCTAGGTTCGCGTTGCGATGTGGGAGCTCGGGGGTCGCCGGTCGATGCGGGCCTTGCGGGTCCTTGAAAAACTCCGTTTGCTTGTTCGTTCCTGCGCTAGAACGGCAGCAGCACGTCCATCACCTGCTGGCCGTAGCGCGGCTGCTGCACGTCGCTGATCTGGCCGCGGCCGCCATAGGCGATGCGGGCCTGGGCGATCTTGCTGGAATCGATGGTGTTGTCGCTCTGGATATCCTCCGGCCGCACGATGCCGGCGACGATCAGCTCGCGGACCTCGTAATTGACGCGGATCTCCTGCTTGCCTTCGACCACCAGATTGCCGTTCGGCAGCACCTGGGTGACCACGGCGGCGATGTTGGTCTGCAGGCTCTCCTGGCGCTGCACCGAACCCTTGCCGTCGGAGGACGCGGTCGAATCCGCCGTCAATAGCCGGCCCGGCAATATCTTCGAGGCGGTGGCGCCGAGTGTCTTGCTGCCGATGAAATCGGTGATCCCGGAATCTTCATTGGCAGCGCGGCTGCGCTGGGTCTCGTTGGCGAAATTGGCCTGGTCGGTGATGTTGACCGTCACCGTCAGCAGATCGCCGATCTGATGCGCGCGCTGGTCCTTGAAGAACGCGCGGCTGCCGTTGCGCCACAGGGAATTGGCGTTGTAGGAGACCGTTTCCGGTTTCGGCATCGGCATCTGCACCGGCTTGTAGCCGGGCTGCGCCGTCGGATTGTCGATCGACGACAGTTTCGGCTGCTCACCGATCTGGGACAATCGACCGATCGACGAACAGCCGCCGGTGATGCTGACGAAGGCCAGCATGGTGCCGGTGACGGCGGTGCGTTTGATACTGGACGTCAGCATGTACATCACTCGGCTTTTGGAGACACTTGCGAAGACACTTGCGAATTGCTGTTGGTGACCGAAACCGGTGCGGCCGGTTCGGGTGACGGCATCGAGGAGGTTGCATCCGATCCGGCGCGAAGCCTCGGCGTGGCGACCGAGATCGAAACCTGGCCGCGACCGACCACGACGCCGGATACCGTGCGCTTGGATTGCAGGTTGAGCACGTTGACGACATCGCCTTCGGTGCCATTCTCCAGCGCCTTGCCGCGCACGGTGAGATAGAGGCCGGGGGATTCGTAGATCAGGGTGACGGTCTCATCGCGTTGCACCAGATCGGGCCTGGCGAGATCGGCGGTCCGTAATGCCTGGCCGGCGCGCAGCGCTTTGCGCATCTGCATGCCGACCGCGCGATCGCGTGCGGCGGCGTCGCTGCCGATGCCGGCTTTCGGGCGCCGCTCGACCGTCACATCGGAAGCCTTCAGCACGTCATTGTGCTCGACATCGCGGGTCAGCACCGCGGCTTCGACGGTCTCAACCGCGGTGCCGGTAAAGCGCAGGCTCAAGGGCGTCGTATTGGCGTCATTGCCGATCTGGAAGCTGACATCGAAGCGGCCGCCGCGCGGATCATACCTTGACGAAACCGCCTGCAGCGTCCCGCTGTTCGAGGCATCGAGCTGCAGGTCTTGCAGGTCGCGATCGAACGTCAGACTGAGGTTGGCGGCGTCGCCGAGGCCGCCGCGGTGTTCCAGCGCGCGCGCGACCTGAAGCTCGATCTCCTTGCCCTCGAGCGTGCGGGCGACCCGCGTCACCGAAATCTCGCGGATATTCCCGGTATCGACGCCGATCACCTGATGCGACCGCAGCACCGCCAGCAGCTGCGCGGTCGGCAGCGAGCCCGTGGTGCCGAGATCGGGCGCGCGATAGATCGCGATCAGCGCCGAGGTGCCGGCGTTGTCGATGACGTCGCCGATCCGCACCACCTCGCCTGACACGGCAACGCTGGCGCGCAGCACCGGGGCAGCGATGACGTCGATGCCGTTCTCGGCGCGCACGGCAGCCGGGGCGGCGGCGAACAGGGCCGCCAGGAAAATTCTGCGTAGCGTCATCATCAGCTCCCTCAGCGGAACAGCGCAGTAGTGGATTGCATCATCTGATCGGCCGCGCTGATCACCTTGGCGTTCATCTCGTAGGCGCGTTGCGCGGCGATCAGGTCGGACATCTCCGAGACCACGTCGACATTGGCCTGTTCGAGGCTTCCTTGCGTGATCGTGCCATAGCCCTCGACGGAGGCGAGGCCGTCCTGCGGCGGGCCCGACGAAGGCGTGTCGGTGAACTGGTTGTTGCCGACCGGCAGCAATCCGGCCTTGTTGATGAAGCGCGTCAGCCCGATCTGGCCGACGATCGTCGAGGAGGTCGATCCCGGGAGTGTGACGGAGACCTGGCCCTGGGCGTTGACCGTCAGGCCCGACGCATTGTTGGGGACGGTGATCGATGGCTGCACCAGATTGCCCCCGACGGTGACGATGCGGCCCTGGTTGTCCATCTGGAAGGTGCCGTCGCGGGTATATTGAAAGGTGCCGTCCGGCATCAGGATCTTGAAGAATCCCTCGCCGGTGATCGCCAGATCGAGATCGTTGCCGGTCTGCGACAACGTTCCTTGCGTCATCGAGCGCGGCGTTCCCACGGTCTTGACGCCGCCGCCGATATCGACGCCGACCGGCAGGATGGTGCCCTGGTCCGAGGCCTGCGCGCCGACGCGGCGGATGTGCTCGTAGATCAGATCCTGGAACGCGGCGGTCTGCTTCTTGTAACCGGTGGTGCGCAGGTTGGCGATGTTGTTGGAGATCACCTCGACGTTGAGTTCCTGGGCCGCCATTCCGGTCGCAGCTGTATGCAAAGCTTGCATCGATTGTCTCCTGGGTGGTCGTTAGGCCGGAACGTCGGCAAGTTTCTCGATCGCGGACTTATGCAGATCGCTCTGCTGCTGCAGCAGGTTCGCGATCTGGGCATAGGCGCGCGTCACCTCGATCATGGTGCTCATTTCCGCCACCCCGCTGACATTGGATTTCTCGATGAAACCCTGTTGCACCACGGATTTGGTGTCGGGTTGCGGCGCGGCTTCGCCCGCCGAATAGAGGTTCGAGCCCTCCTTCAACATCTTCTGCGCGTCGGTGAAGCTGACCAGCCGGAGCTTGCCGCGGATTGAATCGGTCCGGCCGCTGGCCTCCAGCACAGTGACGGTGCCATCGGGCGCGATGTTGATGTCGTGGTCGGTCGGCTGAAATACGATCGGTCCGCCGGTGCCGACCACCTGATCGCCGCCGGCGGTTACGAGCTGGCCCACGTTGTTGATCTGCAGGCCGCCATCCCTGGTGTAGCGCTCGCCGGCGGCGGTCTGCACCGTCAGAAAGCCGCTGCCGCTGACCGCGATGTCCAGTGGGTTTTTGGTCTGCTCGAAGGAGCCCTGCGAGAAGTCGTGAAAAGTGCCGCGATCCAGGACAAAGCTGACGCGGCGGTCCCTGCCCACGAAGTTGTCTTCATGAGCACCCGAGGCCAGATATTCCTCAAACAGCGACCGGTCGGCCTTGAAGCCCGGGCTATTGACGTTGGCGATATTGTTGGCGACGACGTCGATCTGTCGTTCCAACACCGTCTGCCGCGAAAGTCCGATGAGAAGCGCATTCTCCATCGCCAGTTCTCCCCTTGTAACGATCCGCCGCCTTCGGCCCTCCCAGGCCCCTTCGTTCGGATCCGATGATGAACCGCGAAGGACTCTCCCAAGCCCCGCGGGTTTCGAAGACTACAGAGCGAAAGCCGTGCCAAGTTGGAAAACGCTGATGTTGGAATGGCTTGGAGGTTTGATCGGATCGCCACTGGGCGGCAATAAGGTCTTGTTGACCATGTTTACCCGGCAACTTTTTCCTAGTTGGAGGGCAAAAGAAAGATTGCGTTAACCATTGTTACCCTAGCTTCCAATTCAACGGGCGCTGTTGCGCCGGCAGCTTTGGTATCGCGTCTCAGGCCTGCCGGGCGGACCAAGGGCTCATTTCGAACGAGCGGAAGCGGGCGATGGCAGATAACGAACAAGCAGAAGGCGGCGCGCCAGCGCCGGTCGCCCCCAAAGGCAAGCTCAAGCTGATTATCGCCGTGGTTGTCGTACTTTTAGTGGTCGGCGGCGGCGGCGGCTGGTTTTTCTTGTTCCGGCATCACGATGACGAAAAGCATGCGGAGGCGAAGGTAGAAAAGCCGCCGCTGGTATTCGTCGAAGTGCCGGACATGCTGGTCAATCTGGTCAATGGGCCCGGCGAGCGGGTGCAGTATCTCAAGGTCAAGGTCGTGCTTGAGCTCAAGGACGAGAAGCAGGTCGAGGTGGTCAAGCCGTCGATGCCGCGCGTCATCGATATTTTCCAGACCTATCTGCGCGAGCTGAGGCCGACCGACATCAACGGTTCCGCGGGCCTGTATCGTCTCAAGGAAGAACTGACCAAGCGGGTCAATGTCGCGCTGTTGCCAATTCAGGTCAACGCGGTGCTGTTCAAAGAAATCGTCGTTCAGTGACGGAACGGATCAGACATCATGGCGGGTAACGATCCAGTCGACCAGGATGCCATCGCAGCGCAGTGGGAGGCCTCGCTTGATTCCGAGGATCCGGCGCAGGCCGCCGAAGCGGCGGCGGCGAACGAACTTTCCGGCACCATGGCGCTGCAATGGGCCGCCATGGTCGAAGACGGCAGCCGCGATTTCGGCGGCGGCAAGAACGGCGGCGAACGTGTGCTGTCGCAGGACGAAATCGACAATCTGCTCGGTTTTTCCGCCGGTGAGGTCAACCTCGACGACCATTCCGGCATTCGTGCGATCATCGATTCGGCGATGGTGTCCTACGAGCGTCTGCCGATGCTCGAAATCGTCTTCGACCGTCTGGTGCGGTTGATGACCACCTCCTTGCGCAATTTCACCTCCGACAACGTCGAAGTCTCGCTCGACCGCATCACCTCGGTCAGGTTCGGCGACTACATGAATTCGATACCGCTGCCGGCGGTGCTGTGCGTGTTCAAGGCCCAGGAATGGGACAATTTCGGTCTGGCCACCGTGGACTCCAGTCTGATCTATTCGATGATCGACGTTCTGCTCGGCGGCCGCCGCGGCCAGACCTCGCTGCGCATCGAAGGCCGGCCCTACACCACGATCGAAACCAACCTGGTGAAGCGGCTGGTCGAGGTCGTGCTGGCCGACGCCGAGCAGGCCTTCAGGCCGCTGTCGCCGGTCTCGTTCTCGATCGACCGGCTGGAAACCAATCCACGCTTCGCGGCCATCAGCCGGCCCGCCAACGCCGCCATTCTGGTGCGCCTGCGCATCGACATGGAGGATCGCGGCGGCAATGTCGAGCTCTTGCTGCCCTATGCGACCATCGAACCGATTCGCAGCGTGCTGCTGCAGATGTTCATGGGCGAAAAATTCGGCCGCGATCCGATCTGGGAAGGTCACTTCGCCACCGAAGTCGCACAAGCCGAGATTTCGGTCGATGCCGTGCTCTACGAAGCCGACATTCCGCTCAAGCAGTTGATGCGGCTGAAGGTCGGCGACACCTTGCCGCTCGAAATGCGCGCCGACGCGCTGGTGGCGGTCCGCTGCGGCAACGTCACCTTGACCGAGGGGCGGATGGGCCGGGTCGGCGATCGCGTCGCGATTCGCGTTACCAAGCAATTGCGTAAACCGAATACCACCTTCGCGATGTTCGAGAAGGCCGATGAACAGACCAAACTGATGGAGGCACAATGAGTCACACCCTCGGAATTGCGATCGAGAGCCTGGTGGCGATCCTGCTGATGCTGACGATCGGCTATTGCATGCTGCTGAACACAAGGCTGAAGCGCCTGAAGGCGGATGAACATTCGCTGAAGGCGACGATCGCCGAGCTGATCACGGCGACCGAAATCGCCGAGCGCGCCATTGGCGGCCTCAAATTCACCGTCCGCGACGTCAACGAGCATCTCGGCCACCAGCTGACATCCGCTGCCCAGATGTCCCAGCAGTTGAAAAACCAGCTCGCCGAAGCCGACGGTGTGATCAGGCGGCTGTCCAAGATCGCGGTCGCGGCGCGGCCGGCTGCGCCCGCCGCCGAGGCCGCGGCCCCCAGGGCATCCGCGGCCAAGGCGGTTGCCGCGGCGGCTCAGGCATTTTCCGATCGCAGAAGGCCCGCTGGCCTCGCCGCATGAAATCCGTCCGCGACATCAGGGTCATTCCGGTTGTGCTGATCGCGATCCTCGGCCTCACGGTGCTGAAGGTCGCGGGTTTGGTGATCGATGGCGGCTATGTATTCGACTATCAGCCGCAGTCGACGACCAAGCAATCCTGGGCGCAGGAAAACCTGAATTTTCCCTCAGGCAGCAACATCGACTCTGAAGACATCACGGGTTCGGCCGACGAAAAGCCCAAGGAAAAGGAGAAGGGCAAGGAGGAGGCTACCAAACTGCCCGCTGCGGCTGCGGAAGCGAAGCCCGAGGGCGTCGTCCTCTATCCCGATCAGAGCCAGCCGGTATCGGCGTCGGAGCGTGCGGTGCTCGAGCGGCTGCAGTCGCGGCGCCAGGAACTCGATGCGCGGGCGCGCGAAATCGACATTCGTGAAAGCCTGCTCAAGGCTGCCGAAAAGCGGATTGATTCAAAGACCGAGGAACTGAAGGCGACCGAATCCCGGGTTGCGACCTCAACCGAACAGAAGGGCGAAACCGACGCCGCGCGCCTCAAGGGCATCATCACCATGTATGAGGGCATGAAGCCGAAGGACGCCGCCAGAGTGTTCGACCGGCTCGAGATGAGCGTGCTGTTCGAAATCGCCTCGCAGATCGCGCCGCGCAAGATGTCCGATATCCTTGGGCTGATGTCGCCGGAGGCGGCCGAGCGGCTCACCGTCGAAATGGCCCGGCGTGCCGGCGGCGACAAAAGCTCCGCCGCAGCCGATCTTCCCAAAATAGAGGGCAGGGTGTTGCCGCAAAAGACCAATTAGCCGGAGTATTTAACAGGTCCTTAAACCGCCAATTCTACATTCGAAGGCGCGGCCGCGGGTATCGGCCGGCGATCTTATCGTTGAACTGAAAGATATGCTGGAATGGCGCGAACGGCTGCCGCTTTATTTGGGTCGCTAGGCCGCATCGGCGCGCGGACGGTGCAACTTTGGCCCGGCGGGCCGCCATGGCTTGTCACCTGCCTGGCTGTGATGTTGACGCTTTCCGGCGCCTGCCAGGCCGAACCGGTCAGGGGCGAGGCCAGCTTCGCTGCGGCCAATGGTTACGCCCGGCTGGTCCTCAAACTCGCCCAGGATGTCGATACCGAAGTGACCGCCGCCGGCATGATCGTCGTCATCCACTTCAAGCAGCCGGTCGATATCCCGGTCGACCGGCTGTCCAATGCGGTGCCGGACTATGTCGGTTCGGCGCGGCGCGATCCCGACGGCACGGCGATCCGGCTGTCTTTGGCGCGCAAGGTGACGATCAATACCATGACCGCGGGCGAGCGGGTGTTCGTCGATCTGTTGCCTGATGGCTGGAGCGGTCCGCCTCCAGCGCTTCCGCTCGATGTGGTCCGCGAACTATCCGAGCGAGCCCGCGCCGCCGAACGCGCGCTGCGCCAGCAGCGGCTGTTGGCGGACGCGAAGAAACGCGCGCCGGTTCGGGTCCGCGCCTTGATGCAGCCGACCTTTGTGCGTTTCGTCATTGAAATGCCCGACGGCGTCGGCGTCTCGTCCGTGCTGAACGACCGCAAGCTCAAGCTCGTGTTCAGCGCCGCGCTCACCTTCGATCTGGCGGACGCCGAGGTGGCTGCGCCGCCCAACGTGGCCTCGATCGGTCAGCAGATCGAGGGCGAATCGAGCGCGGTGGAAATCGCCTTGATCGGCGATGTCGATGTGCATTCCTTCCACGACGACAAGAACTACATTGTCGATGTCGCCTTCCAGCAAACGGAAAAACCGCGCGCTTTGCCTTTGGCACCGGACGCCTCGGCGGCTCCTGCCGCCCCGGTGGCAAGCGCGCCGGCAGCATCCGAGAAGCCCGGCAAGGGAGCTGCGGCATCGCAGCCGTCCGGCGAAATTGCGTTGCCGACGTCGGAGACGTTTGCCAAACAGGCCAACATCGCGATCAATCCCGCGGCGGCGGCAAAGAAATCGCCTGCGCCGGAACCGCCGAAACCGCCGCATTCCGCAAAGGAGATGCCGGCTGCGGAGGCGCCGGCGCTGAAAAAGCCGACGTCAGCCGCGGCCGAGCCCGCACCGGCAGCGTCGGAGAAGCCCGGCAAGGGATCCGCGGCATCGCAGCCATCACCGGAGATGGCGCCGCCGCCGTCGGAGACATCGGCCAAACAGGCCAGCGCCGAGATCAATGCCCCGGCGGCGGCGAAAGTATCGGCTGAGCCCGAAATGCCGAAGCCAGCACGTCCCGTACAGGAAATGCCGGCTTCCGAGGGGATGCCGAACAAGTCGACCGCAGCGGCGTCCGAGGCTGCGCCCGAAACCGGCGCCGGCGCCGGCGGCGCAGTGCTCGAAGCCAGGCGAGACAGCGACGGACTGCGGCTGACGTTTTCGTTCGCCACCCCCACGCCGGCGGCGATGTTTCGTCGTGCCGATGCCGTCTGGCTGGTGTTCGATTCCAAGAAGCCGATTGACGTCGAACCGATCCGAAGCAAAGGCGGGGCCATCATCGCCGATGTCAGTCGGGTGCCGCTGGACCAGGGTCAGGCGATCCGTATTCGCCTCAACCGTCCTCAACTGCCGTCCATGACCGGCGACGAGCAGGGCGAGGGTGCGACCTGGAAGGTCGCCTTCGCCGATACGATGCAATCGCCGACACAACCGCTGTGGGCGTTACGAAATGCCGCCAATCCGGCATTTGCCAATGTCACCGTGCCGATTGTCAACCCCGGTCGCCTGCACAGGCTGCTCGATCCGGACGCCGGCGACGTGCTGATGGTGGTCACGGCACCGCCGCCGGTTCGCGGCTTCATCAAGCGGCAGGATTTCGTCGAGCTGTCGCTGCTCGAATCGGTCCACGGCGTGGCGATTCGTCCGAACTCCGAGGACGTCACGGCGGAGATCTCGGTTGACAAGATCGTGCTCGGCAAGCCCGGTGGCTTGACGCTGTCGTCCGCTGACGTCGCGGCGGAGCGGGCGCCGGGCGCGGTGCGGCAGCTTTTCGATATCGACGAGTGGCACAAGAATCAGGAGGGAGATTTTGTCACGCGACAGAATGCGCTGATCGATGCCGCCGGGGCGGCCCAGCCCGATCAGCGCGCCTCGGCCCGGATCGACCTGGCACGTTTCCTGATGGCGCGCGGGATGTATCCGGAAGCCCGCGGCGTTGCCGCGCTCGCCCTTGGCGACATAAAGCCAGGGCCGGAGGAATCGGCCGCTCTGATGCTGCACGCGATTGCGAGCATCCTGATGGGGCAACCGGAGCAGGGTCTGAAGGACCTTGCCGATCCGGCAGTCGCAAACAACAACGATGCACAATTGTGGAAGGCGCTGGCCGAGGCCCGTCAGGGCAAGTGGGTGGAGGCACGGGAAAAGTTCAAGAACGCCGGATTTGCCGTCACCTCGCTGCCGATCGAACTGCAGCGCAGTATCATCCTGGACGCGATGCGCGCCTCGCTCGAGGTCGGTGATTTTTCCGGCGCCGCCAAACGCGGCAGCGAGTTGGAGGCGATCGGCATACCCAGCGAGCTCAAACCTGCGGTCTCGGTCTTGCGCGGCCGGCTCGCCGAAGCGCTTGGGCAGGAAAAGGACGCGCTGGATAACTACAAGTTTGCCGTGGATTCCACCGACCGGGCCGCCGCGGCCGATGCCAAACAGTTCGAGGTTGCGCTGAAGCAGAAGCGCAACGAAATCACCCAGACCGACGCCTTGCGCGAACTGGAAACGCTCTCGGTGATCTGGCGCGGCGACGCGGTCGAGGCCAAGACGATGCAAATGATGGCGCGCATCTACGCCGCTACCGGACGTTACGCCGAATCGCTCGCGGCGGTGCGGACCGCGACCAGGCTGCAACCAAATTCGGAAGGCTCGCGGCAGGCCCAGGACGCAGCGGTCGAGCTGTTTTCGCAGATCTTTCTGAGTCCGAAGGGCGAAGACCTGCCGCCGATCGACGCGCTCGGGATGTTCTACGAGAATCGCGATTTGACGCCGATCGGCCGGCGCGGCGACGAAATGATCCGCCGGCTTGCGGATCGGCTGATCGCGGTCGATCTGCTCGATCAGGCCAGCGAACTCCTGCAATATCAGGTCGAACACCGGCTGGAGGGTGCGGCGCGCGCGCAGGTCGCGGCCCGTCTCGCGATGGTCTACCTGACCAATCGCAAGCCGGAGCGCGCCATCGTGGCACTGCGTTCCACGCGCATCGCCGATCTCTCGGGCGAATTGCGGCAGCAGCGGCTATTGTTGGAGGCGCGGGCGCAAAGCGACGTCGGACGCCACAGCCTCGCGCTCGACATCATTACCAACATTCCCGGCCGCGAAGCGATCCGGCTGCGCTCCGATATCTACTGGGCGGCGCGCCAGTGGCGGGAGGCCTCGGAGCAGATCGAATTGTATTACGGCGACCGTTGGCGCGACTTCCAGCCGCTGAACCCGCTGGAAAAGGGCGATGTGATCCGAGCGGTGGTCGGCTATGCGCTGGCGGAAGATGGCATCGGTCTGGGGCGGTTCCGGGAAAAATATGGCCCGCTGATGAGCGGCGAAGCCGACCGCGCCGCGTTCGAGACCGCCAGCAAGCCATCCGACGCCAACAGCGCCGAATTCGCCCAGATCGCCAAATTGGCCGCGGGCGTCGATACGCTCGACGGCTTCCTGCGCGAGATGAAAGCGCGCTTCCCGGAAATGAGCTCACGGGCACCGTTGCCGGCAGCCGCGAAAGCCGACCCGGATCCGACCGGCTCGCTGCCGCAGATTGTCGGGTCGAAGCGGGTCGACGCGGCAAGGTAGCGCCTCACACCGCAACCAGCTCTCGACAGGCGCTTGCCGGCACGGCAACCTGCAGCCTCCCGGAGCAAGCCGCCATCATGACCAAGCCCAGCAAGACCGCGGCCGAGCTGATTGCGATGGCCAGAGCGGAATTGAAGGTCCATGCCGACTGTCCGGACGGCATCATGATCTCCGTTCTCGAAAGCGCGGATTCCTGGGAATTCCGCACCGCGGCCGACGCGGCGACGGTTGCAAAGCCCGGCTATCCCGAATGCGTCGCGTTGATCGTGCAGATCGGCGACCACCTCGCCAAGCAGTTTGATGTGAAGGGGTAGATTGTTAGCCGAAGGCGCAACCCGCCTTTCATCGTCGGCTACGGGCAACGGGCTACGGACTGCTCCGGGAGCGAATGATCCAGGAAGAATCGCAGCATTTCCCTGGTGGCGTCCGGCCCTTGCGGATCGGTGTAAGAGCCGGCAGGGCTGCCTCCCGACCAGGCATGTCCGGCGCCATGGATATTCCAGTGCTCAAGGATAGCGCGCCCGCCCGCGTCGGTATGGATTGTGCGGGTATAGGCATGTCCTCCTTGTACCCGCCCGCGATACAGCTTCGTTTGCGTGCTCGTCGTTCTCAGGGATTGCCCAAGAATGTGATCGCCGTTGCTTGGATGCACCGTCATGTCGCGATCGCCATGAAAAACAATGGTCGGGACCGTCCGGCCGCCCGTCAGAATGATCCCCTCGCCGGACCCGGAAGAAGCAGCCGAAGCCCCTTGTCGCATGGCGACAAACGCGGAGGGAAGGTCGGTGGCTGCCCCGCAGGCGAGGCCGGAGTGAATGCCGATTGCCGCGTACAGATCAGGGTATGTTGCTCCCATGATAGCCGCCGCCGCCGCTCCGGCCGACAGTCCGGCAATGTAGACGCGCTTCTGGTCAACCGCATAGTCGCGCATGATCTGGCGCGTGATGCCCGCGATCAGCGAGGGTTCACCGCTGCCCCGCTGCTGGTCGGCGGTGCGAAACCAGTTCCAGCATTTTGCCTGGTTTGCCTCGCGGCGCTGTGCGGGGTAGACCACCAGGCAGGTTTTTTCCTCGGCGATGAAGTTCATTCTGGTGCCGGCGGCGAAATCGTCGGGCGACTGGGTGCAGCCGTGCAGCATGACGACCAAAGGAAGCGGTTGACCCCGATAGTTGCTGGGGATGAAGAGCCTGTAGTTGCGGCTTCCCGCCGGATTGCTGTGGGACCCTTCGATGTACTTTCCGCCTTCCGGCAGGATGTCCGGCGTGGACGGCGGACCGCGCTTGACCTTGGCCCTCGATCCGAGCCCGGAGCGCCCCCGTGTATGCTGGCGTAACTCCTCGCCGGGTATTCGCGGCCTGTTCGATGTGTCCGGGGAATGCGGACGATCTGCCTTGCCGATGACATTGGCCTTCGCGTCAATGATCAGCGGCTCGCGTGTTGCAAAAGAAGTTTCGGCTGCGGCGCCGGATGCCGCGTCCGCCGCGGCCTCACCACGAAGCATGCGCTGGAGCAGTGCCGTTGCTTCGACGAGCCGCCCGGCGCGCGTGAGGCGCGTGGCTTCGCGAACCATGTCCTGTTTCAGCATCATCTGTCACCGCATCCGGTCGGCCAGAGCGGCCTTGACCGCCGCACTGGCATGCAAGGCTCCAAGCACGGCGACCGAGGCAATGGTCGCGCGCGCCAGCGCGGGCGTGACGTCCTGGGCAATACTGGCAAGGCCCAACACATTGATGTGCAGCATCTCACCAGCCTGGCGCACCGCTTCGAGATCTTCGCGGCTGTAGTTCCGCAGACCGAGGTCAAGACTCTTGCGCGCCGTGGACTGCTTGACGACGTCGGCGTGACGTTCGAGCTGGTTGCGGATCGCGGTTCGGATGAAATCAGTACGGTTCGAATAAAACCCTTCCTGCACCATGAGATCGACGTGACCGAGGTCAACGAAACCAAGATTGATCGTAATCTTCTCGGTCTCGGGGGGCCTTGGTCGGAGCTCGCGGACATTATCTGCCATGTGTTACCATCCATATACCATCCGTATGGATGCTATATGGATGTCGCCCAGAAGCCTGTCAAGAGGGTCATCGGTCCCGGAACGCGCGGCGCCGCCGCGGAATAGCGGTGGACCGTCGGATTAATCTGTATGGTCCGCCATTCGCGGAACGCTCATTCGGGCTGCAGGCGGCGCCATGCGGCGACGAACCTGGCGGCGCGATCGGCGACATCGGCGACGGTCATGGCTGGCTTGAACAGCGCCGACCCGAGCCCGAAACCTGAGGCCCCGGCGGCGTGGTAAGAGGCCATGGTCTCGGGCGTGATGCCACCGACCGGGAGGATGCGCGTTCCCTGGGGCAGCACGGCGCGCATGGCGCCGACCGCGGCGGGCGGGATCATCTCGGCCGGAAAGGCCTTCAATGCATCGGCGCCGGCGGCGAGCGCGGCGAAGGCTTCGGTCGGGGTCGCTATACCCGGCGCAACGAAGGCACCGAGATCCTTGCCGGCGCGGATGATGTCGGTGTCACAATGAGGCATCACGATCAATCGTCCACCCGCGGCCGCCACATCGCGCGCGGCCTGGACTGACATCACCGTACCCGCGCCGACCAGCGCGACCGCGCCGAGCTTGTCCGACAAAAGGCGGATCGATAGCGACGGCTCGGGCGAATTGAGCGGCACCTCGATCAGGCGGAACCCGGCATCGAACAGTGTCTGCCCTATTGCCACGGCCTGAGCGGGTTGCAGCCCGCGCAAGACAGCGATCAGCGGCAGCTTGCGCATCGCAGTGTCGAAATCCAGCATCGCATCACCTTGAGGTTCGGGTTACTGAGGCGCGGAGGCTTGCGAAACCAGGTTCCGCTGTTGTGCAATTCGCCACAAGCCTAACGCCCCGGCGTCCTCGTTCCCGGTCGTCGTGGAAATTCCGGCTTGCTGAAATGCCGTTTGATAGCGCTCGATCAGGATGTCGCCACCGATGATCAGGGGGGCGATCTCGGCAAGGCCCCAGCGCCGGGACAGCGCGAGGCCTTCGCTGATCTCAGCGCCGATGAGCAGGCCTGACAGCGCCGCGGGGGCCAACTCCGGCGCCAGTTCGTCAAACAGGCCGCGCGCCCGGATGCCGAAGAGCGACTGCATCAGTCGTGCCTCGCCATCGAGGCTCGCCGTCAATCCCGCCGCAAAGCTTCGACGCACCGCCTCGACGTCCGGGCCGGTGTCGGTGTCCGGCATGAGCCGAGCCAGGATCGTGTGGCGTCGCAACGCCTGATACATCTCGCCCGTCATGAAGGTGACGAAATCCCGGATCCGGCCATCCTCGATCAACACCCATTTGCAGTGAGTGCCCGGCAGCACGATCAGCTGTCGGCCGCGGCCGAGCCGCGCGCCGAGGATTTGGGTCTCCTCGCCGCGCATGACATCGCGCCGGCCGCCGACGTCGCGCAGCGCAACGCCAGGCACGATTTGCGCGTTGATGCCCCCCGGCACCGGCTGCAGGTGATCGGCCAGCGTCGCGATATCGGCTGGACAAAACACGTAGGGTGCCTCGATCCAACCCTGCCGCGATCCGATCATGCCGGACATCAGGATCGGGACATCAGGCGCAACGCTATCACTGGCGACAGCCTCCAAGATCTCGCGAAACTTTCCATCGGCGACCTTCAGGATGCCGCGATCGGAGCGCTCGCGCTCGATGATATCCCCCGTTTTCGAAAACCGCCATAGCCGCATCGATGTAGTGCCCCAGTCGACACCGATCAGCGCCGTTTGGCTCATGCTACCCCCTTGTTTCCCGGCACGGGACTCCACACGGTGCTATTTGCAATTCGGTGACAGTGCATTCAACGATCATTTGCCAGTGAAAGGCCGCGCCTTCCCCGGGACGGTCGGAGCGGCGTCGAAGGTGGCGCTGCCTAGGCCGGCGCCGGCGACGCCAGCGGCTTGCCTTTTTCGACCACATAGGTGCTGACGATCACCGTCTTGACCGCGCCGTTCTTGGCGCCGGCATGCGGGGTCTCGACCGGCACCTGGAAGCCCTCGCCCGGCTTCAGCATGCGGGTTTCCTGGCCCTGGATCGGCAGTTCGAGGCCGCCTGACACGACGTAGCCGGACTCGATGCCGGGGTGGGTGTGCCGTGCCACCAAGGTCCCTGGATCGATGTTGATTTCGACAACGAGAGTGACATAGCCGGGCACCGGCCCGTCCATCTGCGACAGGATCTTGCGCGAGAAGCCCGCCGGTGCCGGCGGCGGGGTGCTTTGCGCGGACGCGTCGGTTGCTACAAACTCGGCGAGCCCGCACAGCGCACAGGAAGCAAGACCGGCAAAGCCACGTCTTGTCAGCATGATCGTATCCTCCTTTGTTTCCAGATCATCAGCGTCCAGATTGATGCGCGGCAATAGTAGGCCTTTCGAGGTGGCGCGCAAGATCGAGAGGGCGCGCAAAGGAATGCAAGATACGGACTTCCGTTTCGATGAAGCCCACGCCTCCGGGCGCAGCGAGCAGGAGGTGGCCGCGGCACTTGGCGATCCCAGGCGGCTGGCGCGGGAATTGCGCGCCGAAAGCGGGCTGCGCCGCTGGGAAAACCACCGCAGCCTCGGCAATTCCGCCGCCGCATTGCTGGCGCTTGGCGGGCTCGCGGCGGTCGATATTCTGTTCCTGCTGCCATTGATGTTCGCCGTGACGCTGACCGTTCTTGTCATCGGCCTCGTGATCTTCGTGCTCGGGATCGTCGGCATCGGACTGCTGCTAAGTCTCAATCACACGTATCAGGTTCGGGACAAATCAAGCAGCTGCCATAGACTCGATGCCATCAGGCAGTCGAGCGCAACACGCAGGCGACATCGATGAATGCTAAACAATCGTTCTTCCGAGGTCGACTGGGCCGCCGCATGGGGCCGTGGCGGGCAGCGCGTGTTCATCGCGCCGTCGCTCGATCTCGTCCTGGTCGTGACGGCTGGCCTCTATCACGGTTTTAACCAGCGCACGGTGCCTATCGAGGTCCTGAACCGTTTTGTCCTGGCGGCGATCGAGCCGCGCTCGTGATGGTGATGGGAGCCTGCCATCGGGCGCGCATTCGCGCGACCCGTTGGGCTCCAATCCGGCCTGCGCGCTGGCGGCCGAAGCCGAGTGAATCGGTCGAAGATGACCCGAAGCCGACCTCGGTGAGTCACGTGTTTGCCTCAGAAATCGCCCTTGGCAAAATTATCTGATATGTTTGCGCGGTCGCAAAAGGTCTCACCGAGAGGATCGAATGAGACGGCGCCAGTTTATGTCACTTCTCGGCGGAGCTGCGCTGGTACCGTTCGGCGCGCTGCCAGTGTCCGCGGACCCGCCCGACGGCTGCGGTGTTCCGGTCGCGCGGGACGACGGCTGGCCCGTCGCCTCCGTCAATCAAGACAAGCTCATCGACCGCGCTGCATTGTGCAGGATGGCGGATCGGCTCGCCGCCTTGAGCGACCCGAATATCCATGCCGTGCTTGTCGCCCGCGGTGGCAAGCTGGTGTTCGAACGGTACTTCAGGGGTTCCGACGAGGTGCCCGGCCGCTTTTACGGCAGCAGGGTGGAAAACATCACCTTTGATGCCGATACCTTGCATAACGTGAAATCGGTTTCAAAGAGCGTCGCGTCACTCGCCGTCGGGATCGCGGTCGATCGGGGGCTGATAGGCAGCGTCAACGAACCGATCTTCAGCTTCTTCCCCGAGTTGTCGGACTTGCGATCCCCCGAAAAGGAACGCATCCAGTTGTCGCACGCGCTCACCATGTCGATGGGTCTGGAGTGGGTGGAGGCGACCCCGGCCACTGGAGACAATAACGACGAGGTGCGCATGCATATGGCGCCCGATCCGTGTCGTTACGTCCTCGGTCTTCCAGTGACGGCCCCGGCCGGACAAGAGTTCTTCTACAATACCGGCGCGCTCACGCTCGTGTCGGCCATCATCCGCAAGGCTACCGGACGCCCGCTCGACGAATTTGCGCGCGAGACCTTGTTCGAGCCCTTGGGCATTGCCAAAGTGGAGTGGATGCGGGTCAAGGGGGATACCGATGCCGGCGGGGGATTGCGCTTGCGACCGCGCGATATGGCAAGAATCGG
>NZ_JBEKXH010000084.1:0-18866 GCF_049512235.1 Bradyrhizobium sp.
CGCGCCACCCCTTTTGCCCCGGTATCATTTCCGGCATACTAAGCCGTTGCCTCTGTTTGGTTTTGCTGTACGAGGGAATTGTTCCACCCGCTCCCGCGTGCCAGATTGCGGCCGCGGGTCCCTACCAGAGATTGCAAGTGCGAAGTCCATGTTCAAACGTATTCTGATTGCCAATCGCGGCGAGATCGCCTGTCGGGTCATCAAGACTGCCCGCCGGATGGGGATAGAGACGGTCGCGGTCTATTCCGAGGCCGACCGCGACGCGCTGCACGTCGAAATGGCCGATCAGGCGGTGCTGATCGGGCCGCCGGCGGCGGCCGAAAGCTACCTGGTGATGGAGAAGATCGTCGAGGCCTGCCGCAAGACCGGCGCGGAGGCCGTGCATCCCGGCTACGGGTTTCTGTCCGAGCGCGAAGCCTTTCCGCGCGCGCTTGAGGCGGCCGGCATCGTCTTCATCGGACCCAACGCCGGCGCCATTGCCGCGATGGGCGACAAGATCGAGTCCAAAAAGGCGGCGGCGAAGGCCGATGTCTCCACCGTGCCGGGCCATCTCGGGGTGATCGAGGACGAGCGGCACGCGGTGAAGATTGCCGACGCCATCGGCTATCCCGTGATGATCAAGGCCTCCGCCGGCGGCGGCGGCAAGGGGATGCGGATCGCCACTTCGACCACTGAGGTCGCCGAAGGTTTTGGTCTTGCCAAGGCGGAAGCCAAGGCCTCGTTCGGCGACGATCGGGTCTTTATCGAGAAATTCATCGTCAATCCCCGCCACATCGAGATTCAGGTACTGGGCGACAAGCATGGCAACCTGATCTATCTCGGCGAGCGCGAATGCTCGATCCAGCGCCGCAACCAGAAGGTGATCGAGGAAGCGCCGTCGCCGCTGCTCGACGAGGCCACCCGCCGCCGGATGGGCGAACAGGCGGTCGCGCTGGCCAGGGCCGTGAATTACGATTCCGCCGGCACGGTCGAATTTGTCGCCGGCCAGGACAAGAGCTTCTACTTCCTGGAGATGAACACCAGGCTGCAGGTCGAGCATCCCGTGACAGAATTGGTCACCGGCGTCGATCTGGTCGAACAGATGATCCGGGTCGCCGCCGGCGAGAAGCTGGCGCTGGCCCAGAAGGACATTACGCTGACCGGTTGGGCGGTCGAATCGAGGGTCTACGCCGAAGACCCATTCCGCAATTTCCTGCCCTCGATCGGCCGGCTGGTCAAATACCGCCCGCCGGTCGAGAGCAGTCAGGACGGGATCACCGTTCGCAACGACACCGGCGTGCAGGAAGGCGGCGAGATCTCGATCTACTACGATCCGATGATCGCCAAGCTGGTGACGCACGCGTCCTCGCGCACTGCTGCGATCGAGGCGCAATCGACCGCGCTCGATTCCTTCTACATCGATGGCATCCGCCACAATATTCCATTCCTGTCGGCTTTGATGAACCATCCGCGCTGGCGCGCCGGCGAACTTTCCACCGGCTTCATCGCCGAGGAGTTTCCGAAGGGGTTTGCGGTTCGCGTGCCCGAAGGCGAGACCGCGCGCCGGCTGGCTGCGGTTGGCGCCGCCATCGATCACGTGCTCGGCGAACGCAAGCGGCGGATCTCCGGCCAGCTCAACGGCCGGCTGGTGCAGCGCGAGCGGCGCCGCGCGGTATGGCTCGATCGCAACGAAACCGCGCTCGAGATCGGCCGCGCGAGCGATGGGATCACGGTGAGCTTCGTCGGCGCCGACGGCCTGTCCGGGCATCCGCATCACCTGGTGTCGCCGTGGAAGCCGGGCGAGCCGGTCTGGCAGGGCACCATCGATGGTCTTCGGGTGGCGATGCAGGTGCGCCCGATCCCCAACGGCTTCCGTCTCGCCCATCAGGGATTTGAGGTTGCGGTCAGTGTCTTTACCGAGAGCGAGGCCAAGGCGGCCCGGCTGATGCCGGTTGGCGCCAAGGCCGATATCGGCAAGAAGCTGTTGTGCCCGATGCCCGGGCTGGTGGTCTCGATCGCCGTCAGCGAAGGCCAGGAGGTCAAAGCGGGCGAAACGCTGGCGGTGGTGGAAGCGATGAAGATGCAGAACGTGCTGCGTGCCGAACGCGACGGCACGGTGAAGAAAATACACGCCGCCCCCGGTGCGACCCTGGCCGTGGATGCGGTGATTCTCGAATTCGCCTGAGCGCGCCACGTAGAGGATTGATTCCGTGAAACCTGTTATTTTAAGCCACGATCCTTGGCCTCTTAGGCCACGAGCATTGGCCTCTCACTCCCTCTCCCGCTCTTCGCGGGGGAGGGTGGGGTGGGGGCGCGGCATCGGCGGTGCTGGTTACCTATGTGGCCGCGATAGCCTAACGATGGATTTTCGCCCGGAGCTTCCCCCACCCCAACCCTCCCCCGCGAAGTGCGGGAGAGGGAGCGCAGCATCGCAAGCTTCCATATGATTGGCATTTAGGAAAACGCTGGGCTGGGCAAGAGATTGCAGGACTTTATTTAAAAGGATTTCCTGATGGCTTTCCGGGACCGGCGTGAGGCCCTGCGTGCGATCCTGTCGGGAACTACCTGCGTTCGCCCCGGCTCGGTCTATGATGCGGTCTCGATCCGCATCGCCTGGGACCTCGGCTTCGAGCTCGGCATGTTCGGCGGCTCGGTGGCTTCGCTCGCGGTGTTAGGGGATCCAGACATCGCGCTGATTACGCTGACCGAACTCGCCGAGCAGATGCGACGGATGTCGCGCGCGGCCGAGTTGCCGGTGCTGGTCGATGCCGACCACGGCTATGGCAATGCCTTGAATGTCCGCCGTACGGTCGAAGAGCTGGAGATATCCGGCGCCGCCGGCCTGACCATCGAAGACACCTTGCTGCCACAGGCCTTTGGCGAGGCGAAAACCCAGCTGATTCCGCTCGCCGAGGGCACAGGCAAGATGAAAGCGGCGCTGGACGCGCGCTCTGATCCCGCTTTGGTCATCATCGGGCGCACCTCGGCGGCGTCGATCTCAGGCCTCGATGATGCGATCGCGCGCGCCCGGGCCTTTGAGGCTGCTGGCGTCGATGCGCTGTTCTTCACCGGCCTCAAGAGCCCGGCGGAACTGGAGGCCATTGCAGCGGCGACCAGACTTCCGATCGTGCTCGGCGGCGTGCCGGAAGAAATGTCCGATTCCCGTACGCTTGCGGGGCAGAGGGTCAGAGTAGCGCTGCAGGGTCACGCGCCGTTCGCGGCTGCCACAAAGGCGGTTTATGAGACGCTCAAAGCGTTGCGGGAAGGATTGCCGCCGAAAGCCTTGAAAGGGCTGGCGTCCTCCGAACTGACCGGCCGCCTCACCCGCGAGGCGGAGGTGAAGGCGCGGGCTGCGGAATTTTTGGGACTGAAGCGATAGATGTGCACCGCGATTTGTCAGGTGACGATCCGGGGCAGGGTGCAGGGCGTCGGTTACCGCGCCTGGGTCGAAAACCGGGCGCGGGCACACGGACTGGAGGGCTGGGTGCGCAACCGCCGGGACGGCAGCGTCGAGGCGCTGTTTGCGGGGCCTGCGGACGTGGTCGCCGATCTCATCGAGCGTTGCCAGCGCGGGCCTTCCACGGCCCGGGTCGATGACGTTGCCGAGCAACCCGCCGATGCCGATGCGCTGCATCTGCGGCGCCCGGGAGAGCGGTTTTCGGTACTGCCGACGGCGTGAGGACACCCTTCGCCCGATTTGCGGCAAGCACACCCAAGGCGTGTTTCTCGCGTAGTTACAACGACATAATGGGCGTTTTTGAAGCGGAGCCGAATACGGCCTCGAATTCCCAGCGCAATGCGATGTCGACATCCGCCATCGTCACGGGATGGCCGAGATCGACCAGGCTGGTGACGCCGTAGCGCGGGTCGGTGACGCCGCAGGGCACGATCGCGTTGAAGTGGGCCAGATTCGGTTCGACATTGATGGCGATGCCGTGGAACGAGACCCAGCGCCGCAGCCGCACGCCGATCGCGGCGATCTTGTCTTCGAAGCCCGGCCCCTTGTCCGGCCGGCTCACCCAGACGCCGACGCGATCCTCGCGGCGCTCGCCGCGGACATTGAAGGCCGCGAGCGTCCGGATGATCCACTGCTCAAGGCCTGCCACATAGGCCCGCACATCGGGCCGTCTTCGTTTGAGGTCTAGCATCACGTAGGCTATGCGCTGGCCGGGCCCGTGATAGGTGAGCTGCCCGCCGCGCCCGGTGGCAAAGATCGGGAATCGGGGGTTGAGCAGGTCAGAGGGCCTGCCGCTGGTGCCGGAGGTGTAGAGTGGGGGGTGTTCCAGAAGCCACACCAATTCGGGTGCCTTTTGGGCGGCGATATCGCCGACCCGCGCCTCCATGGCCGCCACGGCTTCGAGATAGGGCACCGGCGCTTCCGATATCAGCCATTCCTGTACGCCGCCGCCGTCAGGCCGCGAGAGGCGCGTCAGATCAAGGCTTTGGCGGTCGTTAACCATCGGCTAACCATAACGTGTTGAAGATCTCTGACGGCAGCAATTTTGCATCCGGCAGTCCGGTCAATTCCCAGTGCCAACCCTCGATAAAGTCAGTGTAGATCTGATGGTGGTGCTGGGCACCACCACCATGCCCATCCATCAGGTGATGCGGCTGAGCCGCGGCGCCATCATCGAACTGGACGCCACCGAAGCGGACGAGGTCAAGATCCTCGCCAATAACCTGCCGGTCGCCACCGGCGTGGTGCTGGTCGATCGCAACCGTATCGCGGTCGAGGTCAAGCAGATGCTGCCGCGACTGCCTGGCAGCCGATAAGCCGGCGATCGGCCCCGCGGGCCTTGTCCCCCCATCCCTGATTTGTTACATCGGCGCCGTTGACGATCCCGATCTGTTCAAGCGCTCGTGGCGGAATTGGTAGACGCGCTGCCTTGAGGTGGCAGTGAGTAAAATCGTGGGGGTTCGAGTCCCTCCGAGCGCACCATTTCAAGAGTGCTGGGCCGATGCCGAATTAAAGGCGTGTACGCGGTCCTGCAACCAGATTATGTTCGCAGCGACAGAATCATGGTGCTTTCCGTCGATGATTGAAATCTGGCTTCCGGCCGGGGCGTCAACACTGGCCTGATTGCCAAGTGATAGGAAACCCGCATGAATCTCCTGGGCTATTTCTATCGGGTGGTCTCCAACTTTGTATTTCTGGCGCTGGTTTACGTCAGCCTGAACTTCCTGGAGCAGTATCAGCATCGTGCAATCGTTGCCATTCTGCTCCTGATCTATGCCGCGATGCGCTCGGTTTCGGCGTTCCGTTCGTTCCACTTCTTCCAGTGCATCGAGCGGCTCGAGGCCGACGCTCGGCGTCTTGCTGGCCTGGCCGGGGATGGGCCCGTCGCATCATCCACGCGCAGGAAGATCGTCAGCGACGTTGCCAGTCTGCGTCACGCCGGCGAAATAAAGTCCTACATCGATCTGTTGTTCCTCACCCTGGTCATGGTGCTGTGCATTGCAAAGATCGTGACGGATTGAGCCGTTACGCGCTCCTTTTCTTGAGCTGAACCAGGTGCTTCAGTTCGCGCCGGCCGCCATGCGCGGTAACCCGGCTGCCGTGACCGGTCGGGTGACGCTTGCCAGATCGTCGGGCGTGTTCGCCCTGCCTTCGGGGGCGCATGCGCCGCGATTCGCCGGAATCGGCGGCAATAAGTTTTGCGATTCGGTCTGTCCGACGGTCGGCCTGGACCGTTTGTTCCTGATGATGTGAGGACATGGCCCAGGCTGCGTAGGATTTCTCCGCCATCTCGAAAACGCTCGCAGCCGGGACCGGCAGCGCGATGGCGCCGCTCTCGGACGAAACCGGCCATCGCCGGGGCCAGGGCGCCTGCCGCGGCAGCGGAACGCCGCGCGTGCTCCGGCTGGCGTGATCCAGCAACTCCGCCAGCGTCATCGACTGCAGGTCACGCCAGTCCAGATCCGAGAAAGCGGGGGCGGTAAGCTCGCCGCCGTCGGCAAAAACGAAATTCGGAATTTCGGGCCACTGCGAAATCGCCACCGTTTCCGAGGGCGGATGCAACTGCCATTGCAGCGGTTCCGTCGGGGTCGCGGGCTGCTCCGGTGTCGCCGGCACGACGTCAACAATGCGATAGCCGCGCACTTTCAGCTCATGCAGGATCCTGGGCAACGCGGCGACCGTCCGCGCCTGGATGTCGTGCAGCAGCAAAATGCCTTTGCCCTTTTGCTCAAGCCGCTTCATGGCGAGTTCGTAGACGCGCGATGAGGAGATATGCCGCCAGTCGTCGGCCAGAAAATCGGCGCTCCATACCTGGATGCCACGCGAGGCGAGATAGTCCTCCACGCCTTCGGCGCGAAGCAGGCCAGGGATGCGGAAAAACGCCGCCGGCGCGCCATTTCCGAGCGCAGCGGTGACCGAGGCGATGCCGTCATCGATCTCTTGCCGTGCGCGCTCGATCGGCATCCGGTTCATGCTGAGCGGATGATCCTGGCTGTGGGTGCCGATCGTTTGGCCAGCGTCGCGCAGCTTGCGGACGCCTTCCGGATAGGCCTGGGCCATTCGGCCAATGGTGAAGAAGGTCGCCTTCACGCATTCCGCGGCGAGAATATCCAGAATTTGATTGCTGTTCCGCGGCAGCGGCCCATCATCGAAGGTCAGGACCACCTCGTGATCTTCGAGCGGCAGGGTTTCGGCATATTGCATGGTGCCGATGCGCGGATGCGCCTTCGGATCGACCACCAGGGTTCGCGAGGTGCCGAGTGCGTCGGGGTGGCCAGGGCAATCGGCCGCCATGACCGTCCGCGAGGTAAAACAGATAAAACAGAGGAGTAATCCCAGCGAAATGGCTCTCCATTGTCGTTGGCGAACACCAACGCACACATTACCGATCATGAAACACCGTACCGATCATTAAAACACCGTCCGCAATCCGATTGAGGCAACAACTCACTGCCCGCAGCACTGTCAAACGGCAGCCGGCTGTCTGAGTTCCCACCGCATGATTTCAGGATCAGGGGACGCCGTCAAATGCGACGCCGGGTACGCCGGGACCGGTCGGCACCCGATGCACCGGGTGATAATCCATGGTCCCGCAGATGGCGAAGAAAGCCGGCAGCACGACGGCGTTTCGCGCTTTCGGGTGAATTAACCGCAAGATTTTGGCGGCGCATATTTATCATTGCGCTTGGTGTTGCCTATTGGCTAATGCCTGAAGCGACCACTCAGACGAGTTGAGCAATCCTGTCAAACCGGCGAGGCGCGGCATGGCCGAAGAAATCGACGTCGCGCAACCCGCCGATGCGACGGTAGTCGCTTCGCTCCCGATGCGTGAACAGGATGGCGAAATTCGCCGCGAATTTGTCGAAGAAATCGCGCGCGCGATCCATGCCGCCGATCGGCCGCTGCTGCGAGCCGTCGTGGCGGAACTGCATGAGGCCGATCTCGGCGATTTGATCGAGGCGCTCGAACCGGACGACCGCGTCAGTCTCGTGGAGCTCACGGGTACTGACTTCGACTTCTCGGCCCTGAACGAAGTCGACGACGCCGTTCGCGAGGAAATCCTCAGCGAACTCGAACCCGAGACGGTCGCCGATGGCGTCCGCGAGCTGGAATCCGACGATGCCGTCGAATTGCTGGAGGCGCTGGACGAAGCGGGCCAGGAGGAAATCCTCGATAAGCTGCCGCTATTCGAACGCGACGCGCTCGAGCGCAGCCTGGAATATCCGGAAAATTCGGCCGGACGGCGGATGCAGACCGAATTCATCGCAGTGCCGCCGGACTGGAATGTGGGGCAGGCGATCGACTATATGCGCGACAAACCGAACCTGCCGGGGCGTTTTTACGAGATCTACGCGGTCGACAAGGCGCAGCACTGGCACGGCGCGGTGGCGCTGGATGCGCTGTTGCGCTCGCGGCGGCTGGTGCCGCTGACCGAGCTGATCGACGAAGACCGTCGCCGCGTCTCGGTCACCGATGACCAGGAGGAGGTGGCACGGCTGTTCGGCAAGTACAATCTGGTCGCCGCGCCGGTCTTCGATGCCGCGGACCGGCTGGTCGGCGTCATTACCATCGACGATGTGGTTGACGTTATCGAGGAGGAAGCCGACCAGGACCTCAAGGCGCTCGGCGGTGTCACCAGCGACGAAGCATTATCCGACACCGTCTGGACCATCGCCAGGGGCCGCTTCAACTGGCTGTTGGTCAATCTTGCCACCGCTTTTCTGGCATCTTCGGTGCTCGGCCTGTTCGAGGGGCAATTGGAAAAAATGGTGGCGCTGGCGGTGCTGGCACCGATCGTTGCGAGTCAGGGCGGCAATGCCGCGACCCAGACCATGACGGTGGCGGTGCGCGCGCTCGCCACCCGCGAACTCGGCTCGCATAACGCGTTGCGCGTAGTGTTGCGCGAAGGGCTGGTCGGCCTGGTCAACGGTCTCGCATTCGCGGTCATCACCGGCATCGCCGCGGTGCTTTGGTTCGGTATCCCCGCGCTTGGCGTCGTGATCGGACTTTCCATCATCTGCAACCTGGTGGCCGGCGCGCTCGGCGGCATTCTGATCCCGATGGTGCTGGAGCGGGTGCGGGCCGATCCGGCGGTAGCGTCGGGCACGTTCGTGACCACAGTCACCGATGTGGTCGGCTTCTTTTCCTTTCTCGGCATCGCGACGCTGTGGTTCGGCCTGAGATAGGTCGATGCGCGAGCGTATGCATCGTTAATGGGACCTTAACGCGCATCGCCGACGAAAAAGCATCGATTTCGGAAAGAATCTCTATTTCGAAAAAGGCTTGATAAGGCTTATTTTCGAAAACAGGCCTGATTTCCCGCAGCCCTTGGTTGGCAGCGCGACGTCCAAGGGACATAATGGGGCTTGATTTGAGGTGTCCGCGAGATGCAATCCATCGAGGCCAACGGCGCCACAATTCCAGCCATCGGGCTCGGTACCTGGGAGCTGCGCGGGCGAACCTGCGCGCGTCTGGTCGAGCAGGCCTTGAAACTCGGCTATCGCCATATCGACACCGCGCAAGTCTATGAGAACGAACGCGAGGTCGGCGAGGGGCTGCACGCCTCGAGGCTAAGGCGCGACGATGTCTTCGTCACGACCAAAGTCTGGACCACCCATTTCGCGCCCAACGATCTCGCGCGATCCACCAAGGACAGCCTGACAAGGCTGCGGCTTTCCGAGGTCGATCTGTTGCTGCTGCACTGGCCCAATCCACACGTGCCACTGGCGGAGACTTTGGGCGCGCTGGCGCATGTCAAAAAACTCGGCATGACCAGGCACATCGGCGTTTCGAATTTTACCGTGGCGCTGCTCGATGAGGCCGTGGCCTTGTGCCCGGAACCTCTGGTGTGCGACCAGGTCGAATACCATCCCTATCTCGACCAGACTAGGGTCAAGGAAGCGTGTGCGCGACACGGACTGGCTCTGGTCGCCTACAGTCCGGTGGCGAAAGGCCGCATCAAGAACGACCCGACGCTGGCGCGGATCGGACAGGCCCACCGCAAGTCCGCAGCCCAGGTCTGCCTGCGCTGGCTCGTGCAGCAGAATGTTTGCGCTATACCGCGGACCTCGCGGATCGAGCGGCTATCGGAAAATATTGACATCTTCGACTTCACGCTGTCCGACGAGGAAATGCTGGAGATATCGGCGATGGGAAACCCCAAGGGGCGGCTCACCGATTTCGGCTTCGCGCCGAAATGGGATTGAGGCCGCCGCATTGGCCGCTATGCTGGTTGGAAGGGCGCATCGCAATCTTGATCACGAACAATGGAACCGCGGCAGATCATAGGCACGGGCATCACGGCATCGGCAATTGCTCATCTGTCGGTTCTGGCGCTCGTGATATTCTTTACCGAGGTGCATCCCTTCAGTTCGGTCGCGCCCGAGCCGATCGCGGTTGATCTGGTTTCGCCGGCGGAGGTAAAACCTTCTCCTGACAAGGACGAGCCGCTTGCCACGCCCAAAGCCGAGCCCTCCGAAGCCTTTAACCTTTCTTCCAATCCTGGCTCGCAACCCGCACCCTCGGCTTCGCCACCGCCCGTGGCCCCAGCGACGGCGGCAGCGCAGCCACAACAGCAGTCGAAACAGCAAGCGGCGGCGCCACCACCGCGTGCCAACCAGCGGCAGACGAATGCCAGACCGCAAACAACCAAGCCGCAGCCGCCATCACCTTCGCCGCAACCCGCCTACACCTCGCCCGAACCGGATCTAACCGTCAGATACGGTGTGATGCTGGGCCTGCCTTCGCAGCTTCCCGCGAACCGACCGCAAGGCAAATCCGAGGACGGTTTCGACGCCCCGGCGTCTGCGTCTGCCGACATTGCTTCCAGCCTCATCGCGGAGTTTCGGCGTCATCTCAAGACATGCTCGAAGTTGCCGGCGGCAATCGCACCCTCCGACGAGATCGAGATCAAGTTGCGGGTGGTCATGACACCTGAAGGCAGGCTCGCAGCGGAACCGGTCCCGATCGGGGTCAAGCACCCGTCGGAGAATGGGCCGGCGCTGTTGCAAAGCGCCATCACCGCGCTTCATGCCTGCGAGCCCTACCAGATGTTGCCGGCGGAGCGATACGGCGAATGGAAAGTACTCGACTTGAGCTTTACGACACAGGATTTTGTCGGGGATTAATGATGACTTTGGTCGCTAAGGTCCGACGCGCCACCAGCTCCCACCCGGCATCGAGGTGAAGGCGTGGGTTGAACGCTCACCATGTGCCATGGCAGGATGGCAAGGCGGAGGATTGTTTTCGTATGACGCTGCAGCTCGTGATCGGCAACAAGAACTATTCGTCGTGGTCGATGCGACCGTGGCTGGCGCTGCGCGCCAACGCCATCGCCTTCGAGGAAATCTTCATCCCACTCTATACCGGCCAGGCCGACAAACAACGGATCCTGAGTTTTACCCGTTCGGGCAAGGTCCCGTCGCTGATCGACGGCGAGGTCACGATCTGGGACTCGCTTGCCATCATCGAGTACATCGCTGAAAGGTTTCCGCAGGCGCTGCTGTGGCCGGAGGATCGGGCGGCGCGGGCGCATGCGCGCTCGATCTCCGCGGAGATGCATTCGGGCTTTCCGGCGCTGCGCAACGAGTGCGGCATGAACCTGCGCCGGCCGGTCCGCGCCGTTGTGCTGTCGGCGGACGCGCGCGCCGATATCGCGCGCATCCAGCAAATCTGGATCGAGTGCCGCGAGCGCTATGGCAAGCTCGGGCCGTTCCTGTACGGATCCTTCAGCGCCGCGGACGCGATGTACGCGCCGGTGGTGCATCGCTTTCTGACCTACGCCATCGAGGTGGCGCCCGCGGCGCGGCATTTCATGGATGCGATGATGTCGCTGCCGGCCTTCCAGGAATGGACCCGTGCCGGGCTTGCCGAAACCCTCGTCATCGAGCGATTCGAGACGGCCTGAAGCGCGCAGCCTTGCGCGGAGTTTGCAGCGCTGCCGGCGCGACGGCAGCTTGCAGTCCTCACACCGATCGTCATCGCGGCTTGACTGATCGCGGCGAAAGCGATCTTTGTCTCGAACCGCGCTTGCTGGATTCAAGCAAAAAGGACCTGGGCCATGGGAATTCTCGATTCGTTGGAAAATTCAGAACTCTTCAAAGGGGCACTCGGCCAGCTCGAGGCGGCGGTGGTCCCGGTCGTGCTCAGTGAAGTGCTTGGTAATGGCAGCCAGGGCGGGCTCAATGCGATCGTCGCGAAGCTGCAGCAGGCGGGCTTCGGCGATCAGGTCAAATCCTGGATCGGAAACGGCCAGAACCTGCCGATCACGGCGGAGCAACTGCAGCAGGTGCTGGGCAGCGAAACCGTCAAGCAACTGGCCTCGCGGTTCAATCTCCCTATCGATCAACTCGGCAAGCTTCTGGCGCAACAGCTTCCCTTGGTGGTGGATCACGCCAGCCCAGACGGCAAGTTGCCGCATACCGCCTGAGCGCTGCGGTACCCGGAAACTGGCAGGTCGGCAGGCGCGGGGCCGGTGAAGCGGCAAATATCGTACTGAAAAAGCTGTGAAATAGGCGTATTTGCCTTATCCCGATGCGGCTGGCCAACGCCGCTGCCACTGTGCTATATAGCCGCGGGGTTTTTTTGTCGGCCGTTGCAGCGGGACCGTTGGCGCGTCCGACGTTTTTGCGTGATGGAGAGGGCGTTGAAGCATAAATTCACCGTTGGAGAGACTGTATATTTTACTGCGAGCAATATCGCGCGTCCGGCCGCCAGCGGGACCTACGAGGTGGTGCGGCTGCTTCCGACCGACGGCGATGACTGCCAGTATCGGATCAAGAGCTCAACCGAGGCTTTCGAACGGGTGGCCAAGGAAAGTCAGCTCGACATTTCCTGACGAATTGCGCTTGTGGCCGGGTAAAGCGAATTCCATTTCGCCCGCTGTCGAAAGGCCCGAATCGCGGAGCCATTCTGCGAGAAGCTGCGGAGAAGACGCATTCACCTCAGCTGAATGCGTCTTCTGCTGGGTTAAGGGATTTCGCGCATGAATTGGGCATGGGCTGCATCGCTCGACCGTCTCTGGAGTTCGCCGGCGTTTCCGATGTGGCTGACCGTGGCCGCGGCGGCCTTCTTTGCGATCATCCTGTTCGTCACGCTGCTCCGGGCCGACAAGTCGGTGGCCAATGGCGCGCTTACGGTCATCGCGCTGCTGGCGATCGGCATCAGTGTTGCCACCGGCATTCGTGGGTCCGTGCCGGACGGCAGGCTTGCGTCCGCCGATATCCGATCCTCCAGCCCTGCGCTGCCGGCATTGTCGTGTATCGACGATCTAGCGGGCGATGCCGTTTTGACGGCCTGCGAAAAGTCGTTGTTCGCATCCGCCGAATCGGTGGCGGCGGCGGTATCTTATGCTGCCGCACAGATCACCCGGCTGACCGAGCTGGGCGATGCCGCGGTCGCCGACAAAAGCATGACGCCTCAGTTGCAAAGGCTGCGCCGCGTCATCGAACGCGACCGATACGGCCTGATGGCACAGGTGTTGGTTACGCGGGACCGATGCAGGCCGACGGCGTGCCCAGCTTTCCGCGCACTGACCGATACCCGTCAGATCATGGCCGACATGGATGATCGGGTCTATGATGGTTTGATTGCGCGTTATGCGCCGTCCTGGAACGCGCCTGCCCCGCCGCCGCCGCCGCCGGCCACGCAAACGCCGGGGCCGGTCGCGGCACTTCCGCCGGGGGTGCCCACGGGCAAACCTACCAACGCGGATTTCCCGACGGCGGCCTCGACGCCGCCGGTCAGCATCATGACTCCGGAGCCGGTCGCGGGGCAGGCTGCGCCTCGCCTGCCGGCATCGTCGCCGGCAGACAATGCGCGATTGCTGTCACCGCGCCCGACCGCATCATCGGTTGCGCCGGCGCCGGCCAAAAAGCAGACGGTGCCGAAAGCGTTGCGGGCGGCCGCGCCGGTTCAACTTGGGCCGGCCACGCCGCCTGCCGGAGCGCCGGCTGCCGGGGCGGCAGCTCCCGGGGAACGCGCCCCCGCGGCGGCGAATGAATCATCCTTTCAGAAACCATAGCTGAACGTCACAATCATGTCGCTCCATCTGATCAAGCTTGCCGTTGGCTGCGAGTCGGTTAAGGAACTCAGGAGCTGGGTTGCGGAGCGGATCCGGATCGCGAAGAAAAAGGGTCTGCCACTCCACCATGTTCACGTCACCCGGATGACGCCGAAACGCGTTGACGAGTTGCTGGCGGGCGGCTCGCTGTACTGGGTCATCCGCGGAGAAATCGCAGCCCGCGAAAAAATCGTTGCGATCGAGCCGTTCCGGGATCGCGACGGTATCGGACGGTGCCGGCTGGTGCTGCAGCCCAAGGTCGCCGCGGTGCTGCCGCGGCCGATGCGCCCGTTCCAGGGCTGGCGCTATTTCGCCGAGAGTGACATCCCCCCGGATCTCAAATCCGCGGGCCCCGGCGTTGCGGATATGCCCGAGCCATTGCGCCGTGAACTGCGCGAACTCGGACTGCTCTGACCGAAATTTGGCCGCCAACGTCAGCGCGTGATCCGCGGGTAGAAATCGAAAACGCGGCGGCGCCGGGCGTCTGATTAATGATTAAGGCAGACGATCAACGATTCAAGTGTGTTGTGAACCATTTCACTTGACCGGAGTCGTACGTAATTTGATGATATAGAAAGGGGGAAATGATGCTGGTGCAGGCTAGTCAGAGGCAATCGGGTTCGGCACATGTCGTTGTGCTGGGCAATGAGAAGGGCGGTTCGGGCAAATCCACCACGGCCCTGCATATTGCTGTGGCATTGATGAAGGCAGGCCAACGCGTCGCCACCATCGATCTCGATTGCCGTCAGCAAAGCTTTACCCGTTACATCAACAATCGAATCGCCTGGGCGCGACGCACCGGCCTGAACCTGGAGTTTCCCGTGCACCGCTGCATCAGGCTTGGCCAGACCATGCAGATCGCCGACAACGAAACTTCCGAATTACAGCAATTCATGGACGCCGTGACCGCGGTCGAGCGGACATTCGACTTCATCGTGATCGACACGCCGGGGTCGGATAGTTATCTGATGCGTCTGGCGCACTCGATGGCTGATACGCTGGTGACGCCGATTAATGACAGCTTCCTCGATTTCGATGTGCTTGGTACCGTCGATCCCGCGACCTACGCCGTGACCGGCGAGAGCCACTACGCCGACATGGTGCGGGACACCAGGCGCAAGCGCCGCCAGCTCGACGGCGCCAGCACCGACTGGATCGTGGTCCGCAACCGATTGTCGATGATCGGATCGCGCAACAAGCAGCTGGTGGCCGAGAGCCTCAAGGATCTGTCGTTCAAGCTCGGGTTCCGCTCGATCGACGGTTTTGCCGAACGCGTGGTTTATCGCGAATTTTTTCCGCGCGGGCTGACCGCGCTCGACGATATCGACGAGACAACGCTCGGCACCCGTCCGAGCTTGGGGCACGTCACGGCGCGCGAGGAGGTCACGAGCCTGCTGCGCCAGCTTAAACTGCCGCTCGATGAGCGCGGACGCCGTCGCGCAGCCAACCGTGCGGAGTGGTTTAGTCAGGTCGACAAGCCACTCGAACTGCACGACATTATCAGCGCCTGAAGCATCACCTCGACTATCCATTTGGCAGTAAGATGATACCTATGGGCCGGCGTTTTCGACGCGGGTGCCGAACGACGCCTCGGAAATCGTATTTTACCCGCTCTTTACTGAAGATTTGAACCCTCCGTTGATCGGTGGCATCCAAAGATGTCGACCGTCGCCTACTATGCTGCGCATCTGCGCACCTACGGTGCACCGCACAATGAACAGGCGGTGAACTCACAATATTTGATCTTCCTGTCACGTCGCCGTGACATATATTAAACACGGAGCAAGCCTAGGTTATCAGGGCTTTCGACTCTGGCTGGTTGAGGATGAACATGAAGCGTGGAATTGCAGTCCTGTTTTCGCTTGGCGCGCTGGTTGCGGTCGGGTATTTCACCGCGAGCAAATGGGCGATCCGCCATGAAACCATTACCTTCCGCGACCCGGCGCGCGACAATCGGCCGGTGGAAGTCGACATCGCGGTACGCCGCGACAAGGAATTGCAGGCCAACGCCGGAATGATCACCTTGCCGGTGGCGATCCTCAACCACGGCAACACTGTCAAATTCACCGAGTACTCTTTTCTGGCCAACGTGTTTGCCGCTCGCGGCTACGTCGCGATCAGTATCCAGCATGATCTGCCAACCGATGCGCCCATGGTGACGAAAGTGGGCGAACTCTATGTCGGCCGTCTACCGCAATACCAGCGCGGCATTGCCAACATAAAGTTTGCCGTCGAGGAAATGAAGAAGGTTCAGCCGCACGCGGATTATGATCATCTGACCATGGTCGGACATTCCAATGGCGGCGACATCACGATGTACTTTGCCAAGATGTACCCTGATGAGATCAAGAAAGTCGTCACGTTGGACAATTTGCGAGTGCCGTTCATGACGGACGGCAGATTTAAGATTCTGTCTTTCCGTTCCAAGGATCCGCAGTTCAAGACTGATCCCGGCGTCATTCCAGCTGCAGAGGTCTGTGAGAAGTCCGGCATAAAGATTGTGCAAACCGGTTTCCAGCACACCGACATGAGCGATCGCGGTCCGGATGAAGTCAAGTCGAAGATCCAGGGCACGCTCGACAAATTCCTCGAGGAGGAAGGCCCGCTCGGCCCCGCCGAGACAAAGTCAAGCCCGCCGTTCATGACCGATGCCGGGCCGGTCGCACCCTATGCGCCGGTCAACAACTGACGGTTACCGTAGACCCCTATCGAAGCTGGATCGTGGCGTCGTGACGACTGACGCATGCCGCCTGCATTGACCGCCCGCCGATCCCGGCCCACATAAGGCTTGCAGCAAATTGCGAGCGCTGATGTCCGGCGAACCTGTGAAACCGAAATCCGCAGCCGAAGTGTCCTCGGCGCAGAAGGCAGCGGCCGGCGAGGCCGGCGGGTTGCCTGAGGCAAGACCGTCCGCCTCCGAGGACATTGCCGCCTTCGTCGCCAAGGCCCGCGCGATGTCGCCGCACGCGGTCGGCGCCAGGGGCCGGCTGATATTCGCGCTTGACGCCACCATGAGCCGGCAGCCGACTTGGGATATGGCCTGCGCGCTGCAGGCCGACATGTTTCGCGAGGCGGCGGCGCTTGGCAGTCTCGATATCCGCCTTGTCTACTACCGCGGCGACAGGGAGTGCCGCGCCACCGGGTGGATTTCCGACAGCGCGCAACTGGCAAGGCTGATGGGAAAGATCGATTGCCGCGGCGGCAATACCCAGATCGGCAAGGTGCTGACAGAAGCGCGGCGCGAGGCGGTCGCCTCCGCCGTGCGCGCGGTGGTCTTCGTCGGCGACGCCATGGAGGAAAAGGTCGATGCGCTCTGTGCCAAAGCCGGCGAACTTGGCCTGCTCAAGGTGCCAGTATTCATGTTTCAGGAGGGTAACGATGCGGCAGCCGAGCAAGCATTCAAGGAAATCGCGCGTCTTACCGGCGGCGCCTGGTGCAGGTTCGATCCGGGCGCCGCAGCACAATTACGCGAGCTATTGCGGGCGGCAGCGGCCTATGCCGCCGGCGGACGCGAGGCGCTGCAGCTGATGTCGAAGAGCGGGAACGGCGCGGCCAGGTTGCTCGGCCAGATATCCCGGTGAGGTAATCCCGGATCCCGGCTTGTCGAATGCCGAACCATGCCGCGGGAGCCATCGACCGCTTGAGCCGACGTCGCTTGCATTACCCCGTCGTTGCGGCCTTCGCCACGGCTTGCAGAGCCGCCGTCATGGCTTTGACTGTCGCTGCCGTTTCGCCGCCCAATCCGTGCCGCTCCGCCAGCCAGACCGGATCGTTGTACGAAAGCCAGGTGGCGCCCGATGTATCCTGCCAAACCAGCGCCTTCAGCGGCAGGTCGATCCCGGTGGTCTGAACCGAATGCATCAGCGGGGTGCCGGCTTTGGCATTGCCAAAAGATCAAGACCTCGGTCGGCGGCAGCGACAGCCCGGCCACAGCCGCCCCTTCGGCATGGTCGATACGGGCAAACACGGTCATGCCCTTTGCTTTTACTTCGGTCTCGAGCCGGTTCATCGTATCCTTCGGCCCGAGGCGGCTCGCCACCGTTATCAATCCCTGTGCCGCCATGTTGCACTCCTTCGTCATCCGGTTGCGGTCGGACGCAAGAATAGCGCATCCATACAATCGCCGGAAAGGTTCGGCGGCTGGCTTCTCCGGGAGGTCCGGCATGCATTTTATCCCTGACTTCACTATATACGGTGCATGCCTACCCTGATCGCCGGCGTAGTCGCCGTTATCCTGCTCTACTCGCTGCTGCAGATGTTTCGTGCGGCCAATCCAGTCGTGCTCGCGCGCACGCTCAAGATTGGCGGTGGCGTCGTGGCGCTTGCAGTCGCTGCCTTCACCGGCATCAAGGGCGAACTCGCAGTCGCCATCCCGCTCGGCATCTTTGGCGCGGGGCTGCTTGGCTGGTCACCGTTCGGCACATCGGGGTTTGCCAATATCGGCGGTATGTTCGCAGGCGCAGGCGCGCAACGCTCGCCGGGGCAGACATCTCGAGTCCGCTCGCAATTTCTCGACATGACACTTGATCATGACAGCGGCGGCCTGCGGGGCGAGATCGTGGCGGGTCCGTATGCCGGCCATTCTCTGGACGAATTCGATCTGCCGCGGTTGGCGGCGATGATTTCAGGCTTTGACGCCGAAAGCGTCGCGCTGCTTGAAAGCTATCTGGACCGCAGGTTTCCCGCCTGGCGTCAGGACGCGCAGGGAAATCCGGCAGGAGGGCAGGGCCGCGCGGCGGCGAGCGGCAAAATGACGGACGAGGAGGCCTATCAGATCCTTGGCCTGCAGCCGGGGGCGGGGCGCGACGAAATCGGGCGAGCACATCGCGCGCTCATGAAGAAACTGCATCCCGACCAGGGGGGGTCGACGTACTTGGCTGCCCGTGTAAACGAGGCCAAGGATACCTTGCTTCGCGCTCATCCCAACTAACTCCGGCAAACACTAAACAAACGCTGCAAACCAAAGGTTTCTTTGCCCTTGCTCCGGCCGACGCCCCGTTGCTGCCCGCCGTTATCCGGCGTGGACGATCGATCGTCCGGCCATTTTAACCCCCAATTCTTGACGAGAGATTGCCGCAACGCGGTTATTTGCAAATCTCGACCGCCGAAAAATAAAAAGCGCAAGAATCACGCCGCATCAGCATGGGCCGCGCTTGGCGCTCCAGGTCATGATCCAATTACATTGAATTGGATCATTGTGGCGGCGACAGGTTCAGTTCTTGACGGTGATGCAGGAGATGTCGGAGCGCTTTAAGGTCCGGCAGACCGCTTCGGCCCGATCGCGGTCGAGGCCGGCGAAGCGGGCTCGGAACAGCTTTTTGTCGCCTTTGGCGACGACCGGTTCGGTAAACGGATCGGCATTCGCAAGCA
>NZ_JBEKXH010000085.1:0-18788 GCF_049512235.1 Bradyrhizobium sp.
CAGGACATCCGGGGTGTTGGTAACGACGATATTGTGATCATGCGCGTAATTGACATCGATGTGATCGTAGCCGACTCCGAATGCGGAGACGATCTCGAGCTTCGGAAAACGCGACAGTGTCTTGCGGTCGCCCCGTACCGAATTGTAGGTCACGGCGGCGCCACGGATCCGCTGCGCGACCGCCGGGGTCAATCGCTCAAGGTCACCGATCTTCTCAAATGAATGTAGCAAGAACTGGTCGGAAAAACCATTGTCGATGATCGGTTTGCTCGGCCCGTAGATCAGCAGATCGATCTTCGCAGAAGCAATATTTTCGCCCACCATCAGTTTTCCTTTCCAAGCGCACTTTCATGCCAGCGCCGCAACGCCAGGTGCGAGGTTAGCGCCAGCAGCCCATAGATGACAATCCCGGCGGCGGACAGCAACAGCAACGCGGCAAACATTCGGGGAATGTTGAGGCGGTAGCCGGATTCCGCGATCCGATAGGCCAGACCGGATCCGGCGCCGGCGGAGCCCGCCGCGATCTCGGCGACCACGGCGCCGATCAACGACAGTCCGCCGGCGATCCGCAATCCGCCGAGGATGAAGGGTAGCGCGGCAGGCAGTCTAAGATGGCGCAAGGTCTGCAGCCGCGACGCGCCGTAAAGCCTGAACAGTCCGGCCAGATTGCGATCGACCGAATTCAGTCCGAGCGTGGTGTTGGACAGGACCGGGAAGAATCCGACGATCCAGGCGCAGGCGATCACGGCGGTTTGCTGCGGGAGGTAGATCAAAAGCAGCGGAGCGATCGCGATCACCGGCGTAACCTGCAGGATCACCGCATAGGGAAACAGCGAGTATTCCAGCCATTTCGATTGATTGAACAACAGCGCCAGCGCTATGCCGCCGACCGCGGCCGCAACGAACCCTTCCACCGTGGTCTGCAGCGTGGTCTCGAGCGATTGCGACAGGATCGGCCAATCGCTGACCAGGGTCCGGAATACCGCGCCCGGCCCGGGCAGCACATAGGGCGGAATATCATTGATGCGCACCACCAGCGCCCAGACCGCGACGGCCGCCGCGAGCACGATTATGGGAAGCAGGATCCGGACCAGGCGCAGGGTAAGGCCATCGGCCATAGACGGCTCGGCAGATGGCGGTCCCGGCAACGGACTCATCAATGCGCCTGCCCGGGATAGGACGGCGCCAGCGCCTGCGAAACCTTGCGGCAATAGCCGGCATATTCGACCGAGGTTCGAAACTCCTCGCCGCGCGGCGCGGTGGTGTCGATACGAATCTCGGCGCCGAAGCGTCCGGGCCGCGCCGTCATCACGATCACGCGCTGCGACAGATAGACCGACTCGAATACTGAATGCGTGACGAAGATGACGGTCTTGCGCAAATTGCGCCACAGCGCGAGCAGATCGTTGTTGAGCCGGAAACGGGTGATCTCGTCGAGCGCGGCAAACGGTTCGTCCATCAAGAGGATATCCGGATCGGTGACCAGCGCGCGCGCCAGCGAGACCCGCATCTTCATGCCGCCCGACAATTCGCGGGGGAAGGCGCCTTTGAACTCGGCGAGGCCGACCTGGGTCAGGGCCTCGTCGGCGCGGGCCTTGGCCTCGGCCGTCGGTGCCCGCGCCAGTTTCAGCGGCAACCGCACGTTTTCCCGAACCGTGGTCCATGGCATCAGCGTCGGTTCCTGAAACACGAAGCCGATGGCGTGCCCGGCGCGCACCCGACCGGCGCGGCGGGCGACGCCGACGGTGCCGGAACTCGGGGCATTCAGGCCCGCGATCAGCCGCAGCGCGGTCGACTTGCCGCAGCCTGACGGCCCGAGCAGGGAAACGAACTCGCCCTGCCTGACATCGAGGTCGAGCGGCCCCAGCGCCGCGACGCCGCTGTCATAGACCTTGGTGACGCCGCGCAGGCTGACCGCGAGGCCGGCCAAGCCGGTCTCGCTTTCGGACAGGCTTGCGGGTTCGGTCATCACTTGTCCTGGTTCTTCGGCCGCAGATCGAGGCCAACGCCCTTGTTGACGAAGCGAAGCGTGTAAGCCCTGCGGAAGTCGATGTCGGGGCGGACCACGTGCGCACGAACCATCTTGTCGAAGAAGCTCGCCGCGCGTTCGTCCGTCATGGTACCGATGCCGTTGTGCAAGGTGTCGCCGGAATCGACAATGCCAAACTCCTTCATCTTCTTGACCGAGTAGCTGAGCAGTTCGTCGGTCATTTCAGGATTGAGCTGCTTGATCATCGCGTTGCCGGCGGCGTTGTCGCCGTAGAGATAGTGGTACCAACCGATCACAGAGGCGTCGACGAAGCGCTGAACCAGGTCCGGCTTCTTGTCGACGATCTCGCGGCGGGTCTCGATCAAGGTCGAGTAGGTGTTGAAGCCATAATCCGCCAGCAGGATAATGCCGGGCTTGAAGCCCGCGCTCTTTTCGATCGCGAACGGCTCCGAAGTGACATAGCCCTGCATCGCGCTTTGCCTGTCGGCAAGAAACGGCTGCGGATTGAAGGTATAGGGCTTTACCTTGGCCTCGCTGAAGCCGTATTCCGACTTCAGCCATTGGAAGTAGCTGGTAATCCCTTCCTTGGAGACGAACAAGGTCAGCGGCTTCAGGTCCTCGAGCTTGGTGACCTTCAGTTCCGGATGGGTCAGGAAAACCTGCGGATCCTTCTGGAAGATGGCGGCGACACTTACCACCGGCACGTTGTTGGCCACCGCATCGAACGACATCAGGGTGTTGGCAGCCATGAAGAAGTCGAGCTTGCCGGCGATCAGGAGCATGCGGTTGTTGTCGTTCGGGCCGCCGGGCACGATGGTGACGTCGAGCCCGTAATTCCTGTAGGTGCCATCCGCCACCGCCTGGAAAAATCCGCCGTGCTCGGCCTCCGCGACCCAATTGGTTCCGAACGAGACCTTATCCAGCGTGGTCTGCGCGCCCGCGGGCGAAATGACCATGCCAACGGCCAAGAGGCCGGCAATTAACGCTCGATTCAAGAGGGGCGGGATCATGATTGGACTCCGTCGATCGTTCTGGCCCATGATGGGAGGCACCCGGACGTTGATACGTCCCAAGGCTAAACTACCCTTTCAAATCCGTCCAAAGAAACAAATGGCTCGATGACTTCAACCGTTCCTCCCCGCGACTGGACCTGTATTCACTGGCCTGACCTTGGCGGAGCCGGAACGGCGCGATGGATCGCGGTGTTACCGCTGGCGGCCACCGAACAGCATGGCCCGCATCTGCCGCTCGGCACCGACGTCATGATTGCAGAGGCCTATCTGGCGCGGGTGCGCGAGCTCCTCCCCGCGGCCGTTCCCGCAACCTTCCTTCCGATCCAGCCGGTCGGGATTTCGACCGAACATATCGGTTATCCGGGCACCCTGACGCTGCCGGCCGAAGTGGCGCTGAAGAGCTGGATGGAAATCGGGATCAGCGTGGCGCGCACCGGGATCAGGAAACTGGTCATGGTGACCAGCCATGGCGGCAACAGCGCCGCCATGACGCTGGTGGCGCAGGATCTGCGTGCGAAATGGGGGCTTCTGGCCGTCACCACCGGATGGTCCCGCTTCGGTGCGCCCCAGGGGTTGGTCTCGGCGGAAGAATTGCGGCACGGCATCCATGGCGGTGCGGTCGAGACATCGATCATGCTGGCGCGATACAAGCAGCATGTGCGTACCGAAGAGATCGCCGATTTTCGGTCCACCTCGATTGCGATGGAAAGGGATTATCGCCGGCTTTCAGCCCATCGGCCGGCGCCGTTCGCCTGGCAGGCCCAGGACCTGCACGCCAGCGGCGCCGTCGGCGACGCGACGGAGGCTTCCGCGGAAAAGGGCGAGCTTCTGATCGATCACGGCGCGCGCGCGTTCTGCGAGCTGCTTGCCGATGTCGATCGATTCGATCCGGCGGCGCTTTCGGCCGGGCCGCAGGCCTGATGTTGCCGGTAACCAACTGTGATCATGAGACGACAACTCATTGCCCCGAACTAGTGAGGTTCAGCCCGGACCGGATCAGGGGGCGCTCAGTCCAATCGATCGTGCGGACCATCACGGGCCGCGTGCGCAGCTGCTACGGATGATCGACTGAAGGAGCGCGTGGATCCTGCGTCCGGCACGGGCGCCCCCTCCCCCCGTGCCGTGCCGATCCGCCCGGTCGCCCCCTGGCGGGTCAACTTTTGCGTGGCGCAGAAGCCCTTGACATAGCATAGGGGGGTACCCTATGTGGCCGTGATGGCGCATACGATCCGAGAGAAGAAGAAGCTGCTCGCGCGCGTTGGCCGGATACGCGGCCAGATCGAAGCGATCGAGCGGGCGTTGACGGAAGAGGCGGAATGCGAGCGCATCATGCACATGATCGCCGGCATTCGCGGCGGCGTCGCCGGCCTGATGGCGGAGGTGGTCGAGGACCACATCCGCACCCATCTCGTCGACCCCGAGCAGAATCCGGGCGCGCTCAACGCCGATGCGGCGGATCAACTCATCCAAGTGGTTCACACCTATCTGAAGTGAGGGACATCATGTCCGACGCGCCATCGATCCTTCAATTTCCGCCGCACGACCATGTGTTTCTGGGCAAGGATCACGACAAGGCGGAACGCCGGACCTGGGCGGTGATCGTGCTCTGCAGCATCATGATGATCGCCGAGATCATCGGCGGCGCGCTGTTCGGCTCGCTGGCCCTGATCGCCGACGGCCTGCACATGTCGACCCACGCCGGGGCGCTGCTGCTGGCGGCGCTGGCTTATACCTTTGCGCGCAAATATGCCAACGACCGCCGTTTCACATTTGGCACCGGCAAGTTCGGCGATCTGGCGGGATATTCCAGCGCCATCGTTCTGGCGATGATTTCGCTGCTGATCGGCTATGAAGCCGTGGCGCGTCTGCTCAACCCGGTCAACATCAGTTTCAACGAGGCCATCCCGATCGCGGCGCTCGGTCTCGCGGTCAATATCGCCAGCGCATGGCTGTTGTCCGGCGGCCATCATCACGGCCATGATCATGCGCACGGCCACGCTCATGGTCATGACGACGAGGCGCGAAAGATTGAGTTGGGCCGCAGCTCGCTGCAAGTCGAAGTCTTCGAAGACCGCGTGCCGCCGCGGTTTCGCCTGCGCGCGACGGCGGGGGCGTTGCCGGAGGCTCCCGATATCACAATCGAGACAACAAGGCCGGACGGCCGCTGCCAGCTATTCACGTTCGAAGACCATGGCGGATATCTGCAATCGCGCGACGAGATTCCGGAACCGCACGCCTTCGTCGCCAGGGTTCGCCTCACCCAGGAGGGCCAAAGCCACGAACGCGAGCTTGAATTCGAAGAGCACGATCACGAGGCGGCGCATGGCGCACATCACCGTGACAACAACATGCGGGCCGCGGTGATCCACGTCATGGCGGATGCCGCGGTGTCGGTCCTGGTCATTGTTGGCTTGGTGCTGGCGCGGGCGTTCGGCTGGCTCTGGATGGATCCGGTGGCGGGTCTCATCGGCGCGCTGGTGATCGCCAACTGGTCGGTCGGATTGCTGCGCGATACCGGCGGCATCCTGCTCGACCGTACGCCGGACCCGCGCATGGCGGAGAAAGTTCGCAACGCCATCGAAAGCGAGGGGGATCAGGTCACCGACCTGCATCTCTGGCGGCTTGGGCCCGGGCATCTCGGCGCTATCGTTTCGGTCGCAACCTCGGGGGCGCTTGAGGCGGCGGATTACCGGCAGCGACTGGCCAGGTTTGCCGATCTGTCCCATGTCACCGTGGAGGTCGCCCACAAGTCCTGACCTCTTTATCGCCACGGATTGCGCAGGCCTCGCCCCTGATCTGAACCATCCGGTGCGGTCGCGCGCCTCCATTGGATCAGGCCGCGATGGACTCGCGATCCCTCGCCCGAACACCCTGGATCGTCCGTCTTATTCCTGATCGACGGCGGCACGCGGCTGGATGTCGCTGGCTGGTCGAATTCCCACTACCATCGGTGCTGGAGAAGGCGGATGCGGCGCGGCCGAACGGCCAGACGGGTCGCAGGCGATCTGGTTCAGCCGTCGCCGTAGGCACTTTCACATAGCTGTCTTCGAACCGTCTTAATCGGCGATGACGTCTATTTCCGTAACTGGTAGCAGCACAGGGATGATGCCGGAAACACGCTCCGCCGCGACCGCACCGATGCACCGGCCGAGCTCCATCTATCAATGCGCCATTTCATTTCATTGTGTTGCACGCGCGTCACTAGACGATGTCATTCGAAGGCATCTCCATCGTCCTTTCTTCCATTTGCGAGCGCTTTGCAATAACGCTGGGGAACGATTTGTGGCTGCTTTCGATCTGCCCCCGACCGTGACCATTGCCAACTCCGAGCGGACGGCTTCATTTCCAGGATGGCAGCGCGCCGGCAAACGTACAGCGATGACGACAGAGACCGCCGCAATGCTCGCGCTGGAAATCCACACGATGATCCGTTGCAGGCGGTCTTGGCAGTGGGCGCTCGTGGGCGTGGCCTTGAGCCTGCTCGCGCTCGATGGATCGGCGGTGGCGGCGGACATGGCCGTCAAGGCGCCGGCTCTCAACGCCATCGATAACTGGACCGGATTTTATCTGGGCGGCCACTTCGGATATGCGGCCGGCAAAACCAGCTGGACGGCGACCGAGCCGGGAGCTGCCGTCCCGACGCTTGGCGGCTCCTTCGATCTGTTCAACGCCTACGATCCATTCAAGGGTACCGGGAGCTATTTCGTCGGATTACAGGCCGGCTACAACTATATGCTGCCATCGCGGTTTGTGGTTGGGTTTGAAGCCGACGTCTCGGCCCCGAATATGATCGCCGGCACCCAGACGATTTCCTCCGCGCCGATCGGACAGGCGAGCTACAACGACACGGTGCTGGATTTTGGCACGGCAAGGGGCCGGGTCGGCTATGCCTTCGACCACTGGCTCGTCTATGGCACTGGCGGAGCGGCCTGGACTTACGACAAGCTGACACGGATCGAACTCGCCGGCACTCCGGCAGCCGGCACCGCGGCGGTCGGAACAACCGAGGCCGCATTGCTGTGGCGGTGGGGCTGGGCCGCTGGCGCCGGAGTTGAAGTGCCGATTGCGCCGAACTGGAGCGCCAGGCTCGAATATCTGGCGGCCGATCTTGGCGGCAGGGCACGAACGTTTCCAGCCGCAGCGCAGTCGTTCAACTCCGATCTGATGCTGCAAAGCCTGCGCTTTGGCGTGAACTACCAGCTCGGCGCTGATCTGTCGAAGAGTGATGCCGTCACCAAGGGTATCCCCGCACTGGATAACGGTGATATCAGCGTGCACGGACAAGCGACGCTGGTCAGCCAATATGCGCTGCCGTTCCGGGCGCCCTATAGCGGCCAAAACAGCCTCGCCCCAAATTCAGGCCGGGAGACTTTCGACGTCGATTTGTATCTGGGCTTCCGTCCCTGGAAAGGCGCGGAGATCTGGGTCGACCCGGAGATCGATCAGGGTTTCGGTCTCAGCGGCACGTTTGGCGTCGCCGGATTTCCCAGCGCGGAGGCCTACAAGGTCGGCGCAGCCTATCCCTATGCGCGCTTGCCGCGCACGTTCCTGCGCCAGACGATCGACCTCGGCGGCGAGGTTCAGAAGGTCGATGCCGGGATCAATCAATTCGCCGGATCCCAGACGGCGGACCGCTTGGTGATCACGGTCGGTAAATTCAGCGTCGTCGATATTTTCGACTCCAACAAGTATGCGCATGATCCGCGCGGGGACTTTTTGAACTGGACCCTGGTCAATACCGGGGCTTTCGACTATGCGGCCGACGCCTGGGCTTTCACTTACGGCGCCGCCGTCGAATGGTACACCGGTCAATGGACATTCCGGGCCGGCATCTTTGATGGTCCTGTTGTTCCGAACAGCACCGATCTGGACCCAACCTTTGGCCAGTTTCAAATGGTGGGCGAGGTCGAGCGCCGCTACGACCTTTGGGGGCAACCCGGCAAGATCGCGGTGACCGGCTATCTGACCCGCGCGCGGATGGGAAGCTTTGCGGACGCCGTCCAGCTTGCCGCGCTGACCGGCGCGCCGGCGGATATTTCGGCGGTGCGTACGTATACGAGCAAACCCGGGATTGCCGCCAACATGGAGCAGCAGATTTTGCCCGGCGTCGGCCTATTTGCCCGCGCAGGCTACACCCCCGGTGATCTTGAGACCTATGCATTCACCGATGCCGACGCAACCCTGTCGGGCGGCGCCTCGCTGTCCGGAAAACTCTGGGGCCGGCCCGATGACACCGTGGGCCTTGCCGGAATCCTCAACACCATATCGAGCGTGCATCAGGCCTACCTCGCGGCCGGCGGCTACACCGCCCTGATCGGAGATGGCAAGCTTCCCGATCCGGGACCCGAGAAAATCATGGAAGTCTATTACACGCTCCCGGTCTTAGCCTGGCAGCTGACCTTCGATTACCAGTTCATCACCAATCCCGCCTATAACCGGGATCGCGGGCCGGTCTCGGTGGTCGCTACGCGCCTACACGCGCAATTCTGAACATTTGCAGCCCATGTCCTCCACGGGTTCTCGCATGACGCTTCAAGAAATTCTGACGCCGAGATTGGGACAGGCGCTGCGGCCCAACATCTGGGACGCCGTGGCGCTGATCCTCGTGATCGGCGCCATGGTGCTGATCGTCTATGGCGGCGAGCAGACCACCCTTCCGCTCTCGGCGCTCGATATCACGCCGGTATCGCTCGATCCCGCCAACCTGCCGCTCTATGCGCTGCGAACGACGATGCGGATGCTGCTGGCGATCATCTGCTCGATCATCTTCACCTTCGTCTATGCGGCGCTGGCCGCCAAGAGCCGGCGCGCCGAGATGGTGCTGATCCCGCTGCTCGATATCCTGCAGTCGGTGCCGATCCTCGGCTTTCTGACCTTCACCGTCGTATTCTTCCTGAATTTGTTTCCCGGCCGGGTGTTCGGTGCCGAGCTCGCCTGCGTGTTCGCGATTTTCACCAGCCAGGCCTGGAACATGACCTTCAGCATGTACCAGTCGATCCGCAGCGTCCCGAAAGACCTGGAGGAGGCCTCACAGAGCTTTCACCTGAGCGGCTGGCAGCGCTTCTGGCGGCTCGACGTGCCGTTCGCCATGCCCGGCCTGATCTGGAACACGATGATGTCGATGTCCGGGGGCTGGTTCTTCGTGGTGGCCTCGGAGGCGATTACCGTCGGCAATACCACGGTCACGTTGCCCGGCATCGGCTCCTACGTCGCGCTGGGCATTCAAAAGCAGAACCTGTCTGCGATCGGCTACGCCATCCTGGCCATGCTTCTCGTCATTATCGCCTATGATCAACTGCTGTTCCGCCCTGTCGTGGCCTGGGCCGACAAATTCCGCTTCGAGGAGACCGCCTCGGCCACCGCACCGACATCCTGGATGCTCGATCTGTTCCGGCGCACCCGCGCGCTGCGCGCTTTGACCTATCCGTTTGCGGCGCTCAACAAGGCCATCTCGAACTTCCATGTCGCGCTGCCGGGCAGCCCGAGGGTGCCGGTCGGACAGCGCCCGCCGTCGCGCCTCGTCGATGCGGTCTGGCTTGTACTTGTCGCCGCAACCACCGGCTATGCCGGTTGGAGGGCCTACGAATATCTCTCGGCGACCCTAAGCCCGTCGGATATCCTCACCGCGATTGGCTATGGCTTCATGACGCTTTTGCGCGTCGTCGTGCTGATCGCGCTGGCGTCACTGATCTGGGTACCGGTCGGGGTCTGGATCGGACTTCGGCCAAAACTCGCCGAGCGCATTCAGCCGCTGGCGCAGTTCCTGGCCGCGTTTCCCGCCAACCTCGCATTTCCGGTGTTCGTGGTTATCATCGTGCGCTACGGCCTTAACGCCAATGTCTGGCTCAGTCCGCTGATGATCCTGGGGACTCAGTGGTACATCCTGTTCAATGTCATCGCCGGCGCCAGCGCGTTCCCGACCGACCTGCGCGAGGTCGCCGGCAGCTTCCATCTCAGGGGATGGCGCTGGTGGATAAAAGTCATCCTGCCCGGTATTTTCCCGTATTACATCACCGGCGCCATCACCGCTTCCGGCGGCTCCTGGAATGCGTCCATCGTGGCGGAAGTGGCGAGCTGGGGCGACACGCATCTGACCGCCAGCGGTCTCGGTGCCTATATAGCAACCGCGACCGAAGCCGGCGACTTCCCTCGGGTCGTGCTCGGCATCGCCATCATGTGTATTCTGGTGACGTTCTTCAACCGCCTGCTCTGGCGGCCGCTCTATGCCTTCGGCGAGCGTCGCCTTCGTCTCGGCTGATCAGGAGAAATTCATGCTCGATCAAACCAAACCGAGCAGGCTACTCGAAATCCGCGGCGTCTGCCGGTCATTTCCGAAAGGCAGCGGCGAAGATCTGCTGGTGCTCGAAAATGTCGATCTCACGATAAAATCGGGCGAAATTGTCGGTCTGCTCGGCCGTTCCGGGTCGGGTAAGTCGACGCTGCTGCGCATCATTGCCGGACTGATCGCGCCATCCTCGGGCGACGCCAAATGCCGTGGCGAGACCATCGTCGGACCGCCGAACGGCGTTGCCATGGTGTTTCAGTCCTTCGCGCTGTTTCCTTGGCTGACGGTTCTGCAGAACGTCGAATTGGGGCTGGAAGCGCTGGGGATTGACAGCGCCGAACGCCGCACCCGGGCGCTGGCGGCGATCGACCTGATCGGTCTCGACGGGTTCGAGTCCGCTTTTCCGAAGGAATTGTCGGGCGGCATGCGCCAGCGCGTCGGCTTCGCGCGTGCGCTGGTGGTGCATCCGGACCTGCTGCTGATGGACGAGCCGTTTTCGGCGCTGGATGTGCTGACCGCGGAAACGCTCCGCACCGATCTGGTCGATCTCTGGATCGAAGGCCGGCTGCCGATCAAGTCGGTGCTGATGGTGACGCATAATATCGAGGAGGCGGTCCTGATGTGCGACCGCATCCTGGTGTTTTCTTCCAATCCGGGACGCGTCGCCGCCGAGATCAAGGTCGACCTGCCGCATCCGCGCAATCGGCTTGACCCGACATTCCGGCAACTGGTCGACAGCATCTATGCCCGCATGACGCAGCGCGCCGAGCTGAGAGCGCCGGCGATCGAGGGCATTCCAGGCACCGGTGTCGGCATGGTCCTCAACCACGTCTCGTCCAACGTTCTGTCGGGGCTGATCGAGACGCTGGCGGCGCCGCCCTATAACGGCCGCGCTGACTTGCCGGTTCTCGCCAACAGCCTGCAACTGGAGGCCGACGAGATCTTCCACCTCGGCGAATCCCTGCAACTGCTGAGGTTTGCCCAATTGAGCGAAGGCGATCTGATGCTGACGGATGCAGGCCAGCGCTTTGCCCACCTCGAAACCGACGCCCGCAAGAAGCTGTTCGCCGAACATCTGATGAATTATGTGCCGGTGATGGGCCTGATCCGCCGGGTGCTCGACGAGCGGCCCTCGCACACCGCCCCCGAGGCGCGCTTCCGCAACGAACTCGAGGACTATATGGCGGAAGACCAGGCCGACGAGACGCTCAAGACCATCGTCTCTTGGGCGCGCTATGGCGAGTTGTTCGCCTATGACGAGCAGTCGGAGCTGTTCAGCCTCGAAAACCCGCATTGATGGCAAAACGTCATTTCGGGTCGCGCGTCAGCGCGAACTCGGAATCCAGAGGTTATCAGGTCGAGATTCCGGGTTCGACGCTTCGCGTCGCCCGGGAATGACGAGTTCAGCCTCACCCCATCGCGGCAAAACTATCCGCGCGCGCCATGGCCCAGGCCTCGCGGAAACGGGCATCGCTGGTGCCGTCGATCAACTCGCCGGGGCGGAGCGAGGGATAGAGCTTCGCGAACGACTGCACGTCGGTGGTGGAGGTGCGCTGCGAAAAATGGATCGGCCGCAATTCTTGCGGATGTTCGAACCCGGCGGCGGCCAGCAGTTCGGCCAGCGCGTGCAGGGTGGCGTGATGGTAATTGTAAACCCGATCGATCTTGTGCGGCACCACCAGCGCGCGATTGCGCGTCGGGTCCTGCGTGGTCACCCCGGTCGGGCACCGATCGGTATGGCAGGAGAGCGACTGGATGCAGCCCAGCGCGAACATGAAGCCGCGCGCCGAATTGCACCAGTCGGCGCCGATCGCCATGGCGCGCGCCATATCGAAGGCGGTGGCGATCTTGCCGGCGGCGCCGATGCGGATACGATCGCGGGCATTGATGCCGACCAGCGCGTTATGGACGAAATTGACGCCCTCGCGCATCGGCATGCCCAGATGGTCCATGAACTCAAGCGGTGCCGCGCCGGTGCCGCCTTCATTGCCATCGACCACGATGAAATCAGGGTAAATTCCGGTTTGCAGCATCGCCTTGCAGATCGCCAGGAATTCCCAGGGATGGCCGATGCACAGTTTGAATCCCGCCGGCTTGCCGCCGGACAGTCGCCGCATCTCGGCGATGAAGCCCATCATTTCCAGCGGCGTCGAGAACGCTCGGTGCGACGCCGGCGAGATGCAATCCTCGTCCATCGCGACGCCCCTGATTTTGGAAATCTCCAGGGAAACCTTGGCCGCCGGCAGCACCCCGCCATGGCCGGGCTTGGCGCCCTGGCTGACCTTGAGTTCGACCATCTTGATCTGATCGTAGGCGGCAACGCGCGCGAATTCTTCCGGATTGAACGAGCCGTCGCGGTTGCGGCAGCCGAAATATCCCGAACCGATCTCCCAGATCAGATCGCCGCCGTTCTCGCGATGATAGGGACTGACGCCGCCCTCGCCGGTGTCATGCGCGAAGCCGCCTTTCTTGGCGCCGGCGTTCAATGCCCGCACCGCGTTCGGGCTGAGCGCGCCAAAGCTCATCGCCGAGATATTGAACACCGAGGCCGAATAGGGCTTGGCGCAATCCGGGCCGCCGATGGTAATGCGAAATTTTTCCCCGGTGTGAACCTTCGGCGCCACCGAATGGTGCATCCATTCATAGCCCTCGCGATAGACATCTTCCTGGGTGCCGAACGGCCGCTTGTCGAGCACCATCTTGGCGCGCTGATAGACCACGGCGCGGGTGTCGCGGGAAAACGGCATGCCGTCCTTCTCGCTCTCGAAGAAGTATTGCCGCATCTCCGGCCGGATCTCTTCCAGCAGGAAACGCAGATGCGCCGAGATCGGATAGTTCCGCAACACCGCGTGGCTCTTTTGCGTGAGATCGCGAATGCCGAGCAAAGTCAGCGCACCGAAAATGAGCATCGGGATCAGAACCAGATCGAACACCTTGCGATCGAAGAGCCCGACGCCCAGCAGCAAAGCCGTGGCAACGGCGCAAATCGTCAGAATGATGAAGCGTGGCGAGAACGGAAGCAGCAACGTTTCCATGGGACTCCCTCAGGCGGATCTGCCGCTTTTATTCTCGTCAGTCGCAGCCTGGCCTGACGACCCGAACATGGCTGTACACGATATCCGCGGCAAAGGTCATGAATATGACAGCGCATCGGGCGCGAAAAGACCCAATCGACCGGCGGCAAATCAATCCATCCCTTGACGGCGTATGGCGCCAGATCATGCGCTCCTTTTGCAGTGCAGCGCAACCTGACTTGTTCTCAAGGCTTAGTGACCGTGCGGGCGCACCACGTCGGGAATCCCGCTTTGCTCAAGGCTATCCCGCGCAGGCCATGCGTTCGTGCTCTGGACGGCGTGCTGGATATGGTCGGCGGTCCGCGGGAGAGGAGATCACCGCTCGACAAACGCCTTTTCGATGACGAAATGGCCGGGCTCACTGTGGCTGCCCTCGAGAAAACCGCGCCCTTCCAGCATCAGGCGCAGCTCTTCCAGCATGCCCGGGCTGCCGCACATCATCACCCGATCGGTTTCGATGTCGAGCGGTGCCAGACCGAGATCTCTGAACAATTGTTCTGACGTGATCAGGTCGGTGATGCGACCGCGGTTGCGAAACGGCTCGCGGGTGACGGTCGGATAATAGACCAGCTTTTCCGCCAACAGCGGGCCGAACAATTCGTCGTCCCGCAATTTCGCCACCAGCTCTTCGCCATAGGCCAGTTCGGATACTTGCCGGCAGCCGTGCACCAGAATGATGCATTCAAACCGCTCATAGACATCCGGATCCTTGATCAGGCTGGCAAACGGAGCAAGCCCGGTTCCGGTCGACAGCAACAGCAGGCGCTGGCCGGATATCAAATTGTCCGCAATCAGCGTGCCGGTCGCCTTGCGCCCGACCAGAATGACATCGCCCTCTCTGATCCGCTGCAGCCTTGACGTCAGCGGCCCGTCGGCGACCTTGATGCTGAAAAACTCCAGGGATTCTTCGTGATTGGCGCTCGCCATGCTGTAGGCACGCAGCAGCGGGCGGCCGTCGACCTCCAGTCCGATCATCGCGAACTGCCCGTTCTGGAAGCGAAAGCCGGAACTGCGGGTGGCGGTGAAGCTGAAAAGCGTATCGGTCCAGTGCCGGACAGAAAGAACTTTCTCGCGGTGGAATGCGCTCATGGCTTTTGTTTTTCCCGATTGCCCGGCCGTAGAAGGATCGCGCGGTTTACGCCCAAGCCAGGCAGAAACCCCTGCAACGATTGATGATTCTGGCCTTCACGTACGCGATAATTGAAGACAGTCAACAGGCCCGGATGCACCCTTGGGGGCCCAAAAACGCAGTCGACGGGTGCAATTAAAGGGTCATTATGAAGCTTCCCCGCGAAGGCGGTTGTGCGCAATGAACTTGCTGGAATCCGCGTCCTTCGGGCAGTTAATTGCCACCCGCGAGCGAAAAATTCGCTGGAGAGAAAGACACCAAATCAGAATGCCAGACCACCGGATATTGCATGCGAACCTTGCGGGAATTTCGAGCGGGTAGGCCGTCCTTTTATCCGGACCAGTCGGTCTATGCGGCCTATGCCTGCGCCGAATTCGGCCTCGCCTTTGCCGACATCGATGGCGGAACGGGACTCGTCGTCAGCGTCGCCTCCGGGACCAAAACCATTCATTTCGGCGCCGGTCGATGCTCGTGGTATCCGCAAAACAGCGCCACCGCCTCGACGCTGGCTTCGGATAAATATTTCACCAATATCATACTTGAACGCGCCGGCGTTCCGACGCTCGGCGGTGACTATTTCTTCCTGCATGATCGGCACCGGGCCCATCGCCCGCGCGGCCACGAACGCGAAGACGCCCGCAACCTTTTCAGGAAATTGGGCGCTGCGGTTTTCGTCAAGCCGCTTGCGGGATCGCGCGGCGATTTCGCGCAGATGATTCGCAGCGAGGCTTCGCTGCTGCGATATTTCACCGAAGTCTCGCACTATTACGACGCGGTATTGATGCAACCGGTCGTCGCCGGTCTCGAGCATCGGATTTTTCTATTGGATGACGAGATCGTTTATTGCGCCCAGAAATATCCGCCCGCTTTATTGGGCGATGGGTTGCGCAGCATTGCCGATCTGTTGATCGCCCATAACGAAGCCTTGCGATGTCGCGGCCTTTCGCCAGTTGCCCTGACCGATGACAACGACACCGCGCTCGACACCGTATTGCCCGCGGGCGCGCGCTGGGACATTCCCGGCCGGATGAATTGGAGCGCGGGGGCAACGATGATGCTGGATGCACCCCGGTCCGACGCCGCGCTGGCGTTGGCCAGAAGGGCGCTGCACGCGCTGGGACTTCGGGTCGCGGCCGTGGACCTGTTTACAAATATCGAGGCAGACGCAGAAGCCATGCGGGTGATCGAGGTCAACGCCAATCCCTCGATCCGGCTTTTGGAGCAACACGACCGCGGCGACCTGATCCTGAAAATCTGGCGCCACACGTTCTTGTCGCTGGGATTGCTGGCGCGGTAAAACAACGTTGGAACCGGAACGCCCTGGTGTTTGACCTGCCGAAATATGGCGATGGCCCCTGTCTGGCGCGGATGGCGGCGCTGCTCGCCGCCCTTGCCGTAGATCGGGAGAGGCTGCAGCGAATCTCGGTTGTCGTGACCGGGTCCAATGGCAAAGGCAGCACCGCGGCCTTCTGCGCCAGCATCGCACGCGCCCATGGCCTGCGAACCGGATTGTTCACCTCACCACATCTATTTCACATCAACGAACGCTTTCAGGTCGATGGCGTGGCTGTCGCCGATGATGATCTGGCGCGCCTGACGGCGCGGATCAAAACCTCGATCGACGAGATCTCACAGCGCCAGGGTGGGACTTTTGGCGCCTTCGAAGCCATGTTTGCGCTGGCCTGCCTGCACTTTCAGGAAAGCGGATGCGAATTCGCCGCGTTCGAGGCCGGCATCGGCGGCCGCTACGATCCGGTGCGTCTGGTCGGCGCGCGGGTGGCTGGCGTGACCTCGGTCGATTACGAGCATGTCGAACTGCTCGGCCATTCCCTGGAACTGATCGCTGCCGACAAAAGCGACGCCTGCGCCGCCTTGGGCACCATCGTCTATGGCGAGAATTGCCGAAGCCTGTGGCCGCATCTCGTCGAATATAATCGCACCCGCAGCGTCACGTCCCTGTTTGTCGGCGACCAGATCGCGCTTCGCGGCGGAGCCATCGCGGCGTCTGGGCAGCGGTTCGAGTTCGAATTCGGGAATTTCCGATTTCAGTCGCTGGAAACGAGCTTGAGGGGCGCGTTTCAATTCAACAATGCCGCCATCGCGGTGACCCTGTTCCTGCTCTGGCTGCGGGACGGGGGGGCAGAAACAAGTCCCGGCAGGATCGAAGCCGCGGTGAGGTCGGGCCTGCGCGAGGTGCGCTGGCCGGGCCGCCTCGAGGTGATCGGCCAAGATCCGCTGACCATCATCGACGTCGGCCACACCCCCGACGGCATCCGGCAATCGCTTGCAAGCCTGAAGGCGATTTATGGCGCGGAGGATTGGATTCTCGTGCTCGGCGTTTCCTTTGACAAGAAGGAAGGCGAGATCGTTGCCGCGCTGGCGCCGTCATTCGACACCATCCTATGCACGGCGGCCTATCACAAGGGCGCCAATGCCGATGCCATTGCCGACGCGGTGCGGCAGGCCAATCCGTCAGCCGCCATTCACGTCGCGGCCAGCATCGAGGAAGCCGTCGGCCTTAGCCAAAGCCTCGCCGCCTCGCTGCATCGGAAAATATATGTCGCCGGCGGATTATTCCTGGCGATCGAATACCTAACCGTCGCGCGCGGCGGTCGCGCCCGCGAGCTGAAGTTTTTCTGACGTGGCGACAGGTCCGCCGCGGCCCGTTAACAGGCCGTTAACCATACCACCCTGATGGTTTCCCCAAGCAGGAAGCATCGCATGACCGACATCTCATCTGTTGCATCGTCGGCCGCCGCCATCGTCGCCCGCCCGGCAGCCGCGTTAAAAGAGGCTGCGAACGCGACGAAGACAAGCTTCCAAGGTGCTTTGGCCGGGGTCCAGTCGACCCTTGCAGTCAAGCCCAAAACGGGCTTTACGAGCGGACCGACCTACCAGGCGGGCACGGTGACGGGGCAGACCAAGGCCGCCTTCAACAGCACCCTCAGCGCCGCCAAGTCTGTCCTCAACATCAAACCCTGAGCCATCACGTGGAAATCGTGTGGCTCGCCGATCCGGCCCCAGAGCCTGCGGCCTAGTTGCTGGTCCCCTCGGTGTCGTCGAGCACCTTGAAGGCTTCCTCGAGCTGCGGCGAGATCTCGACGTTGAGCTTCTCGCCGGTCGGCAGGCGGGCCACGAACCATTTGTTATAGAGCGGGATCAGATCGTGGTTCGAACCGAGCTTGTGGAAGGTGCGATCCACCACCTCGGAAAGCTGCGGCTCGCCCTTGCGAAACATGATGCCATAGGGGTCGTAGGACAGGTAATCGCCGGTGACGCGAAAGGTGCCTTGCGCCTTGTGCCGCGCGATCAGGCCGTAGAGCAGGATGTCATCGGTCGCGAAGGCGTCGGCCTTGCCGTCGGCCAGCATCTGATAGGATTGCTCATGATCGGGCGAGACCACGATGTTCAGCCCGAGCGACAGCTTCTTGTCGACGGCGTGCATCGCCGGCTCGTTGGTGGTGCCTTTGGTCACGACCACGGTCTTGCCCTTCAGATCAGCCGCGGCCAAGATGCTTGAGGCCTTCGGCACCATCAGCTTGGTGCCGGCCACGAACATCAGCGGCGAAAACGCCACCTGTTTGGCGCGCTCGGCATTGGCCGTGGTCGAGCCGCATTCCAGGTCGATCTTGTCCTGCAGCACCGCGGCAATGCGGTCGTCCGAGGTGACCTTGACATATTCGATCCTCAAATTGTCATCGTCGACCGCAGCGCCGATCTCGTCGACGATGGCTTCGCACAGCTCCAGGCTGTAGCCGATCGGCCGGTTGGCCTGATCGAGGAACGAAAACGGCGGCGAGCTTTCGCGATAGCCGAGCCGCACCGCATGCCTGTTCTTGATATTGGCCAGCGTCGGGCTCAGTCCCTCGCTGCCGCTCTGGGCTGCCGCTGATGTGGCCAGCAGGCAGGCTATCAGCCACAGGCCACCGGCCTGGATCGTTCGCCGCATGGTTTGGCGCATGGATCGCTCCCGTCAATGGCCGGCCATCGCAGGAATCTCGCCGGGGATCATGTCCGGCGGCACGACGTCGTCGGGGCCGAGCACGTGCTCGGGCGCGAGTTCGCCCTCCCACTTAGCCACCACGGAAGTGGCGAGCGAGTTGCCGATCACGTTGGTGGCGCTGCGTCCCATGTCGAGGAAGGTATCGATGCCCATGATCATCAACAGGCCGGCCTCGGGAATGCCGAACTGGCCCAAGGTCGAGGCGATCACCACCAGCGAGGCGCGTGGAACGCCGGCGACGCCCTTCGAGGTGATCATCAGGGTGGCGAGCATCGCAAACTGGGTGCCGAGCGA
>NZ_JBEKXH010000086.1:0-18697 GCF_049512235.1 Bradyrhizobium sp.
CATGGCCAGCCCGACGCTGCCGCGTCCACCGCATCTCATCCCGCGTGTCTGACGATCGCGATACGCCCCTCATCTGGAACGAGACAGGGGTGACCCTAAACTGATTCGAACAAAAAGTAAACATAAATATTTTTTCATATGGGTCTTGACAGGCGAATCACCAGATTTAGCCCGCCGGGCATGTGCATTTTTTGCGCGGCGTCGTCCGGAAGGTCGATCGAAAATTGATTTCAGTCTCCCTCTTGAAATCAGATTGGCTTTTTCTACGTTTTTTCGTGCCGCGGTAAGCGGTCCGGGCGCCCTTCGGGGGCCCGGCAGAGACGGGCGCCGGAGGTGTCCGACGCCCGCTCGTACCCATCTTGCTCAACGGAGGATTTGGCTATGAGGACTACCTACGATTTTGCCCCCCTTTGGCGGTCGACCATCGGCTTTGACCGCCTGTTCGATCTTGTGGACGCGGCGCAACAGGCCGGCACGGAGGACAATTATCCCCCGTGCAACGTCGAGCGCCTGGGCGAAGACCGCTATCAGATCTCGCTGGCGATCGCCGGTTTCTCACCGGACGAAATCGCAATCACCGCAGAACAAAGCGTGCTGACCGTGGAAGGTCGAAAGGCGGAAAAACAACAGCGCGAGTTCCTGCACCAGGGAATTTCTTCGCGGCCGTTCAAGCGGCAGTTCAATCTGGCGGACTATGTCCAGGTCAAGGGAGCCGCGTTCGATAACGGCTTGCTGCAGATCGAGCTGGTGCGCGAGGTCCCGGAGGCCATGAAGCCGCGCCGGATTTCGATCGCCGGTTCGTCCGCCTCGAACGTCCGACAGATCGACGGCAAAGCGGCCTGACCGCGGCGCGACACATCTGCATCGGCAAACTGACTTCCGCGGCGGTCCCTCCGCGGCGGAAGTCGCTTGATTGAAGGAGAACACATCATGGCCATCAAGGATCTCATTCCCTGGAATAACAGGGGCCGCGAGGTCGGCCTCCACCGAGGTACCGACGTAAATCCGTTCTTCGCGTTGCATCGCGAAATGAATCGCATGTTCGACGATGTATTTCGCGGGTTCGATCTTGCCCCGTTCGGGACAACCTCTCGGACCCTGGAAGGGTTCGGCTGGCCCCAGATCGACATCGATGAAACGGACAAGGAGGTGCGCATCACCGCTGAGTTGCCCGGTCTTGAGGAGAAGGACGTCAGCCTGGAAATCGCAAACGGCGTTCTTTCGATCTCCGGCGAGAAGAAATCCCAATCGGAAGATAAGGCCCGTCGTTTCAGCGAGCGGTACTTTGGCCGCTTCGAACGGCGCATAACGCTGGAGGACGTCGATGAGGACAAAGTCTCGGCCGCGTTCAAGAACGGCATACTGACGATAACAGTGCCGAAATCCGCCGAAGCGAAGAATGTTCGTCGCATCGCGATAAATCGCAATAGCTGACAATTTCCAACGTTCGGGCGTTCGATCAGTGAACGCCCGGACGAACTAAATTCCGCCTGTACGACCCGTCACTCACCAACGCGTGGCCGATCAATAAGAGGAACGCACGGGGCATGATACGACCGTTTTGGGACGAAACATGCGACGCGAGCCCAAACGCATCTGTGAAGGCCGGCTTTATGAATTGCATGCACGGAGATGCCAGGTGGTCAAGGAACGAAGGAGTGGAGAGGAACTGCGCCAGATGATGCTGGCGGTCGCTCGCAACCACGAAGAGTGCAGCGAGCTGGAGGATCTTTTCATATTTGGCCCTACGCCACGCCCCGATGCAAATTGGGGCTTTGGGATCGCCGGCAAGGACAACAAAGTATCGGTGGCTTGCTTCGCGCGCCTCGACCAGATCGCCAGCGACCTCCAGGCAAAATACGAACTGCATCCGGTCAAGGCGGCCCGACGCGAGATCGAAGCGAGAGTTTGGTCCTTGATCCATGACCATCCAACGCTCAAGGCGTCAATTTCGCGCGCCGGGGGTGCTTACGAAATCGCCACATTCAAGAAGTTGGAGGGTCAGCCGAATTGGACAATGGAGTGGACTACCGACGATCAGCCGGCCAAAGCTGCCTTTGAACGGGTCGTCCGGTCTGTTCAAACGCAAATTGAGTTGGAATAAGCGGCTTCGCCGATGTTGAGCGGCCATCGCCAACAACGCCGCAATTATCTGTCGCCAGGCCATGCGACGGGTTCGGCCGGCGTCGGCCTCGTGCGCCACAGCTTACGCCCGGTCCGGTCCGACGCGCACCAGTTGCTTGCCGAAATTGGCGCCCTTAAGAAGGCCCATGAAGGCGGCGGGCGCGCGGTCGAGGCCCTCGGTGACGAATTCGCGGTGCTTGAGCTTGCCCTCGCGCAGCCACTGCGACATGTCGCGCAGGAAGTCGCCATGACGGGCGGCGAAATCGCTGACGATGAAGCCTCTGATCGTCAGGCGCTTGGTCAATACCGAACGCATCAGCGATGGCGCCCACTTCGGCACCGATGGCGCGGTGTCGTTGTACTGCGCGATCAGGCCGCACACCGGCACCCGCGCGAACGCATTCAGATGCGGAAACACCGCCTCGAACACCTCGCCGCCGACATTCTCGAAATAGACGTCGATACCATCAGGACAGGCTTCCTTCAGTTTCGCGGAGAGATCGGGATCGCGGTGATCGAGGCAGTCGTCGAAGCCGAGCTCGCTTTTGACGTAATCGCATTTGTCCTTGCCGCCGGCGATGCCGACCGCGCGCGCCCCCTTGATTCCAGCAATTTGCCCGACCGCGGAGCCCACGGCGCCCGATGCCGCCGCAACGACAACGGTTTCCTTAGGCTGCGGCTTGCCGATATCCAAGAGCCCGGTGTAAGCGGTCATTCCGGGCATGCCGAGCACGCCCAGCGCGGTCGAGACAGGCCCGAGCGCGGCATCGATTTTGCGCAGATCCTTGCCGTCCGACAGCGCATGCGTCTGCCAGCCGGCACGGCCGAGAACGATGTCACCTCTGACAAAACCCGGATGGTTCGAGGCGATCACCTCGCATACCGTGCCGCCCTCCATCACCCCGCCGATCGGCACTGGCGCGGCATAGGACGGACCCTCGCTCATGCGCCCGCGCATATAGGGATCGAGCGACAGCCAGATCGTGCGCAGCAGTACCTGACCCTGGCCCGGCGCCGGCAGGGCGTACTCCTCGACGCGAAAATCCGACGCCTTGGGCTCGCCTTTGGGACGAGAGACGAGAACGACGCGTTTTGCCTGTTGGGACATTGTTGGTTTCCTCCGGTTTTCAGACGGTGATTTTCGCCAGCGCCGCGTCGAACGCCGCCGCAGCACTCGACAGATCCTTGAAGGCGCGGATGCGGCGGTATTGCTGTGGATCTTTTTCCGTAATGCCTGGCCGCACTTCCGCGAAGGTCTTGCCGCCCTCGATCATTTCGGTCGGCGCGCCGACGTGGAACTCATGGTCCTCGATCGGCGCGTCCTTTGACAGCCAGACTCCCAGCGACACGATATCGTTGCCCCGCCTGTATGAGATATAGCGGTCAACCGCGACCGTGCCGTCGCGCTGATGTCCGCCGAGCTTGGCGTAGCCTTTGGCATCCAGAAGCTTGTGCGACCGGAATCCCTTCACCCCGGTCGACCTTGCTTTCGCGGTTTCCTCGGACAGATCGTATTTCTCGGCCATCTGTTTGCCGACAGCGGCAAGATGCGCGGACATTGCGTGCTCGAATTCCTTTATTTCCGTGCGCGGTTTTGCCGCTTTGCCTTGCTTTGCGGCATCCCGCTTTTCCATCTCGGCCTGGCATTGCGCGACGACGCCGGCCACGGATTTCCGCTCGGCATTGACCTTTAGATTCCTGAGATCCTGGTCTGAAAGCGCGGCAACCCTGTCATCCGACCAATCGACCATCATGGAATTCCAGTCCTGATCACTTGTAGGATGGGTAGAGTGACCAGATCGGACGCACGTCCGAACTGGTCACGAAACCCATCGCAGCGAATTGGTGGGTTTCGCGAAGAGCTCAACCCACCCTACAAAACTATACCCCGCCGGGGTAATTCGGGCTTTCGCGGGTGATGGTGACATCGTGAACGTGGCTCTCGCGTAGACCCGATCCGGTAATGCGGACAAATTGCGCCTTCTCGTGGAACTCGGCCAGATTGCGCGCACCGACATAGCCCATCGCCGCGCGCAGGCCGCCCGCCAGCTGATGCATGACGTTGCCGACCGGGCCCTTGTAGGGCACCTGCCCCTCGATCCCCTCCGGCACCAGCTTGAGCGTATCCTTGATATCCTGCTGAAAGTAACGATCGGCCGAACCGCGCGCCATCGCGCCCACCGAACCCATTCCGCGATAGGCCTTGTAGGAGCGGCCCTGCCACAGAAATACTTCGCCCGGGGTCTCGTCGGTGCCGGCGAGCAGGGAACCGACCATGACAATGTCGGCGCCGGCGGCGAGCGCCTTGGCGAGGTCGCCGGAATATTTGATGCCGCCATCGGCAATCACCGGAATGTCGGCTTTCTTCGCGGCTTCGACCGCATCCATGATCGCGGTCAGTTGCGGTACGCCGACGCCGGCGACAATCCGGGTGGTGCAGATCGAGCCCGGACCGATGCCGACCTTGATGGCGTCGGCACCGGCATCGATCAGCGCCTGGGCGCCTTCTTGCGTCGCGATATTGCCGGCGATGACCTGCACGGCATTGGACAGCCGTTTGATGCGGTTGACGGCCTCCAGCACCCGCGAGGAATGGCCGTGCGCGGTATCCACCACGATCAGATCGACGCCGGCGTCGATCAGCCGCTCGGTCCGCTCAAAGCCGCCCTCGCCGACGGTGGTCGCGGCCGCGACCCGCAAGCGCCCTTGCGCATCCTTGCTGGCGAGCGGATGCGCCACCGCCTTTTCCATGTCTTTCACCGTGATCAGTCCGACGCAGCGGTATTGATCGTCGACCACCAGCAGCTTCTCGATCCGGTGCTGGTGCAGCATCCGCTTCGCCTCGTCCTGGCTGACGCCTTCGCGCACCGTCACCAGCTTATCATGCGTCATCAGCTCGGAAATTTTCTGCTGCGGGTCGGTCGCGAAGCGTACGTCGCGGTTGGTGAGAATGCCGACCAGCCTGCCCGGGACGCCCTTGGCCGCGCCGGTGACCACCGGAATGCCGGAAAAGCCGTGATCCTTCATCAGCGTCAGCGCGTCCGACAGCATCGCGTCGGGACCGATGGTCAGGGGATTGACCACCATTCCGGATTCATACTTCTTGACCTGCCGCACCTGGGCGGCCTGCCCCTCGACATCGAAATTGCGATGGATGACGCCGACACCGCCGGCCTGCGCCATGGCGATCGCCATGCGCGCCTCGGTCACGGTATCCATCGCGGACGCAATGATCGGAATGTTGAGCGCAATGGCGCGGGTGACGCGGGAGCGGATGTCGGCATCGGATGGCAGGATATCGGACAGGCCCGGCCGCAGAAGCACGTCGTCGAACGTAAAGGCTTCCCGTATCCCCTGAAGTCCCTGCACAGCCGCCATCGCCAACTCCATTCAACGGCACCATCGCCGCCGCTAAGAACCTCGGGATGAACGGGACTCCGGCGATGCCATCGGCATCACCGTCGAATCGAGCCCATCGATAGGGTTGGCGGCGGTCGATAGCATGGCCCCATGACGATTCAAAGGGGCTCAAGCCTCAAATCCAAATTCAGCGCGGATAAGTCGAACGCGAACCGCACTGGCGGTAGATTCACGCGGGATTTAGGTTGCTTTTCCGGGTTCCGCAATGGCCTGCTTGACACCAGGGTGATACAGCCCCCTCTCCCGCTGCTTCCCTCTCTTTGCCTGCCTGCGCATCTCGATGAACAAAGAACGCCTGATCCCACTCATTGTGGCCACCGCCCTGTTCATGGAGAACATGGATTCGACTGTGATCGCGACCTCGCTGCCGGCGATTGCCGCCGATATCGGCACCAGTCCGCTGACGCTGAAACTCGCCATCACCTCCTATCTGCTGTCGCTCGCCGTCTTCATTCCGGCGAGCGGCTGGACCGCCGACCGCTTCGGTGCCCGCATGGTGTTCAGCCTCGCCATCGCCGTCTTCATGGTGGGCTCGATCGGCTGCGCGCTGTCCTCCTCCGTTACCGATTTCGTGATCGCGCGCATCCTGCAGGGCCTCGGTGGGGCGATGATGACGCCGGTCGGGCGGCTGGTGCTGTTGCGCACGATCGACAAGAGCGCGCTGGTCAATGCGATGGCCTGGGTCACCGTGCCGGCGCTGGTCGGCCCGGTGATCGGTCCGCCGCTCGGCGGCTTCATCACCACCTATTTCTCCTGGCACTGGATCTTCCTGATCAACATCCCGATCGGCCTGCTCGGCATCTTCATGGCGCTGCGCTACATCGATCCGATCCGCAGCCTGGACCCAGAGCGCTTCGATCTCTACGGGCTGGTGCTGGCGGGAATTGGCCTTGCCGGTATCGCGTTCGGGCTTTCGGTGGCAGGGCTCAATCTGCTGCCGTGGACAGTTGTCATCGCGCTGGTCGGGATCGGCATCATTTCCATGACGCTCTATCTGATTCATGCCAGGCGAACGGCTTCTCCCGTGCTGGATTTTGGGCTGTTGCGGCTGCCGACGATGCGCGCCAGCATCCTCGGCGGCTTTCTGTTTCGTCTCGGCATCGGTGCACTGCCGTTTCTGCTGCCGCTATTGATGCAGGTCGGATTCGGCCTGTCGCCGTTCAAATCCGGACTGGTGACGTTCGCCTCCGCGGTCGGCGCCATGGGTATGAAGACGCTGGCGGCCCGCCTCATCAAGACCTTCGGCTTTCGCAACATCATGGTGATCAATGCGGTCGTGAGTTCGGTGTTCCTCGCCGCCTGCGCGCTGTTCACGGCGGCGACGCCGCTGCTATTGATCATGATTATTCTGGTGGTCGGCGGCTTTTTCCGCTCGCTGCAGTTCACCGCTATCAACACCGTTGCCTATGCCGATGTCGAGCCGGCGCAGATGAGCCGCGCCACCACTCTGGTCAGCGTCAACCAGCAGCTGGCGCTTTCCGCCGGCGTCGCGGTCGGCGCGTTCTCGGTGGAGACCACCATGCTGGTGCGCCACGTCAGCGAGCTGAGCGCTGTGGATTTCCCGCCGGGCTTCATCGTGGTTGCGATCATCTCGACGATCTCGACGTACTTTTTCTACCAGATGCCGGCCGATGCCGGTCATCAGATCTCCGGACGGCGGACGCTGGTGATCACGGACCCGACCCGCGAACCCGAAGCGGAGGAAGAGGCGGCGAGCGAAGCCATCACGGCCAGGGATCAGCGGCTGGGATGAGCCCAAGCCCGACTTCCGGAATCAGGTCATAAGCTCCCCTCCCCCCACGCGCATCGCGCGTGGTGGGGAGGGGTCGGGGGTGGGGTGGCAAGACGTTCACCGAAGCAGCGGTTCCCGCGGATGGACCCCCCGACCCCTTCCCACCGCTTCGCGGAGGGAGGGGAGAAGCAGATCCGATTCAATAGTTTTGAGGTCCTCGGTTTCAGCGGGACGATAGTCAAGCAAGTAGCCCGCATGAGCGCTGGCGATATGCGGGAACCATTGCTGACGCGAAAGATCCCGGATATCGCTTCGCTCATCCGGGCTACGCGCCACGCTCGCTGTCATCCACACGATGGCGTCAAACCGCCGCGCGGATCTGGCGTCACGCCGCGAAATCCCATCGCCAGCACGTAGCGCTCGGAGGAGTCCTGCCGGCTCGATGCCGGCTTGACGTGTTTGACGCTGGCAAAATCGCGCTTGAGCTGCGTCATCAGCGCCGCATCGGCGCCGCTCTGAAAGACTTTTGCAACGAAGGTGCCGCCGGGCTTCAGCACGTCGGCGGCAAAGGCGGCGGCGCCTTCGACCAGGCCGAGGATGCGCAACTGGTCGGTCTTGCGATGGCCGGTGGTGTTGGCGGCCATGTCGGACAGCACCAATTCGGCCCGGCCGCCAATCATCTCCAGCAATCTCGCAGGCGCGTCGTGGCTGAGAAAATCGAGCCGCGCAAAGCTGACGCCTGATATCTCCGGCATATCCAGGAGATCGATCGCGATCACCCTGCCTTTGCCTTCGGCGGCGCCGACCCGTTTGGCCGCGACCTGGCTCCAGCCGCCGGGCGCCGCTCCGAGATCGACCACGGTGATGCCGGGTTTGAGGAAATGGTACTTGTCGTCGATTTCGATCAGCTTGTAGGCGGCGCGTGAGCGCAATCCGTCGCGTTTGGCCCGCGCCACATAGGGATCGTTGAGCTGCCGCTCCAGCCACAGTTTTGACGACAGCTTGCGCTTGCCCCCGGTCTTGACCGTGACGTGCAGCCGGCCCGTTGAGTCTTTCGCCATACGGTTTGATTGCCTCGGAATCAACGATGGCTCTAGCACATCGACGACCGCTACGCCTGTCGACATCCACGGATCGCGCCATCCTCGCGCATCATCTCGACCAGCATGCCCTCGCGCAGGCCGCGGTCGGCAACGCGGAGCCGCGGCAGCGGAAAGGCATGGCGGATCGCATCGAGAATGGCGCAGCCGGCCAGCACCAGATCGGCGCGCTCGACGCTGATGCAATTATTGTTGACCCGTGCCTTGTAGTTCATGCCGAGCAGGCGCGCGATGGTCGCCGTGATATCCGAATCGCTCATCCAGACGCCATCGATCCGGCGGCGATCGTAGCGCGCCAGATTGAGGTGAACGCCAGCCAGCGTCGTCACCGTGCCCGAGGTGCCCAGCAGATGCAGATCCCTGAGATCGGCGCCGTGTTCGGCCGCGAACGGTGCGACATGCTGCGTGACCTCCTGCACCATCCGCGCATAGCATTGCGCGCTGACGTCCCTGCCGCCGAAATGCTCGGCCAGTTTGACGACGCCGAGTGGGATCGACATCCATGCCTTGATGCGCGGCGCGGCATTTCGCTCGCCCGGATCGCGCTCGATCCGCACCAGTTCGGTCGATCCGCCGCCGATATCGAACAGAATGGCGCCGCGCCCGGTGTGATCGACGAGCGGCGAGCAGCCGGTGACGGCAAGCGCCGCCTCGGTTTCGCGATCGATCACCTCCAGGTAGATGCCGGTCTCCGCGGCAACCCGTTCCCGAAAGCCGTCGGCGTTCGATGCCGCGCGGCAGGCTTCGGTTGCGATCAGCCGCAGTCGCCCAGCCTTGCGGGACCTGATCTTGTCGCGGCAAATGCTCAACGCGGTGATGGCGCGTTCGATCGCGGCCTCGCTGATGCGGCCGGTCGCCGAGATGCCCTCGCCGAGGCGGATGATCCGCGAAAACGAATCGACCACACGAAATCCATCGCCCGCGGGAGCGGCGATCAGCAGGCGGCAATTATTGGTTCCAAGGTCAAGCGCCGCGTAGACCCCACTTCCCGGGACGGGCGAACAGATCGCCGCCGGCGCACTCACGCCGGACACCGCGACCAGATCCCCGCCGCGCAGCAGGCTTCCGACGCCACCAGGCGGCCCGTGGTCTTCGTCGTCTCCGCGCAGCCCAGGGCCGTCGCGAAGCCACGTTTCATGGTTCATCCAGATTGTCTTTCCCCGGCTTGGTCAGCCGACGAGGAATTTTCCGTTCACGGAAACTTTAGCAGCGCCAAGGGGCGGCGCAACAGCCGTTCACATGGGACCATGCCTAATCAGGCGTTGTCGTCCGCAAACGGGTGCGTTATCTCAAGGCAAGCCGCAAAACGGCGCAAAATCCGGCATTTCAGGTCCCATTTCATGCAAGATCGCACGCCCCCGTCGTCTCTGGAAAACGCTATTGCACTGCAAAAATTCGGTGTCGGGCAACCGGTCCGCCGCAAGGAGGACGACACGCTGGTGCGCGGCAAGGGCAAATACACCGACGATTTCAATCTCCCCGGCCAGGCCTATGCCTTTATCGTGCGCTCCAGCCACGCCCACGGGGTGATCCGCGGGATCGACACCGCAGCCGCCAGATCCATGCCCGGCGTGCTCGGGGTCTGGACCGGTGCCGATCTCACGGCGGCCAATTACGGCCCCTTCACCTGCGGACTGCCGCTGAAAAACCGCGATGGCTCGCCGCTGTTGCAGACCAACCGCACCGCGCTGATGACCGACAAGGTGCGTTACGTCGGCGATCCCGTGGCCTTCGTGGTTGCCGGAACCTTAAGCCAGGCCCGCGACGCCGCCGAGGCCGTGGTCGTCGATATCGATCCGTTGCCTGCCGTGACCAGCGCCGAGGCCGCGGCCAAACCCGGCGCGCCGCAGCTCTACGATCACATCCCCAACAATGTGGCGCTGGATTATCACTACGGCGACACCGCCAAGGTCGAGGCCGCCTTTGCCAGCGCCGCCCATGTCACAAAACTCGACATCGTCAACACCCGCGTCGCCGTGGTGGCGATGGAACCGCGCGCAGCGCTCGCCTCCTACGACCAAGCGAGCGCGCGCTACACCATTCAGGTTCCAACCCAGGGCGTCGCCGGCAATCGGATGAACCTCGCCAAAAACATCCTCAAAGTTCCGAACGAGAAGGTTCACCTCTTGACCGCCAATGTCGGCGGCTCGTTCGGCATGAAGAACATCAACTATCCCGAATATGTCTGCATCCTGCACGCGGCGAAGGCGCTGGGCCGTCCGGTGAAATGGACCGACGAGCGCTCCACCAGCTTTCTGTCGGACAGCCATGGCCGCGCCGGGCAAATGCATTGCGAACTGGCGCTCGACAGCGAGGGCAGGTTCCTCGCGGTCAGGATCTCCGGCTACGGCAATCTCGGCGCCTATATTACCGGCGTCGCGCCCAGTCCGCTGTCCCTCAACGTCGGCAAGAATCTCGCCAGCGTCTATCGCACGCCCCTGATGAGCGTCGACATCAAGACCGTGCTCACCAACACCACGCTGATGGGCGCCTATCGCGGCGCCGGACGCCCCGAGGCCAACTACTATATGGAGCGCCTGATCGACCGCGCCGCCGACGAAATGGGCATCGACCGGCTGAGCTTGCGCAAGCGCAATTTCATCAAACCCGCGCAGATGCCGTTTTCGGCGTCGTCCGGGGTCACCTATGACAGCGGCGACTTCCAGGGCGTCTTCAACAAGGCGCTCGAGATCTCGGATTACGCCAATTTCGCCAAGCGCAGAAAGGAGAGCCGCAAGCGCGGCAGGCTGCGGGGCATTGCGATCGGCTCCTATCTCGAAGTCACGGCACCTCCCGGCGTCGAACTCGGCAAGATCGTGTTTGAGGCCGACGGTTCGGTGCGGCTGATCACCGGCACGCTCGACTACGGTCAGGGTCACGCCACGCCCTTCGCCCAGGTGCTCAGCGCGCAACTCGGTGTCCCCTTCGAGAGCGTAAAACTCGAACAGGGCGACAGCGACATCGTGCACACCGGCAGTGGCACCGGCGGCTCGCGCTCGATCACCGCCAGCGGCATGGCGATCGTGGAAGCCTCCAGGCTGATCATCGAAAAGGGCAAGCGCGCGGCGGCGCATCTGATGGAGGCCGCCGAGGGCGACATCGAATTCGGCGATGGCCGTTTCACCATCGCCGGCACCGATCGCAGCATCGATATCATCGAGCTCGCGCGGGCGATGCGCGAAGGCAAGATGCCTGAAGGCGTGCCGTCCTCGCTCGACGTCGACCACACCACCGAGCCGGTGCCATCGACCTTTCCCAATGGCTGCCATGTCGCGGAGGTCGAGATCGATCCGGAAACCGGCATCGTTCAGATCGTCCGCTATGCCGGCGTCAACGATTTCGGCACCATCGTCAATCCGATGCTGGTTGCCGGCCAGATGCATGGCGGCGTCGCGCAGGGTATCGGACAGGCGCTGATGGAGTGCGTCAGCTACGACGAAAGCGGCCAGCCGATCACGGGATCCTTCATGGACTATGCGCTGCCCCGCGCCGGGGACATCCCGATGATGGAAGTCGGCGATCATCCGGTGCCGGCCAAATCCAACCCGCTCGGTACCAAAGGCTGCGGCGAGGCCGGCTGCGCCGGCAGTCTCTCCACCATCGTCAACGCGGTGCTCGATGCGCTGACGGAATACGGCATCACCCACATCGACATGCCGCTGACGCCCGAGCGCGTCTGGCGCGCGATCAGGGATGCGAAGGCGAAGGTGGCGTAGCCACAAGCATTAAGCCACGCGAAGCGGAACGTGGCGTAGCCACGCACAGATCGTCATCGCCCGGCTTGACCGGGCGACCCAGTATTCCAGAGCAGCAGCGATAGAACCGAAGGGCCGCGGCGTACTGGATCCCCGGCTTTCGCGGAGGATGACGACCAGAGTACGGGCGGGTTCCTGCGCTCTCTTACGATCCTACGCCGCCGCCTGTTCGCGCGGCTGGTAGATCGCGACGTGCTGGCAATGCGCCAAAGGCGTATGGCCGTTGGCGACAACCAGCGCGTCGAGCTCGACGAAGCGATGGCCTTTCTTTTCATAATTGCCGGTGACGCGCGCACGCGCGGTCAATTCATCGCCGGTCGCAGCGGCTGACAAAAGCTGCATGCGGCTACCGACATGTATCCAGGGGCCGAGGATCGCGTTGTCGACCAGCACCTTGTTCATCACTCGCTGAAACAGGCCGGGATGACCAAGTCCTTCGCTGACATAAATCGCATCACGCTCGCGAATGTCCGCCAGATATTCCTGTGCCGCCGCTCCGGAAAAGGCGCATGGCACGGTGCCGAGCCATTTGTCGAGTTCATACGACGTCGCATTCACCGGCCTGCGTTCCGCCACCGCCGCGGTCTCGGGAAAATCTGCAATCGAGACCAAGGATGTGGACGTGGGCAACGACGCGGTGCCGGTGGCGCAAAGCTGGCCCCGGCTTTCGACTGCAATGGAAAGCGCCCCACGGCTCTCTTCGGCCGTGACATTGACAATTTCGCCGTCATAGACCGGTTTGACAAACCGCGCCTCGATCAGCCCGTGTTCGAGAAAGGCGCGGCGCCATTTTGCCACCGGAAGATGCATCATATAGGCCATCACGTCGACACCGGGCACCAGGGCGCCTGAGAACCCGAAACGGCGCGCGACGCTGTCGTCGTGCATCTTGTTCTCGGAGAGCCTTGCGGTGTTGTAGGCTTGGACGCGGTAGGTTTCGAGCCGGCTGGTCATGGCTGTTTCCCTGATTTTTGCCGCCATTCTGGTCGATGATGGTACGCGACGGAAATGCCGTGGCAAGCACGTTCCCGCCCCCTGTTTTGCTCGCAATCGGCGCGGCGATGGCGTACCACGCGCACCGAGGGGCAAACGCCGCATTGAAAGACCCAATTCGCAGCCGATGACATCCATTTCGAGCACACCCCGCATCTATGTCGACGCCGATGCCTGCCCGGTCAAAGACGAAATCTACCGCGTCGCGCTCCGGCACGGCCTGCCCGTCAGCGTGGTCGCAGGCCAATTCATCCGGGTGCCGCAGGATCCGCTGATCGAGCGGATCGCGGCGGGTTCCGCCATGGACGCCGCCGACGACTGGATCGCCGAGCGCGCGGGCAAAGGCGACATCGTGATCACCTCCGACATCCCCTTGGCGAGCCGCTGCGTCAAGCGAGGGGCCGAGGTGATCGCGCCGAACGGCAAGCCGTTTACCGAACAATCGATCGGGATGACCCTTGCAGTCCGCAACCTGATGACCGATCTACGCTCCTCGGGCGAAGTCACCGGCGGTCCCCGGTCATTCGCCCCGCGCGACCGCTCGGCCTTTCTGTCGGCGCTCGATCAGACCATCCGCCGCATCCAGCGCCAGCGCGCCGCGCCATCCGCGCCAAACCAGAATTGAACTGAAAAACCATGGCGCCTCCGCTGATCCAGTTGAAAGACATCGCGCTGACCTTCGGCGGCACGCCGCTGTTGTCGGGCGTCGAACTCTCGGTGTCCGCGGCAGAGCGGGTCTGTCTGATCGGCCGCAACGGCTCGGGCAAGACGACGCTGCTGAAGATCGCCGCCGGCCTGGTCGAACCCGATCATGGCAGCCGCTTCGTGCAGCCCGGCGCGACCATCCGCTATCTGCCGCAGGAGCCGGATTTTGCCGGATTCGCGACGACGCTCGCCTATGTCGAGGCGGGGCTTGCGCCCGGCGACGATCACTATCAGGCGCGGTACGTACTGGAGCAACTGGGGCTGCACGGCGATGAAGACCCGGCGCAACTGTCCGGCGGCGAAGCCCGCCGCACCGCCCTGGCGCGGGTACTGGCGCCCTCGCCCGATATTTTGCTGCTCGACGAGCCCACCAATCATCTCGATCTCACGACGATTGAATGGCTGGAAAGCGAACTCGACAGCCGCCGCTGCGCGCTGGTCATCATCAGTCACGACCGTCGCTTCCTGTCGAACCTGTCGCGCTCTACCGCCTGGCTCGATCGCGGCCAGATCAGGCAGATCGACCGCGGTTTTGCCTCGTTCGAGGCCTGGCGCGACGAAGTGTTGGCAGAGGAAGAACGCGACCAGCACAAGCTCGACCGCAAAATCGTCACCGAGGAGCACTGGTTGCGCTACGGCGTTTCCGGGCGCCGCAAGCGCAACGTCAAGCGGCTCGGCAATCTCTACACCCTGCGCGAGCAGCGGCGGACTTATCGCGGCGCCGCCGGGGATGCCAACCTGGCCGCCGCGGAGCCAGATAAATCCGGCAAGCTGGTAATCGAAGCCAAGGGCATCAGCAGGACCTATGGCGACCGCCGAATCGTCGATGGCTTCTCGATCCGCGTCCAGCGCGGCGACCGCATCGGCATCGTTGGGCCGAACGGCGCCGGCAAGACCACGCTGATCGAGATGCTGACCGGCGCCAAGCCGCCCGACAGCGGCGTTATCAGGCTGGGCGCCAACATCGAAATGGCAACGCTCGACCAGCATCGCGAAAGCCTCGATCCCAAATCCACGCTGGCCGAAGCCCTGACCGGCGGCCGTGGCGATCATGTCATGGTCGGCGGCAAACCCAAGCACGTCGTCAGCTACATGAAGGACTTTCTGTTCGCCCAGGAACAGATGCGCACGCCGCTCGAAGTGCTCTCGGGCGGCGAGCGCGGGCGGCTGATGCTGGCGCGCGCGCTGGCAAAACCGTCCAACCTGCTGGTGCTCGACGAGCCGACCAACGATCTCGATCTTGAAACCCTCGACGTGCTGGAGGAAATGCTCGGCGATTACCTGGGCACCGTGATCCTGATCAGCCACGACCGCGATTTCCTCGACCGCGTGGTGACCTCGGTGATCGCGCCCGAGGGCTGTGGCCGCTGGGTCGAATATGCCGGCGGCTATAGCGACATGCTGGCGCAGCGCGGCGCCGACCTGAAGCGCGAAGCAGTGAAGGTAGCCGCGGTCGAACGCGACAGGGTAGCGAGCGGCGGTGGCCCTTCGCCCACACCCAGACGCCGGCTCAATTTCAACGAAAAGCACGCGCTGGAAACACTGCCCAAGACGATCGCCCAATTGCAGGCCGAGATCGCAAAGCTGCAGCGGCACCTTGACGACCCCAATCTCTACAAGAAGGACCGCAAGAAGTTCGATACCGCGTCAGCTGCGCTCGCGACCGCGCAGAAGGAGCTTGAGGCTGCCGAGGACAAATGGCTGGAGCTTGAGGTCTTACGCGAAGAGATCGAGCAGGCTTGAGGGCTGTTCTGCAAGAACATGCTTTCGGTGTTGATCCGAGGGTGGATACCGGTTTGCGATCAAGAGTAAGCAAGCAATGGAGTTGGCATGACCACGCCCCTCGCCGCCAAGATCGCCCGTGACTATGGCACGCCCGCCGCGGTCATCGACATGGACCGCGTCGAACGCAACATCGCGCGGATCCAGGCCACCTGCGACGCCGCCGGCGTCGCCAATCGCCCGCACATCAAGACCCACAAGAGTCCGCTATTGGCGAAGATGCAGATCGCCGCCGGCGCCAAGGGCATTACCTGCCAGAAACTCGGCGAAGCCGCGGTCATGGCGGAGGCCGGCATCGATGACATCCTGATCAGCTACAACCTGATCGGCGAGGAAAAAATGGCGCGGCTCGGCGCGCTGCAGGCCAAAACCAACATCACGGTCGCTGCCGACAATACGGTTGTGATTGCGGGCCTGCCGCAAGCCGCGGCGATAGCCGGCCGGCCACTGCCGGTCATAGTCGAATGCGACACCGGTCGCAAACGCGCCGGCGTCGAAACCGCAGCGGAAGCGGTCGCGCTGGCCCGCGAGATTGCCGCCTCGAAAGGGCTGATCTTCGCAGGCTTCCTGCTGTATCCGACCGAGAGCGGCTGGGCCGAGGCGCAGAGGTTTTTCGATTCTGCGCTGGCCGGCGTGCGCAGCCACGGGCTCGAAGCGAAGATGGTGTCCACCGGCGGCACGCCGAACCTGAAAAACGTCGGCAAACTCAGGGGTGCCACCGAGCATCGGCCGGGAACCTATATCTATAACGACCGGATGCAGGTCGCCGCCGGCGTCGCCGACTGGAGCGATTGCGCGCTGCATATCTATTCGACCGTCGTCAGCCGCGCCGGCGCCGATCGCGGCATTCTCGACGCCGGCTCCAAAACCCTGACCTCCGATACCGGTGGCGGCCTCGACGGCCATGGACTGATCCTCGAACACCCCCAAGCCAGGATCGCTCGCTTCGCCGAAGAGCACGGCTTTCTCGACCTCGCGCGCAGCAACACCCGCCCCGAGGTCGGCGACGTCGTCCGGATCGTGCCGAACCATGTCTGCGTGGTCGTCAACATGATGGATGAAGTGGTGATGGTGCGCGGCGACGAGATCATCGGCACGCTGCCGGTCGCGGCGCGCGGCAAGCTGCGGTGATCGCCGAGTTCGGCTCCGGCCGCTACTTCTCGACACCGGTGTCGCTCGGCGGACAAAACATCACCACCCGGGACGTCCGGCTGAGCGACGATATCGTCCGTACCGGAGTCAACTGACGCTTTACGTCGTTACCGGGTTTCTTCTCCGCCGGGCAATAAGGCCCTTATCCGCTCGCCCGCGGCGGCCCCTGTACTGAGCCACTTCAACACCCCTCCTGCCGCCGCCGCGCCGGTCGCGAATGTGGCCTGTAGCAGATAGCCGCCGGTCGGTGCTTCCCAGTCGAGCATCTCGCCGGCGGCGAAGACGCCGGGCAGGCGGCGGATCATGTAGTCGGGATCGAGTTCGCCAAAGGAGATCCCGCCAGCCGTGGAAATGGCCCGCGCGATCGGCGCTGCGCCGTCGAGTTCCACCGGCACGGCATTGATCAATCCAGCAAGCTCATCCGGCGAACACGACGGCAGCGACCGCCCGGATAAAATGGCCGCCTCCTGCAACAGGCCGATCGCAACCGGGGAAAGTTGCGCCGCCTTGCGCAGCCAGTTTGAGAATGATTGCTTGCCGCGCGGCGCGGACAGCCGCGCGATCAGCTGCCTGATCTCAAGATCGGGTCGCAACGCGATATGGAGGGTTGCGCGCCCCGAACTGGCGATGGCCTCGCGCAATTCAGCCGAGAGCGCATAGATGGCGCCGCCCTCGATCCCGGTACGCGTGATCACGGCTTCGCCGCGCAGGCTGCGCCGGCCAAATGACAGCGCAATGCCCTTGAGCGGCCGGCCCTCGAAGCGATCGCGAAAGATCCCGGACCATGCGACGGTGAAGCCGCAATTGGCCGGACGAAGCGGCGAGATCGTGACGCCCTGGGCTGCGAGGATTTCGACCCAGGTTCCATCCGACCCGAGCCGCGGCCAGCTGGCGCCGCCGAGCGCCAGCACGGTTGCTCTTGGTTTGACGAGATGCTGTCCGCCGGGGGCCTGAAAGGCCAGACGTGCTTCCGCATCCCAGCCGGTCCAGCGGTGGCGCAGCTTGAATTGCACGCCGAGAGCGTTGAGCCGCACGAGCCACGCCCGCAGCAGCGGCGAGGCCTTGAAGGTTTTTGGAAAAACCCGGCCGCTGGAGCCGACGAAGGTCGGCTGGCCCAAGCCTTCGCTCCACGCCCGCAAGGCGTCCGGGGGAAAGGCTGTGATCCCTGCGGAAAGATGCGGCATCGCCTCGCGATAACGGGTGAGGAATTGCGGCAGGGGCTCGCTATGCGAAAGGTTGAGCCCGCCGCGCCCGGCCATCAGGAATTTGCGCCCCACCGACTGCATCGCATCGTAGACGGTGACGCTGGCACCGCCATTGGCCAGCACCTCAGCCGCCATCAGCCCAGCCGGACCGGCGCCGATGATGGCGACGTGAGGCTGGGATGGAGCAGGCACGGACATAGCCAGCCGTCAAAACGATTGAATCGGATCTGGTTCTCCCCTCCCCCCCGCGACGCGGTGGGGTGGGGTCGGGGGTGGGGGGTCTATCGGCAGGAACCGCTGCTTCGGTGAACGCCGCGCCACCCCCCACCCCGACCCCTCCCCGCCACGCGCGATGCGCGTGGAGGGAGGGGAGCTTGAGACTATCATTCCGGGCTCACTCGTTTCACTCGCGCCGCAGCAGACAGAACTGCGGATTGCCCCTTTACAGCTTCACGCCTGCCCGTGCCGCGGCGTGACCGACGTATTTCTGGGTCTGCTGGAAGGCGCCCTCCAGGGCCCTCGCCTGCGACATGTCGCTGATCTCGGCGAAATGCGCGGCGACGGCTTCGGGACTCCAGTCGGACGGCGGCAGGTTGATGCCTTCGCTTTCCATGATTTTGATCACGGCGAAGGACCCCGCCCCCGCGCCCATGATGGTGCGCGTCGGCGCGTCGTCTCCGAGCAGAAACAGCACCGCCGGCGTGATCGCTTCGGGCCGCATCAGCGCCA
>NZ_JBEKXH010000087.1:0-18663 GCF_049512235.1 Bradyrhizobium sp.
TCGCTGTTGCAGGCCACGTTGACGCCGATGACGACGCGGCCGAAACTGTTGCGATGCGTCCAGTTCTTCACCTTCTCGGTGATGAAATAGGAGTTCGGGACCAGAACATGGGCCCGGTCCGCGGTCTCAATCTCGGTCGAGCGGACACTGATCTTGCGCACCGTGCCTTCCTCGCCGCCGACCAGCACGATATCGCCGACCTTGACCGACCGCTCGGCGAGCAGGATCAGCCCCGACACGAAATTATTGATGATGCCTTGCAGGCCGAGACCGATGCCGACAGAAAAGGCCCCGGCCACGATGGCAAGATTGGACAGGTTGAAGCCCGCATAGGACAAGGCCACCACGGCGGCGACGATGACGCCGACGTAGCCGCCGCCGGTGCGGATCGACTCGCGAACCCCGCCCGAAATCCCGGCCGGCGCGAGAATGCGGGAGTCGAGCCAGCTCTGGAACAGACGGGCCGCCGCGTAGGCCAGCATGAAGACGATGAAGGAGGCCAGCAGCACCGCGAAGGAGACCTGGGTATTGGCGATGTGAAAGTCGAAGAACAGCTGGCGGTACCAATCATGGATGTCGGGCCAGCTGTAGCCCCACTGCAGCATGATGAACGGGACCGACAGCACCAGCACGGCGAACTTGAGGGCCAGACCCGCCGGCAGCGCGAGCCGCTCGCGGCGCTGCCGCTCCAGGCCGGCTCTGTCGCGGAGCCAGCCTCCCATCGCGGCATTGTCGTCGGTAAGACCCTGGACGAAGCCGTCGACCCACAGCAGCAACAGATAGATGAGCGCCAGCACCGAGCCGGTGACGATCAGCTGTTGCGCCAGAAATCGGGCAAGCGCGACGTATCCGGAAAGCGTGCTGGCCACGATGGCTGATATCACGGCCCAGATCGGGACGCGCAACGCCTTGAGCCATCGCGGCGAGGTGATGCCGTCCTGATCCCTGGCATCGAGCGGCGTGAGCAGGATAGCGACCACGACCCCGGCCAGCAGCAGGCATGACGGAACGGCGACTGCGACGGTGAGCGCAAAGGGTGCCTGAACGACGCGGGTGGCGATATAGATGAGGCTTGTCAGACCGTAGACGAGGGTGAGCAGGACGACGAGACCGCACACGAGCCAGGCGGCGCGGTTGGAAGCAGGCACGAGGCGCCATTGCGGCGCCGCCGGAGCAAACACCGTGGCGACCAGCGCGCTCACGGCCAACATGATGATCGCCGTCTGCGCCGACGCGTAGAACAGCCGGTCGGCGCGGTCGGGCAAGGTCTGTGCCTGGCCGATGAGGCCGTAGAGAAGCAGGATGGAGGCGATCCCCGGCGCCGCGCGCAGCAGGATGACACCGGCCGCGGAGGAGGCGCGTCGCCAGAAGGGCGGCGGCCCGTCGCCGCGCCACCGGCGCAGGCGCGGTACGCCGCGCCATGCCAGCGCCATCAGCGCCAAGGCGAGCACGGCCGCCTCTAGCGCGGCCCGCGCCATCTCATCGCGATCACTTGCGTCCCTCCACCAGCCGGCGATGAGATCGCCGATCCGGCTCGTGGCGACCGGAACATTGGACGGCAACTGCGTCCAGGTTTCGGCCGAGTACACTCCCGGAACCGGCTGGAACAGGTACGTTGAGAAATTCTTCCGGCGGACCTCCTGGACACCATCCATCAGCTGGTCGATGCGCAACAGCGCGGCGCTGGCGGCGACCTTCCCGGCGGACAAGAGACCGAGATAATAATTGAGCTCGGCCCGATTGCGGGCCATCTGGTCGGGCTCCGGCGGCTGGCCGGGCGCCGGCACCGGCCCCAGCGACCCCAGTTGCGCCTTGGCGGCGGACAGCGGGGATTGGAGATGGATCGAGGTATCCTCGACGCTGGATCGAAAGCGCTGCAGAGCATCGCGCAGGGAGTTGAGCTGCGAAAAATTCAGGCGTGGGCTGCGAAGCTCGGCCTCGACGCCGTCGAGTCCGCGCTGCCACCCCGCGATCGTGGCCTCGATGTCCACACCCGCATCCTTGTTGGCGCGTCTGGTGATGTCGTCGGCGTCGATCCTGGGCTGCGCCGGCTGGGCGGCAGCGGCAGCGGCGCCAGGCGATGCGACGGAGGCATCCGGCTGTGCCGGGCCGGGCGGCGGTCGGCGCAGAGGCTCGGCGATTTGCGCACGGGCACAACCGCCGCCGAGGAGCAGAACCGCGACGACAATCCGCGCAGTCAGCCGACCCGGAAAGTTCATCGTGCGCCCTCCAGGCCGAATGGAAGATCAAAGGGAAGATCAGGTAGGGTGCCCCTACCGCGCCATCACGCTGACAATAAGGCGGCACCGCCGGAGGCGATCGACTCGCGAAGCGGGTTCATCTCCTGACCTGAACCTAATGCCAAGATATCGTCGGCGCTGCCGCCGGCGCCCGCGTCAGGTGTTGTCCCATTCCTCGGGTTCTGAATGCCGCATCCCCTCCGGAAAATAGCCGGGCCACGTCAGCGATGTCTGGTCGGCGAGGCTCGCCAGCAGAACCTTGGCGCCATCGTCAAAACTGGCGTCCAGCGGCAATTCCAGGCGGGCGCACCAGTCGGGCGGCATCGGTTGCGGCGCGCCGACCACTTCCAGCGCCGGCCCCCACCACCAGCCCGGTGCCGGCGGTCGGGTGTCGTGCGGCACCGCGAGCCATCGGGCAAATTCGCGCACGGTGCGTTCGAATTGCAGTTTTGCGGCCTGATGCATCGAAATCTCCTGAAGCTTCACTTCTCTTCCGCAGCGGTCGCCGTTGCCGGACCTTCGCCCATGATCAAGAGCACGGCGTCCTCGTCCTTGGCGCCATCCCAATGCACCTGCTTGCCGAAATGGGTGACAAAGCTTCCGGCTGGCATCGCCGTGGTGTTGGCAGGATCGAATTTAGGCCCCGAGCCCACCCACCAGGTGCCCTGCAGCACGACGATGTAACGGTCGTTGGGATGGAAGTGCGGGCGGCTGAAATGATTGCCCTTGGTCCATTTGGTGTAGACGATGTAAAATCCCGGTTTGGAGGGATCGCCGACGACCACGGCATTTTGCGCGCCGCGGGCGTCGACCGGGCTCCAGGGAATCTGGTCCGGTAATTTGTAGATCACCGCGGCGGGATTGAGTTCGGCCGCGGAGCTGATGCTGAGCATGCCGGCGAGGCACACCGGTATGGCGAGATATCGCCAAAACCCGCTTATGGCTTCCATGCTATCCTCCCCTGGCTTCCGAGCCCAAGTGCCGCCGTCCGCTGATGTCTCGATGCCTGTCGCCCTTATGCTAGCCGGTCTCGCTCCCGGAGAGCAAGATGCACGCGTCTCTGCGCGCGAGGGGAAACCGCGAACAACGCAAGTGCAACACCGAAAAACGCGGTTACGCCGTGCGCTGCCAACATGACATTGTCCGCGTGGCGCTCAGGCAAATTGTTTGCCGCTCCCGCCCGCGGCGGCCGGATGGAGTTCGTTGAGAACGAAGCCGATCAGCTTGGGTTCGGCCTCGCCCAAGGCTGTGATGATGTCCCGCACGCCATCATTGATGTCGCGGTTCACCGGCAGGCTCGCGAGCAGGCCGTCGGCGACGTCGAGTAGCCTGCGGTCGACCGCGCTCCAGGGTGAAGCGGGGCCGTCGAGGATCACGAGATCGCAACCACCGAGGGAGCGCGGCTCCGCGATCGCCTTGCAGATCGCATCGCTCGTCCTGGTGTCGGATGCTGTGTCGAGCGGCAGCACCGAGATGCCGTTGATGGTCTCGATCGCGGCCGGGGCCTTGGCGCCGATGCCGAGCCAGCCGAAACGGCCGGAGTCGTTGTTGCCGGGTCCATGCAGCTGGTTTGACAGCGCGCGGGTCGCATGATCGGCATCGATCAGCAGCACGCGGGAGCCGCTGCGTGCGGCCGCCAGCGCGACGTTCAGCGCTGCGATGCTGCGATCCTCGCTGCCGCCGCCGATCACGGCCAGCACGGGGATCGCGCCGGCGGACGGACGCCGCATCACGGCCGCGCGCATTTCGCCGACACTGTTGACGAATGTCTTCGCCGGCGGGCCCGTGCGCAGGGTTGGCCAACCGATCCGGGTCAGGTCGGGAACCGCGCCAACGGTCAAGACGCTGCGCTGCCTCCGCACCACTTCGGATTCCTGCAGACGCGCGATCAGCGGTTTTTCGGCCGTGACCTCCTGCTGAGGTTGATATTGCGGTGGCTGTATGGAAGGTGACGCAACAGTGGTGGTCTCGGGATCGACCGGTCGCGGTTCGCCGGCCCCGGGCGGCAGCTGGTCGGCTGTGATGGCCAAACAGACGGCGGCCGCGGCGAGCGCGCCGAGCACGAAGCCGATGCTTGCAAGCAGGCTCATCGGCGGCGGGAAGGTGCGCCGTGGCATGGTAAGTTCACTGATGACGCGCGCACGCGAAGTATTGAGGCTTTCCTGTGCTCCGGTCAGGCGCGCGCGATCGAGCAAGGATTGATAGACGTCGCGGCTGACTTCGACATCGCCTTGAAGCTTGCGAAGCCCTGCCAAAGCCTCGCTGAGTTGGACGCGCTGGCGTTTTTGCTGCTCCAGTGCTTCGTTCAGCGCGGCTTCGTAATCGCGGGCGCGCGCCAGCTCGTTCGTCGCCGTCTCCGCCGAGTGCTCGACTTCTTCAATGATGGCGCGACGCAAGTCTTCGGCTTCGATCTCCATTTGACGCAGCGCCGGATGCAGCGGTCCCAGTTCGCTCGTCATTTCGGCATAACGGCTGCGTGCGCCGGCATACTGCGCGCGCAAGCGGACAAGGGCAGGGGACTGCAGCGCCTCCGGAAGCGCGTCGGCGTCGGTCGGATCCCGGCGGCCGGCTTCGATCTGGTCGTACTTCTCCTGGGCGTTGAGCGTTGCCTCCCGCGCCGCGGCGAGCCGCTGGGCGCTCGCCGAAAGCTGCTGGTCGCTGCCCGGGCCGCCCCCGGTGTCGAGCAAATTATTCTGCGTCTTGTAGGTGGCGAGCGCATCCTGGGCGTTGCGAAGCCGCTCCTGCAATTCGTTGAGGCGCTCCGACAGATCGGCGGCCGCGCGCCGCGCGGCCATGGTATGCCATTTGTTTGTTTCCGCAACATAGGCGTTCGAGATCGCGTCAGCCAGCAGGGCCGCTTTGGCCGGGTCAACCGACCAGACCTCGATGTCGACGATGAAGCTTCGGTCCGGCCTGTAGACATTGATGTGACGCCTCAAGGCTTCCAGCGCCACTGTCTGCGGAGCATCCCCGCCGGACCGCATCCTGCTCCCGAACGTTTCAAACCGTGAGGTGCCGGCGGCACCGGCAAACTCCTGATCCTGGTCCAGGTCGGTGTCCTGGATCACCTGCAGCAGCACGCTGTTCGAGGTGATCAGGCGGGCCTGGCTTTCGACCGCCATTGCAAGGTCGGAATCATCTTGCGGGCGCGATGCAATCTCCCGATCGACCGGCTGCCGTTCCCGTGCATCGACATAAACCTGGGCGACCGCCGTATATTTCGGCGTCAGGCTTTTGCCGATCGCAACCGCGGCGGCGGCGCAAATCAGCGCTGCCAAGGCAAGCGCGGCCTTGTGCCGCCACAACGATTGAGCCCGCATGCTGAAGCCTGCGCAGGTCCGCACTGCGGTTTCTCGTTGTCCCGGCTCGGCCTGGTTCATGTGATTAAGGATTGGATCATCAACGAGCATCAGCTCCGGCTTCCATTCGATAGCGGCCGCACGCATATCCGTGCCGGCAAACACCCGCATGGTAACAGCCGAATTGAGGCGCGATAGCGTCGTCCAGCCTTTCACCGGGGCGCTCGGTTATTGTCCTGGTTAATGCTGTGCCGTTAACCCTGAGCGACGGTTCGGTGCAGCCGGACAAGTCGCCGGATCGAATTTTGCACTGGCCTTTTCATCTCGCTTCATCCCTGGGGCCGAGCTGAGTGCAAGTATGCTGATAGAGCGGCGAACCCGGCGTGATTTTCTGGCAGGCGCGGCAAAGGCGGCGGTGCTGGGTCTTTCCGGCACAACCGTGCTGTCCGGAGTGTCCGCGTTTGCGACACCGCCGATAGAGCCGCCTGCATCAGCCGCCGAAAAGTTAATTCCTTACGGCGCGGCCGTGCGATCGGACGCGCTTGCGTCCGATCTCACCTATCGCGCCGCGATGGCTGCGAATTGCCAGATCATCGTGCCGGAGAGCGAACTGAAATGGACGGAACTGCGGCCGACCCGCGATCAGTACCGATTCGAAAAGGCCGACGCGATCCTCGACTTCGCGCGGCTCAATGGGATCGATGTCCGCGGCCACACGCTGGCCTGGTCTGGCGCGATGCCGGCATGGACCGACGCGATCGCAACCCCTGTTGAAGCCGAGCGGGAGCTGGTCGATCATATCCAGACCGTGGTGGGCCGCTATCGCGGCGCGGTCCAGTGCTGGGACGTTGTCAACGAGCCGCTGGCGCATTGGCCGGAGGACGACGCCTCGTTCCGCCCTTCGATCTGGGCGAGCCGGCTGCGCGGGAATTATCTGCCGATCGCGCTGCGGGCGACGGCTGCGGCGGACCCCGGCGCACGACTGGTGCTCAATGAATACGACCTGGAATTCAGCGGGCCGCGCTTCATGGCGCGGCGCCACGCGCTGATCAGGCTGTTGCGCACGCTGCGTGACCGTGACGTGCCGCTGCATGCCGTCGGACTGCAAGCCCACCTGTTCGCCGACCGCGCCATCGATCGCGATGGCCTGCAAACGCTGCTGGCGGAGATCGCCAAGCTGAAGCTCGACGTGCTGATCACCCAGCTCGACGTGATCGATTACGAATTGCCGGGCAAGGTGAGCGAACGGGACGCGCAGGTTGCGAGCCTGGCCGCGGGCTTTCTCAAAACGGTCTGCGAGGTCGCGTGTCCGAAGGCGATCGTGACCTGGGGACTGAGCGACCGTTACAGCTGGGTGCCGACATATTTTAAGCGTCCGGACGGCTTGCCCAACCGGCCACTGCCGCTCGACGCCGACCTCCGGCCCAAACCGCTATATGACGTTATCGAGGAATTCAGGCGCAAGGCCGCGTGAGCACGGCCCGGCACGGATTCTTTCGCGGCGTCCCTCCGACCGCACGATCAGACCGGCCGTACCACGCCGGGCTGGCCGGAAGCGCATTCCAGCGCGTCGCGATCCCATTTGGCGGCGGCGGCTTCATACGTGCTTTGCAGGAATTCGAGCAGCGCCTGATCCGGCCGCGCGGACGTTCGCACGGCGTCATAGGGCAGGATGAATTCGCCGAGCTCCGCGCTGAAAAACGCCGCATCGGGCCGCACCTTTGCGGCGCGAAAGCCCGGCGGTTCGGGATAGGCATAAGAGTAGAAGGCGGGAAAATCGACCGCGCCGCCGCCCGGCCAGAAGCCGGCGCTGCTTACCTCGTGCGAATAGGCCTCGCGCGCGACCGCGTCCGAAAGATGCGGCACGCCGCCGGGATGCGGTGGTGCCCGCCTTCCTGAAAACCGCGTCACCGCGAGATCGAAACTGCCCCAGAAAAAATGCACCGGGCTACACTTGCCGAGAAACGAAGTGCGGAACTGCTTGAACACCCGGTCGGCATCGACCAGGATCTGGAACCAGCGCCGCACCGCGTCCGGATCATAGGCGGCATGCCAGTGATCTGACGAAAACCGTATCGGCTCCGGCAGTTCGTTGGGCATCTCGTCGATGGTGATGGTAATGCCGAGCTCCGCGAGCGCGGCCATGACGCCGGCGTAGAAGCTTGCGACCGATTGCCCCGATAGCGCAAGCTGCCGCCTCGCGCCGTCACTGGTCGAAATCAGCAAGGCGTGATCAATGAAATCGAAGTCGATCTGAAATGAGCCGTTGCTGTTGGGGATCGGCGAGGTCGTCAGCCCGCGCGCGGTGACGTACAACGTGACGTGCCAGGAGTGATTCAGCCAGGGTGTCCGCACCAGACGAATCTTGCCGATGATCTGGGTCCACAGATGCAGCGTCTGGTAGGTTTCGCGCCATGCCGCGGTCGGCAGTTCCGGCCAGGGGATGTTCGGGGCGTCGCTCATGCTCGAACCCGCGCTCGCAGACGTTATTCGCAGACGTCATGAAAGCATCAAACTATCACATAAGGCAACCCTGGGATCACGAAGCGGTGCATTCCGGACACCGACGCCGACCGCGCGAAGCGCGGAACAGGCTGCGGCACCACCAGCGCCGCGCCATTGCCTGCATTGGATTGCGGGCCAGTTGATAGAAAGCGAGAATTTCGATCATGGCGAGGCTCCTCATTCGCCATGAGCAGATGGGGCGGCATTCGTGGAAAGGAATGCCGCCCCGCATCGCATCAGCCATGCAGTTCGGCCAGGTAGTTAGCCATTTGGTTTAACCATGGATCTTCTTGGCGGTCTCGGCGATCACGCGTCCTTGATAGCGCGCGCCGGCGAGTTCGTTTGCGGATGGCTGCCGGCTGCCGTCGGCGCCGGTAATCGTCGTCGCGCCATAGGGCGAGCCGCCGGTCACCTCGTCGAGTTTCATCTGGCCGGCAAAGCCGTAATTCAGGCCGACCACGGTCATGCCGAAATGCAGGAGGTTGGTGATGATCGAGAACAGCGTGGTTTCCTGGCCGCCGTGCTGTGTCCCCGTGCCGGTGAAGGCGCCGCCGACCTTGCCGTGCAGCGCGCCCTTGGCCCAGAGACCGCCGGCCTGATCGAGAAAATTCGCCATCTGCGAGGACATGCGGCCGAACCGTGTGCCGGTGCCGATGATGATGGCGTCATAGTCGGCGAGCTCTTCGATCTTGGCGACCGGTGCCGCCTGATCGACTTTGTAGTAGGACGCCTTGGCGACGTCCGGCGCCACCAGTTCGGGTACCCGCTTGATGTCGACGGACGCGCCGGCCTCGCGGGCGCCTTCTGCAACGGCGTTCGCCATCGTTTCGATGTGACCGTAGGCGGAATAATACAGCACAAGAACTTTTGTCATGGTTGGTCTCCGAGGGGTTGAGGGGATGTGAGGATAATAGCTTGGTCATGGCCGGGCCAAAGAGGAAAGCGCGTCTTCGCGCAGAGCTCCCGGCCAGGACGACCGCGGGAATCGTCGTCGATCAACCGCGTCACGCCGCGTCGACCAGCACCAGTTCGGCATCTTCCAGCGCGGTGATGTCGAGCCGCGCTTCATCGCGGATGGCGACGCCGTCGCGCGCATTGACGCGCACGCCGTTGATCTCGACCGCACCCGCCGCCGGCACCAGATAGAGGTTGCGGGTTTTGCCGGGGGTATATTGGGCGCTCTCGCCGGCCTTCAGCGTGGTGGCCAGTACCCGTGCGTCGGCGCGGATCGGCAGTGCGTCGGTGTCGTCCTTGAACCCGCTGGCGATGGTGGCGAACTTGCCGGAACGATCCGATTTCGGGAAGGGCTTGGCGCCCCAGGTGGGCTGGCCGCCATGGGTGGTCGGCTCGATCCAGATCTGGAAAATCTTGGTCAGCGTCGGCTCCAGATTATATTCGGAGTGACGCACGCCGGAGCCGGCGCTCATGACCTGGACGTCGCCCGCTTCGGTGCGGCCCTTGTTGCCGAGACTGTCCTGATGGGTGATGGCGCCCTCGCGGACATAGGTGATGATTTCCATGTTGGCATGGGGATGGGCGGGAAAGCCGCTATTGGCGGCAATCTCGTCGTCGTTCCACACCCTCAATGCGCCATGGCCCATATTGCCGGGGTCAAAATGGCTGCCGAAGGAGAAGTGGTGCCGGGCCTTGAGCCAGCCGTGATCGGCGCGGCCAAGCCGGTCGAAAGGTCGGAGTTCAATCATGGGATTTCCTCGTGAAGAGTGATCGATTGCCCCCTGGATAAGGATTTTCAGCTGGTACATAAATAGAAACTAACGAAACATATTGTTTCCAATTTCGCTCTAATAGGGTACCGGCATGGCAAGACTCCCCGATTTCGAGGGGCTCGCGATTTTCGCAAAAGTCGTGGAACTACGCTCATTTGCGGGGGCAGCCAGCGAGCTTTCGCTGTCCAGGGCGACGGTGTCGAAAGCGGTCACCCGGCTGGAACAGCGGCTCGGCGCCCGGCTGTTCAACCGTACCTCGCGGCGGCTCGCCTTGACCGATGCCGGCCAAAAGCTGTCCGAACACGCGGCGCGGCTATTGGCCGACGGCGAGGCGGCGGAAAACGAGGCGCTGGCGCAGTCGGTGGCGCCGCGGGGACTGGTGCGGCTGGCGGTGCCGATGACCTTCGGGGTGAAGGCGGTGGCCTCGATCCTGCCGGCGTTCCTGGCGCAGTTTCCGGATGTGGCGATCGACCTGCATCTCAGCGATGCGATGGTGGACCTGATCGGCGAGGGGTTCGACCTCGGTCTGCGGATCGCGAGCCTGCCGGATTCCTCGCTGATCGCGCGCAGGCTGTGCGCGATGCCGCGCTACACGGTGGCGGCGCCCGCCTATCTCAAGCGCCACGGCAAGCCGACCCATCCGATGCATCTCGCCCAGCACCGCTGTCTCGGTTATGCCTATCTCTCGACGCCCGACATCTGGCATTACACCAATTCCAAGGGCGAGCAGGCGAGCGTGCGCCCCGCCGGCCCGCTGCGCGTCAACAACGGCGAAGCGCTGATGCCGGCGCTGCTCGCAGGCCTCGGTATCGCCGATCTGCCGGAGTTCATCGTTGCCGATGCCGTTGCCTCGGGCGAGATCGAGGTGATCCTGAAGGACTGGAAGCAGACCGAGGGCGCGCTGCACCTGGTGATGCCGCCGGGCGGCCCGCGCCCCGCCCGCGTCGAGGTGCTGGCGGATTTTCTGGCCAGGCATTTTGGCAAGGCGAAGAAGCGGAGTTCTTGAACCGGCCGCATGCGGCGCGTTTGACCCCTCCCCGCCGCTGCGCGGAGGGAGGGGAGAAGAAAAGCGCGGCTCATGCGAACGCCGCGCGTCATGCGAGCCCTGCCACTACGCGCACACGAGGCTGCGCATGCACTGGGCACCCGGCATTCCCGATGCCCTTTGACGGCGACGAGTTTCCTGGCAAAAGCCCGGGTGCCGCGCGCCGCGGGAACGCGAACGCATGTTTGGATTGGACGTCTTTGCGAGTCCAGAACCTTCGCCGGCCGCATTCATTTTCCAGCCTGAAGGAATGAAACTTGCCGGCGGGACCGCTGGGGTACCTGAAAACAAGGATCGGACATGCGATCGCACCGAATGGCCCTCGGGATTGCCTCGAGTACTGTCTTGGCTTCGACGACCAATAAGACATCCGTGGGCTAGCGCTGATCCCCGCAGACGTCGATCCATTCGGCTTGAACAAGTTCGGCCATCCGCATCGGCGCGATCCGCACCGCGCTGTGGGTCGAGCCGGCGGCCGGCACCACCTCGCCGAATGCCTGCAGGGAAATGTCGCAATAGACCGCCAGCGGCGTCTTCAGGCCGAACGGACAGACGCCGCCGACCTCGTGGCCGGTGATCTCGGCGACCTCGTCGATGCCGAGCATCTTCGGCTTGCCGCCGAACTGCGCCTTTATCTTTTTGTTGTCCATCCGGGCGGTGCCGCTGGCCACGATCAGCACCACGCGCTCGCCGACCCGAAGCGACAGCGTCTTGGCGATCCGGCCCGGCTCTACGCCATAGGCTTCGGCCGCCAGCGCCACCGTCGCCGAACTCAGGGACGATTCGATCACGGCGATGTCGGGGGCCTTCTCGGCAAAGAAGGCGCGGACCGAAGCAAGACTCATGGCTGGCGTCGCGCTTGAGAAGTGACCAGACCGGGCAGATCCGACAGTGCGCGAATACGAAAATCCGGCTCCGGTCCCAACGCGTCCATCTGCGTCCGCAGCGCCCAGAACATCGTCAGCGGAGCAATCAGATCGCTTTCGACGCAGGCCAGCGCCATCGCCTCCGGGCTCAACCGCTCGATCCAGGCGACGTTCAGGCCGAAAGCCTTGGCGCCGCAGGCGTCCCACGGATTCGAAGATACGAACAGGACCTCGCCGGGCGGCACGCCGAGCACGGTTTCGATCAGCGCATAGGCCTCCGGCGCGGGCTTGAAGATCTTGGCGGCGTCGATGCTGATGGTGGCATCGAGCACCTGATCGAGCCCGGAGTTGCGCACCAGCGCGCCGAGCATGCCGGTACTGCCGTTGGAAAGGATCGCCAGCTTTCGATGCCGCATCGCAGCCAGCGTCGCCGCCGCATCCGGATAGAGATCGAGATGCAGATATTTTTCCATGATGCGCTCGAACACGCCGATGTCGTGTTGCAGCCCGAGCACCCGCAGCGTGTAGGCGAGCGAATCCCGGGTGATAGCTTCGAAATCCCGGTAACGCCGCATCAGCGAACGCAGCCAGGTGTATTCGAGCTGCTTGATGCGCCAGATCTGCGTGATGATTTCGCCATAGCCGGGAAAGGCGTCCTCGGTAATGGCCGCCACCGACTGAATGTCGTAGAGCGTGCCATAGGCATCGAACACAATGGCTTTGATGGTCACGGTCTGCCTGCCGGATTGGAGCGGCGACAACATTTTCGCCGGGTAGGTGTTGCGGCGGCGATCGGCAATCCGCGGGACCAAGCGCCGAACATCCGCCGGGCGGTAATGGTAGCGAATGTGCGATCACAGCGCCATATCAAGACGCATCGGCGTCAAGGGAGAACGGCATGAAGGCCTGGCAATTGGATCGGCTCGGCGGAGAACTTCGCTTCAAGGATGTCCCGACGCCGGAGCCGCGCCCGGGCAGCGTGCTGGTCAAGATCGAGGCGTCGGCGCTGATGTCGTACCTGAAGGCCTATGTGGAAGGGAAATTGCCGGCCTACCGTCCGCCGCCCGGGCCGTTCACGATCGGAACCAACGGCGTCGGCGTCATCGCCGCGGTCGGCCGCGACGTCTGGCATCTGAAGCCGGGTCAGCGCGCGGTGCTGTCGTCGCATTTTGTCGCAGCCGAGAATGTCGAGGATCCCGCGCAGGTCCTGATCGGACTGACCTCGAGTCCGGAAGCGGCTGCGGTGTTGGCGGACTGGCCGGACGGAACGCTGGCCGAATATGCCCTGATGCCGGCCGCGGCAGTGACGCCGGCCGAGGGGTTGGACCGCTTCGAAGCCGCAGAACTCGTCACCATCGGCCGCTGCATCATCCCGTTCGGCGGCCTGTTGCGGGGCCGGCTCGCGGTCGGTGAGACGCTGGTGGTCAACGGCGCCACCGGCGCCTACGGCACGGCGGCCGTATTGGTTGCGGTCGCCATGGGCGCGGCCCGCGTAATCGCCGCCGGCCGCAACGAGAGCGCGCTGCAGGCGGTGGCCCGCGCCGGCGGCCCGCGCGTTGCGACGGTTAAGCTTGCGGGCGATGTGCAGAAAGATGCCGCTTCGCTTCGCGAAGCCGCGGGCGGGGGTGTCCACATGGCGTTCGACATGGTCGGACAGGCGCGCGACCCCAACGCGACGCTGGCGGCGCTGCACAGCCTTCGCCGCGGCGGCCGGCTGGTGCTGATGGGCAGCATGACCGCGGATCTGCCGATCCCCTACACCACACTCATGCTGAACAGCTGGGAGATTCTTGGCCAGTTCATGTATCCGGCCAGCGCCTATCGCCGGCTCCTGGATTTGTTGCGCGCCGGCATGCTCGACATCTCCGCGATCCGCCCGCGCATCTATCCGCTTGCGGCCTTGCCGGAAGCGATGGAAGCCGCGGCTACCGCCGGCAATCTCGAATGCATCGTGATGCAGCCTTAGCGAAAGGTTGGCGGCACGCACCGCCGGGCTCCCGCGCCCCGCTCTTCGCCCCGCCTCGCCGCCTCAGATCCCCAGCAGCTTGCGCGCGTTGGCCTTCAGCACCTTCGGCCGGATCTCGTCGCGGATGTCGAGTTTGGCAAAATCAGCCATCCAGCGGTCGGGCGTGATGACAGGCCAGTCCGAGCCGAACAGCATCTTGTCCTGCAGGATGGAGTTGATGTAGCGCACCAGGATCGGCGGAAAATATTTCGGCGACCAGCCGGAGAGGTCGATATAGACGTTGGGCTTGTGGGTCGCGACCGACAGCGCCTCTTCCTGCCACGGGAATGAGGGGTGCGCCAGAATGATCCTGAGGTCGGGGAAATCCGCCGCCACGTCATCCATGTACATCGGGTTGGAATATTTCAGGCGCATGCCCATGCCGCCGGGCATGCCGCTGCCGACGCCGGTCTGGCCGGTGTGAAACAGCGCGATCGCGCCGCCATCGTTGATGGCCTCATAGAGCGGATAGGCCATGCGGTCGTTGGGGTAGAAGCCCTGCATGGTCGGATGGAACTTGAAACCCTTGACGCCGAATTCCGCGATCAGCTTCTTCGCCTCGCGAACCCCGAGCTTGCCCTTGTGCGGATCGATGCTGACGAACGGGATCAGCACGTCGGAGTTTTCCGCGGCCACTTCCAGCATCTCGTAATTGCTGTAGCGGCGGAAGCCGGTCTCGCGCTCGGCATCGACCGGGAAGATCACGGCGGCGACTTTCTTGGCCCGGTAATAGGCGGCGGTTTCCGGAACGGTGGGCGGATGCTTGTTCGGCGACTTGAAGTAGTCGGCCATCTTGGCCTGGAAGTCGTCATAGCCGTCGTCGCCATGCATGCCGCAGGGCTCTTCGGCATGGGTATGAATATCGATCGCCACGAGATCGTCGGGATTGAGCAGCGGCAGCTTCGGCATGGGATAATCCTGGCATCGGTGCGGTCAGCGCGTTGGCGCAGATTGGTTATATCACATAACAAATTCGGCAAGCGGTTGTCCGAGTGGGTGAAAGTCTGTTCGCAGGGGCCTCGACGAGAGGTAACATGTGCTGTGCCCAGATCTACGGTGCCAGATCAAGACAATAAGCAAGAACGTAGCCATGGGCGCCGCTCTGGCCGTTCGTCCACATCTAATTGTCATCCCGCCATCAATCGCGCGATCGTGTCATCCGACATCTCATCCTTTAGTTGTATTTGCTCGCGGGGCGAGTAACATTCCGGCGTTGAGCGCAACTTGAAGTTTTTCATCCCTGCATTTTGAAAGGTTACGACGATGGCCAATCAAGCTAATTTGTACGAACTTTCCGGTGGCGGTATTCAGGTCTCCTACTCGACCAGCAGCATCACCGGGCAGCCTCTTTTCAATTATCACGACGGTTCTCAGGTCAAGAGCTTCTCGGGAAACGAGATTCAGACGGCGGAAAGTGTCCTCGGGAATTTGGTGACGGTTTTCCTCGTCCGCACGGTGGATTCAGGCTCGACAACGTTCACGCTCCTGATTCCGAGCGTTAACCTGCCGCCGTCCAATTCGGCGCCCATCTCCACGCAGGGCATTACAACCCTGCACAAATTTTCGATAGTGGGTCCGCACAATGGTCAACGCGAATTCTATACCGTTCAGCCATTGCAGGGCACAGCCAGCTTCGTGGTCTTCTAGTCGAGCGTTTGATGCGAATCATAACAAGTCGATGTCGTAGGATGGGTTGAGCCCTTCGCGAAACCCATCAATTCCTCCGCTGCGATGGGTTTCGCGACCAGTTCGGACGTGCGTCCGATCTGGTCACTCTACCCATCTACCCGGCGCATGCCGCGACGCCGACCCGCCGATCGGAACGGCGTCGCAAATCGGCCTGTTGGCTGGCTTTTGGCTTGTCCGTTTGGATTGACATTCGGCCATGGCATGGCTTAGAAACCGCGCATCCCGGGCGGCACTGCTGTCGGCGGGAGCGCGGTTGTTTTGCCGGTTGCCATTTTCGGCCTGTCCAGCACGGCCTTCCAACGCACCAGGATTGTCCCATGAAGGTCCGTAACTCGCTGAAATCGCTGCGCGGTCGCCACCGCAACAACCGCCTGGTTCGTCGCAAGGGCCGGGTCTACGTGATCAACAAGGTGCAACGCCGATTCAAGGCACGCCAGGGTTGAATCGGAGCCCGAGTTCCGGTCTTCGACGCCTGCACAAAAATTCCTCTGCTTCACGGGTCTTTGACGCTATTGCTGCTTTGCAGTGCGATTTCCTGCGTCTAGACTTCGGTTATGAGATTTGCATCATCCGCCGCGCGCCACCGCCGACTAGCAATCCTGCTCACCGCGATGATTGCGGTAGCGCCTATTCCTGCACTGGCGCAGGATCCTGGCGCCACTGCGCCGAAGCGGCAGAAAAAACTGCCGGAGGCACCCGGCAAGCTGCCGAAGGTCAGCACCGACCGCAGTCATGGTCTGGATTTTCTGTTCGGCGCACTCAAGGCGGCGCCCGACGAGGCCAGCGCCAAGCACGTCGAGGCCCAGATCTGGGCGCATTGGATGCAGACCCCAAGCGATACCGCGGCGCTGTTGATGATGCGCGCCAGGGCCGCGATGGACGCGCAACAGATGGATGTCGCGCAAAAGCTGCTCGATGCCGTCGTCAAATTGCGTCCGGATTATGTCGAGGGGTGGAACCGGCGCGCGACGCTGTATTATCTGCGCAACGACTACATGCATTCGCTGGAGGATATCGAGCAGGTACTGGTCCGCGAACCCCGCCATTTCGGCGCACTGGCTGGCCTCGGTATGATCATGCAGGATCTCGGCGACGAAAAGCGCGCGCTCGACGCCTTCCGCAAGGCGCTTGCCATCAACCCGCATCTGGACAAAGTGCCGGAGCTGGTCAAGACGCTGACTGAAAAGGTCGAAGGCCGCGACATCTGATCCGTCGGGCCGCGCCGGCATTAACTCCCGAGCGCAGACGCAGCAATGATCTCATCTCTTTGATTTGATTAGTGCAGAGCGTGGCTGCCGCGCTTGAAGGGCCCTCCAAGGGCCACTGCGGCATAGAGCTGCTGGAGTTCCGCTTCCAGGTGCTCGTTGACCAGTAGGAGGGCTTTCAGGGCACCGCGGATGTCGCCATTGCAACTTGCTACAATCTCGTCAATGGCAGCTTCGCTCGGTCGGGTAGTCATCGAAAATCCTCCAATCGTTCCCTCAAAATAAATCTTCGGCGCTCGGTCTCCGCACCTGTCGATTGTTTGTATAAGCAGGGTAATGCCAGCCGCGATGGTGTAACGCGTCACGTGGCAAGAGTGGCCCATGCCGCCTGTTTAAATATAAAGTGACCGATGACGGCTATATGAAGGCGCGCGCTTGAGAGTCGCGGCACGTTGAAAAAATCTTTGATGGTTGTGCCTTCCTGACCATGAGCCAAAGGTGCCCAAAGTCATCCGGACAATCAAAATGATGACAGTAGCGGTCGTGGCGGCGCTGGCGGCTCTCGCGCTGATCACGCAGATCGGTGTTGTCGCCATTGAGCGCGCCCATCCGGCGCAAGGCGAGCGCATCGAGGTCGCCGGCGCCAGCCTGCACGTCGTCGAACTCGGGTCGCGCGACGCCGCCGGTCCGCCGGTGGTGATGATCCATGGCGCCAGTTCAAATCTGGAGGCGATGCGCCAGCCGCTCGGCGAGATGCTTGCCGAAAACCATCGGGTGATCCTGATCGATCGTCCCGGCCACGGCTGGAGCCCGCGCGCGCGTGAACAGGATTCGACTCCTGCCATCCAGGGCCAGATGATCGATGCGGCGTTGGAAAAGATGGCCATCAAGCGGGCCATTTTCGTGGTCCACTCATGGTCCGGTGCGCTTGGCGTGCGCATGGCGCTCGACTATCCCAGCCGCGTCGCAGGACTGGTGATGCTGGCGCCGGTGGCCTATCCGTGGCCCGGCGGGGTTGGATGGTACAACAAGCTCGTCAGCACGCCGGTGATCGGTCCACTGCTGGCCGCGACCATCACGCTCCCGCTCGGCTGTTTGCTGGCCGCGCCCGGTGCGCGCGGCGTGTTCCTGCCGCAGACCATGCCGGAAAACTATGTCGGCCATACCGCGACGTTGTTGCTGCTGCGTCCGCGCGAGTTTCTCGCCAATGCCCGGGACCTGGTCACGCTGAAGGAGGCCGTCAGGCAGCAGGCGCCGCGCTACGGCGAAATCAGGGCGCCCACCGTGGTGATCACGGGCGACAAGGACAAAACCGTGTCGACCGACATTCATTCGCGGCCATTTTCGAAAACGGTGCCGGGCGCCAAACTGATCGTGCTGGAGGGTGTCGGTCACATGGTGCAGAACGCCGCGCCCGCACTGGTAGTCTCCGAGATCGACGCCATGATCGCCGAGATCGCGCACAAAACAGCCGCCACTTCCGCCAGACGTCAAAATGATTGAATCGATCTGCTTCCTTCTCCCCTCCCTCCGCGAAGCGGCGGGGAGGGGTCGGGGGTGGGGGGTCCATCGGCAGGAACCGCTGTTTCGGTGAACGCCGCGCCACCCCCCACCCCCGACCCCTCCCCACCACGCGCGATGCGCGCGGGGGGAGGGGAGCGACCCATAAATCGGACCAAAAGCACAGGCATCGACCGACAGGGGAATCGGCTCCTGTTGTTGAGGAACAGGCTGCGCATGTCGAACCCCAAGCAGGATGGCGATAGTCGCGGGCCGTCGCAATGGAGCGCAGATGTGACGCGGGAACGGCCACCTCGGGGTAGCCGCAAGCGTGCTCCGGCGTAGATGGCGCGCCACGGCCGACGAAGATGGGCACTATTCGTTTGCCGTAGCGTGCACGGGGCACTGAACGGCGAGTGGAACCGCCGGTCTCGTCTTTCCGCGCGACTTGTGGCAGTATCCGACCCATGAACCAATCCACGCTGATCGAGGTCCTGAGGACGTACAGTGCCGCCCTGCGCGAGAACGGCGCGACAGGGCTATTCATCTTCGGCTCCCGGGCTGTTGGGACGCAGCGGCCGG
>NZ_JBEKXH010000088.1:0-18483 GCF_049512235.1 Bradyrhizobium sp.
CGCCAGCAGGTCTACTCTGCACCCGGTCAGTTCGATGATGGCTGCCGCATCCTCGGACAGCGCCAGCACCATCCTGTCGCGGACCGTAAACGCCATCGAGCCGGGTGCAGCGCCGATACCGAGCGCATCGGTGGTCAGGTCGCCATAGGGAACGTCGTCAGCAAGCAGTTGCTCTAGCTCGGCGCGGGATGCAGCTGTTGGCATGGGGCCTCTCTGTTCGGTTATTGATCTTGATGACCGCCATTTTCTCGATGACGTTAACCGAAACTCTTAAGTAAGCGGACACGAATGCCTGCAAAGTTGGATAAACTGCAGGAGGCAGATATGAGCACCATAGGTCCAGTTTACCCGGCCCAGATCGTGGTCGGCCAGGCAGAAGTCAGGCTGGCAGCTGACGAAACGAAGGACGCAAACACAGCCACGATCAAGTCCGACCAGCAACGCGTCGAAGCCGCCCAGGAAGTCGAGACAGCAGAGGCCAAGGCTTCCGGAGTGAATTTCGTCGCCTGAGGCCGACCAAGAGGCCTCTGCACGGCATCAGCGGGTGCTCACGTAATTCGTCTGGCATCCGCGCAGGAATAACGCCGCGCAGCGGCGCACCCGCGCTTTGATCTGCGAACGCGATGGCAGCGGCACGCCGCCGAACATCGCGGCGCGGCGCGGCGCGGAAGCGACCATGCCAAGCAGCATACCGGCGGCTTCGTCGATATCGTCAAGCTCGATCAAACCGCGCGTCTGCTGCACCCGCAGCCAATCCGCCAGCGCGGCCGCGATGCGTTGAATTCCGTTTCGGTAGAACGTGCCGGCGATGTCGGATGCCTTGCCGGCTTCCTGCAGCACCATGCGCTGCACCGCGATCACTTCTTCGTCGAGCGTAAGCTCCGCGCACGCCGTCAGCGCCGCATCAAGTGCTTGTTCGATATCGGCGTGATCGATCGCATGCAGATCGACGCTGGCAAGGGTGTGGTCGAGCCGGTCCGTGACCATGCCATCGAACAGTGCAGCCTTGTTGGGGACCAGGCGATACAGCGTCCTGGTGGATACCCCGGCACGGCGCGCCACCGCCTCCATGCTGGTTGCGGCATAGCCCAGCCTCGCGAACTCGTGGAGCGCGGCCTCGTAAATGATCTGGCGGGTTTGGTCGTCGGGGCGAACCTGCGGGCGGCCCCGGCAGCGCCGGCCTTGGTCAGGGTCCTCGGAGGTATCGATCTCAGCCATGCTTTTACATGATGCCTGTCATTCTATTGACAGCCCAGATGTAGGCGCTATTTTGGAAAACGTCAAGTTTCCTAATAAAGCGCTCCGGGAGAACCATCATGACCCACCTTCCCACCGCATTCGAGGTCGAGCGTCCGGTTCCAGTCGGCGATGCCCTCAAGGAACTGCTGCCAGGCGCCTATGTTGCTACCGGCGCCCGGGAGGCAGCGCCCGCTGTCGCCAAAAAATTCAATTTCCGCAAGGTGTTGCTGGCAGGTGCGGCGCTTGCCGTCATCGCCGGCGCGACCTGGTATGGCTGGGACTACTGGACGGTCGGCCAGTATCTGGTCTCGACCGATGACGCCTACGTACAAGCCGACAATACGACGGTCGCGCCCAAGATCTCGGGTTATCTGCACGAGGTCCTGGTCGGCGACAATGAGCGCGTCAAGGCCGGTCAGGTGCTGGCGCGGATCGACGACCGCGATTTCGCCGTAGCGCTCGACCAGGCCAGGGCCGATGTCGCCGCAGCGCGCGCCGCGATCGCCAGCAAAGAGGCCCAGCTCGCGGTTCAGCAGGCGGTGATCGATGCCGCCAAGGCGACCGTCGAGGTCGATCAGGCGACGGCGAACTTCGCCGCGCAGGAGAACAAACGCTACACCGACCTCGCCGCGACCGGTTACGGCAGCGTGCAGAACGCGCAGCAGGCGCAGTCCCGCATCGCCGGCGCCCAGGCCGCGATCGCGCGCGATACCGCCAACCTTGCCTCCGCGGTGAAGCAGGTAGACCTGCTCAAGGCCGAGATCGTTCAGGCCAACGCAACGCTGTCGCGCGCCGAAGCGGTGCAGCGCCAGGCCCAGCTCAATCTCGAATACACCTCCATTGTCGCGCCGATCGACGGCATCGTCGGCAACCGCACGCTGCGATCGGGTCAATACGTGCAGGCCGGCACGCAACTGATGTCGGTGGTGCCGATCGCCGGCGCCTATGTAGTGGCCAACTTCAAGGAAACGCAGTTGACCGACGTCCATGAAGGTCAATCGGTCGACATCGCCGTCGACATGTTCCCTGGAGAGGTCGTGCACGGCCACGTCGACAGCATCGCCCCCGCCAGCGGCCAGGAATTCGCGCTGCTGCCGCCCGACAACGCCACCGGCAACTTTACAAAAGTGGTGCAGCGCATTCCCGTGAAGATCGCGCTCGGTTCCGACAACCGCGCGCCCATCGAATTGCGGCCGGGCATGTCGGTGATCCCGACGATCGAGACCAAGTTGCAGGCCCGGGATCGCCGGGCGGTCGCCGCCGCCAGACTCTCGAACAGGTCTTCCGGAGGGTAGCGCCATGTCAACCCCCGCTTGGTCAGCCGCGATATCGGCGCCATCAGCCGCCTACGCCAAACCTGGGCTTATCGCCGCCGATCCAAATGGCGCAAGTGTCAGGGTCTGGATTGCCGTTCTCGCGGCCATGATCGGCTCGTTCATGGCGATCCTGAACATCCAGATCACCAACGCGTCGCTGCTCAACATCGAAGGCGGCATCGGCACGGGCGTCGATAACGGTTCCTGGATCTCGACTTCCTACCTGATCGGCGAGATCGTGGTCATCCCGCTGACCGATTATCTCTCCAGGGTGTTCTCGTTCCGCCGCTATATGCTCGTGAGCGCGGCCCTGTTCGCGGCCTTCTCGGTCGCCTGCGCCTTCACCCACGACCTGCCGTCCATGATCGCGATGCGCGGATTGCAGGGATTTTCCGGCGGCGTGATGATCCCGATGGCCTTCACGCTGGTATTGACGAAACTGCCGAAACCGCAGCAGCCGATCGGCCTTGCGATCTTTGCGCTGTCCGTCACCTTTGCGCCGGCGATCGGCCCCACCATCGGCGGCTATCTCACCGAGAATTACGGCTGGCAGACCATTTTCTTCGTCAATGTGCTCCCGACCATCGTGATGGTGTCCGCGCTTTATCTGACGCTGGAGCGGCAGCCGATGCAGCTTACGCTCCTCAGGGAAGGCGACTGGGCCGGCATCGCCACCATGGCGATCGGACTGTCGGCCTTGCAGACCGTGCTCGAGGAGGGCAACAAGGACGACTGGTTCTCCTCCCCCTTCATCCTGCGGCTGGCGGCCGTCGCGCTGGTGAGCCTGTCGCTGTTCGTCTGGATCGAACTCACGGTCGAAAAGCCGCTGATCCGGCTGCGGCTGTTGGCGCAACGTAATTTCGGCTTCGGCACTATCGCGGTGACGTTGCTGGGCTTCGCGCTGTTCGGATCGGTCTACATCCTGCCGGCCTATCTCGGTCAGGCGCAGGGCTACAATGCCGAGCAGATCGGCAGCGTTCTGGCCTGGACCGGCCTGCCACAGCTGGTCCTGATTCCGCTGGTACCAAAACTGATGCGGCGCTTCGATACGCGTTATATCGCCTTCATTGGACTGATGATCTTCGCCTATAGCTGCTTCATGAACACCGCGATGTCGCCCGATTATGCCGGCGACCAACTCTGGATTCCCAACATCGTGCGCGCCATCGGCCAGGCGATGGTGCTGACCCCGTTGACGTCGGTCACCACCGGCGGCATAGCGCCGCAGGATGCCGCGGCGGCGTCCGGGATCAGCAACATGCTCCGCAATCTCGGTGGCGCCATCGGCACCGCGGTGCTGGCCACCGTGATCACCAAGCGCGAGCAGTTCCACTCCAACATCATCGGCCAGTCGGTGACGCTGGGGCGCGAGGAAGTACGCAACCGGATCGCGGACCTGACCGGCTACTTCATGAACCATGGCGTCCCTGATCCTGCCGCGGCCCATCAGCAAGCCGTCATCGCGCTCGGCAAGACGGTGAAGCACCAGGCGCTGGTGATGGGCTTCAGCGATACCTTTGCCGTGATCGGCATCGTGCTGGTGCTCGCCGCCGCTGCAGTCACCCTGACCCGCAAGGTGAAGGCAAGCGGCGCCGGTGCCCACTAGCTGCGCCAGGACTGCTTGAAAGTTGTCCATTCTGCGCACAGGGATCCCAATCGATCTGACGCAAATCGTCCACCAGAAGATCGATGAACGTACGCACCTTTGCGGGCAAGTGCTCGCGGTGCGGATAAAATGCGTCAATCGAAAATCGCTTCGGCAAAAAATCGCTCAGAATTGGCACGAGAGCGCCGGATCTCAATACTTGAGCCGCTTCTTCCGCATTTTCAATCTCCGAAAGAATCTGGACGCAGCGGTCATAATAGGCTCGTCCCGCCTCGGTGAGGCTGACACTGCGCGTTGTACGATTCAGCAAGCGTACCCCAAGCCGCGCTTCGATCGATTTTACACGGGTGGTGACCACTGATGTCGCGAGGTTGAGTTGCCGCGCTGCCGACCTGAATCCGCCGGTGTCGACCACTTTGACGAACGACAGCATAGATGAGACGCGGTCCATGACTTGCCCAGGCATCTGCCTTCCTGGGTCGATTGTAGCGGGTTGCACCCCGCACTCAAGCCGTCAGCCCTCGACTGCGGGCGTAGAATCGGGCGATCCACCTGTCTTCTTGAAAATGAGCAGCAGCAGAAATAGCGCCAGCGTGGCGAGTGCTGGGCTGTCCGCATGAGGAGGGGATCGACTATCCCTCGGGCGAGGCCTGTCCGCAGTGCCCGTTCTGGGCCGGTCGCGAGCGTCCGATTGTCGGCTAGCTGATCACGATCTCAAAATGGCGGCACGGGTAACGGCGAGCTGACCGCTGCCTCGCCTTCGCTCGCGGCGCGGCTTGCCTGCACCAGCGCGAGCAGCTCGCCGCCGTAATGTTCGAGCTTCTTGTCGCCGACCCCGGGGATGCCGCGCAGCTCGGCGAGCGTGCGCGGGCGTGAGGCCGCGATGCCGTCGAGGGTGGAGTCGTGCAGCACGACATAGGCCGGCACGGCGCGCTGGCGCGCCACTTCCGAACGCCAGGCCCGAAGCCGGGCCGACAAGGCCGCATGGCCGGTCTTGTCGGCTGTGGCGGCAGCGGGGGCGAGATCGCCGCGCCGTGACGTGGTCCGGCTGGCGCGGCTGCGGGAGCCCGGAACCTGCTCGCGCAGCATCACCGCGGTCTCGCCCCTGAGCACGCCGCGCGCGCTCTCCGTCAGCTTGAGGGCACCGAAGGCCTCGCTGTCGGCCGCAAGATGGCCCATCGCCACCAGTTGACGCAGCGCGGCGCGCCATTGCTTTTCATTGAGCTCGCGGCCGATGGCAAACACCGACAGTCTGTCGTGCCCGAACTGCTTGACCCGCTCCGTCATGCGGCCGACCAGCACATCGATCAGATGCATGGCGCCGAACCGCTGCCCGGTGCGATAGGCGCAGGACAACAGTTTCTGCGCGATCACCTTGCCGTCGCGCAGGCGCGGCGGCGACAGGCAGTTGTCGCAATTGCCGCATCGATCGGCCCTGAGGCTTTCGCCGAAATAGCGCAATAGCCGCGCGCGGCGGCAGTCGGCGGTCTCGGCCAGCGCCACCAGCGCTTCCAGTTTGCCGCGCGACACCTGCTTGAAGGTGTCCGATCCGGCAGACTCCTCGATCATGCGGCGTTGCTGCACGATATCCGACAGGCCATAGGCCATCCAGGCACTGGACGGCTTGCCGTCGCGTCCGGCGCGCCCGGTCTCCTGATAATAGGCCTCGATGCTTTTCGGCAGATCGAGATGGGCGACGAAGCGCACATCGGGCTTGTCGATGCCCATGCCGAAGGCGACGGTGGCGACGATCACGACGCCGTCCTCGTTGATGAAGCGATCCTGATGGCGGGCGCGCAGATTGGCGTCCAGGCCGGCATGATAGGGCAGCGCCGTGATGCCGGCCCGGCTCAGCGCGGCGGCGGTGTCCTCGACCTTGGCGCGGGACAGGCAGTAGACGATGCCGGCATCGCGCTCGTGGCGCTCGGCGATGAAGGCCTCGAGCTGACTTTGCGCGCTGTACTTTTCGACGATTTCGTACCTGATGTTCGGCCGATCGAAACTGGCCACAAAGACCGGCGCACCTGATAGCCCGAGCCGGTCGACGATTTCCTTTCGGGTCAGTTGATCGGCGGTCGCGGTCAGCGCGATCCGCGGCACCTCGGGAAAGCGCTCCGCGATCACCGACAGGCCGATATATTCCGGGCGGAAGTCATGCCCCCATTGCGACACGCAATGCGCCTCGTCGATCGCAAACAGGGCGATTTTGGCGCGGCCGAGCAAAGTGAGGCAGCGCGGCGTCAACAGCCGCTCCGGCGCGATGTACAGCAGGTCGAGCTTGCCTGCGATGAGGTCTGCCTCGACCCTGGAAGCTTCGCTGGCGGACAGCGTCGAATTCAATACCGCCGCCTTGACGCCGGCCTCGCTCAGGCCTGCGACCTGGTCGCGCATCAGCGCGATCAGCGGCGAAACGACTACTCCGCAACCTGCGCGCAGCAGCGACGGCAGTTGATAGCACAAGGACTTGCCGCCGCCGGTCGGCATCAGCACCAGGCAGTTGCCGCCGGATGCGACATGGCTGACGATCTCCTGCTGGGCGCCGCGAAAGCCGGGCAGGCCGAACACCGAATTCAGCAGCGCAAGCGCGTCGGCGGTGAGTTCGGACCGGGCTTCGGTGGCGGCGGCTGGAACCGTCATATCAGCGCCACATCCCGCGCATCCGGCTGCCGACATCGATGCGCTGCCCCTGGCTCGCGGCGCGGGTCGCCGCGCCGGCCACCGCCAGCGGCCACGCCGTCTGATCGAACAGGCCGAGCAGCGCATGGGGGATGAAGCGCGTCCGCGCGGCATAGACATGCCGGTCGCCTTGCGCATGTTGGCCGTGGGTGAAGAAGCATTGCGGCACCATCAGATCCAGATCGTCCCTGGCGCGGGTCATGGCAACGTAAAGCAAACGGCGTTCTTCTTCCAGTTCGGCTGTCGTGCCGGCGCCGAGGTCGGACGGCAGGCAGCCATCGACCACGTTTAACACGAACACCGATTTCCATTCCTGGCCCTTGGCGGAGTGGATCGTCGACAGGATCAGATAGTCCTCGTCGAGCAGCGGTACCCCGGCCTGGTCGCTGGTGGCGTCCGGCGGGTCGAGCGTCAGTTCGGTCAGGAAACGTTGCCGTGAGGGATAGGCGCTCGCAATCTGCTCGAGCTGGATCAGGTCGGCGCGCCGGGTCTCGGCATCCTCGTGAATGCGCTCCAGATGCGGCTCGTACCAGCGGCGGGCGCGTTCGAGGTCGGCCGGCCAGTTGGAACAACGGAGATCCGCCACCGTACCGACGAAATCCCGCCAGTCTTCGCCGGCGCGCGGCGGCACCGGCGCCTCAGTCAGCGCCGCGATCGGATCGGCGCCGTCCGCCATGTGATCGAGCACCCGCCGTGCCGAGCTCGGACCGATGCCCGGAATCAGCTGCAGCAGGCGGAAGCCGGCCACGCGGTCGCGCGGGTTCTCGACGAAACGCAACAGCGCCAGTGTGTCCTTGACGTGGGCGGCATCGAGGAATTTGAGGCCGCCGAACTTGACGAAGGGGATGTTGCGGCGGGTCAGTTCGACTTCCAGCGCGCCGCTGTGGCTGGAGGTACGAAACACAACCGCCTGCTGCTTCAGGAGCGTGCCGGACTCGCGGTTCTCCAGCACGCGTTCGGCGATGCAGCGCGCCTGGTCGGCTTCGTCGCGGACCGTGACCAGCCGGGGTTTTGCCCCCAACGCCCGGTCGGTCCACAGATTCTTGGTGAAGCGCTCCCTGGCCAGACCGATCACGCCATTGGCGGCGGCAAGGATGCCCTGCGTCGAGCGGTAATTGCGATCCAGGGTGATGACCGCGGCCGGCGGCGAGAACTGGCCGGGAAAATCGAGGATGTTGCGCACGGTAGCGGCGCGGAATGAATAGATCGATTGCGCGTCGTCGCCGACGACGGTGAGGCCGCGTCCGCCGGGCTTGAGCGCCAGCAGGATCGACGACTGCAGGCGGTTGGTGTCCTGATATTCGTCGACCAGGACATGATCGAAACGGCCGCCAATTTCGCCGGCGAGCGCCGGATCGGTCATCACCTGCGCCCAGTACAGCAGCAGGTCGTCGTAGTCGAGCACGTTCTGCCGCTGCTTGGCCTCGACATAGGCGGCGAACAGCTGCTTCAGTTCAGCCACCCATCCCGAGCACCACGGAAATGACGACCCCAGCACCGCTTCGATCGAAGCCTCCGCATTGACGCAGCGCGAGTAGATCGCAAGGCAGGTGCTCTTGGTCGGGAAGCGGTTTGCGGTTTTGGAAAAACCCTTGTCGTGCCGGATCAGATTGATCAGATCCGCGGAATCCTCGCGATCGTGGATCGTGAAGGCGGGATCGAGCCCGATCTGGTCGGCGCAGTCGCGCAACAGGCGCGCGCCGATGCCATGAAAGGTGCCGGCCCAGACCAGCGCCTCCGTCATGACAGTGGCCCTGTCACCGAGGACCTTGCGCACGATCCGCTCGACCCGCCTCGCCATCTCGGCAGCCGCCCGGCGCGAAAAGGTCATCAGCAGGATGCGCCGGGGATCGGCGCCGCCCACGATCAGATGGGCGACCCGATGCGCCAGCGTGTTGGTCTTGCCGGATCCGGCGCCGGCGATCACCAGCAGCGGCCCCGACGGTGCCGGTCCGGCGGCGCCGTGCTCGACCGCGCGGCGCTGTTCCGGATTGAGGCTTTCAAGATAGGCGGCTGCGGCTGGCACGGAGGGATGATCCCGAGGTGAAGGATAAGACTCCGTGATCGGCCGGCCGACAACGACTTCGACTCCGCCGCGGCCTGACGAATCGCGCCGATCTTCACTCCTGACCGAATGGTGCAAACAAATCAAGAACTGACCGCTTTGCATTGAACATTGGCCCCAGACCGGCGGCTTCGGCGGCGCGCTGTTCGATCCGGAAACCACCAGTTGACATTTCGTAGTGCTGCAGCGCAGCGAACAGAGGTTTCAAACACCCAAATTTGACAAAGGGAGCATTGACAATAGGAACAATGGTGATCGCCTAAGCGCATCGCCGGTCATGTGAGGAGATCCACAGATGCTCCGCTCAATCGCGATCTTATCCGCGCTAACCTTCCTCGTTAGCCCAGCAACAGCATTGCCTTCAGGCGTCGGCGTGGTTGTATCAGTTAACGATGCGGTATTTAAGGTCCGGATGACGAAGAGCAATGTTTGCAAATTGAAATACAAACACAAAAAATATGCACAGGACCTTCGAGAAAAAGCCCACTGTAAGTGACGTGCCCCGGAAATCCCCAAGGACGGGGCGGTCTTGGGTAATGCGAGCTCGGTAAAACCGGCGAGCTTGTCACGGGGTCGTTCCATCAGCTGCATCTGAACGTCTGTTCATAATTTTTGTGTTGGCTGCAAATGATGCATTTGCTACCGTTCACTGCCTATATCATCAGGCACCAAGGAGCGATCAATGAAGAATCTTTCTTACGTGTTAGCCGCATTGGCTGCAATCGCGTTTTCAATTCCGTCAATCGCAAGCGCAGAAGATGCGAAGCCGATGATGCATCATCACCACCACCACCACCACCATCACCATCACCATCATCATGAAGCGATGTAGCCTATGATGGACAAAAAGATGTAATGCGAAGATGGCCCTTAGTCGGGCCATTTTCTCATCCGAAGCGCATTTCTCTGCCAACCAGGCGAGTTCTGACGCGACTGCATCGAGCAGCGTTTTCAATACCCGATCTTCTCAAGTCCTCGAGACGATCCGAGTGGCGGCGGTAACGATTGACTCGCTCCCGTTCCTGACCGCGCGTCCCAAGGCACGCCGCCCCAGGATATATTGCGTCAAATGCCGCGCCGCAAAACCTGATCCCGCGATAAAGCGCATCAGCGGACCATAACTCATGACCGCACTGGATCCGACGAAGTGCAGGTTGGGCACACTCGATTGAAGCCCCATCGACAGCTCCGGTGAACCGTCGACACAACGGATTGCCTCAAGCAGTTCGGACGCGAACAGGTTCAGCTTGCCGATATCGCTGCGATACCCCGTCGCCAGCAGGACATGGTCATATTCCGCCGAGCTGCAGTCGAACCGCAGGAATATCTTTGACTCGCGCACCCGCGCCTCGAGGATATTCCGGCCTGGGCCCGTTTTCACGCCGGCAAACCCCGGCTTCAGCCAGCTGGTGGCACCGGGCCTGAGACACCGCGTGTTGATCATCTCGCGCAGGCCTCGCGGCATCCGCCGCACCGTTCCAGGAGATTCCGCCAGCCAATTGATTGGGAAGGGGCCCACTCCCGACCTGGTTGCCAGGAGCCTGTGCAGACGCCAGATCAAATCCCCCGGCTGGTCTGCCGCTGTTTCCGAGCCGAGCCAACGGACGTCACCCCGATTGACAAGTTCGACATCCGCGCCGGCTCCGTTCAAGAGTGCCGCATACTCGCAGGCGCTTTGACCGCGGCCGATCACGGCGACACGTTTGCCGCGGAAGCCCGACACATCAATGTGCTCGCAGACGGAACTCACGTAATCGCGCGGCAGCCCGGAAAATGCGGCCGGCCGAAATTCCTGTCTGGCGAGCCCGACCGCGGCAACGACACGCTGCGCGGTCACGTGGCCGCCATCGTCGAGCCACAGGCAAAAGCCGTCTCCCAGCGGATCGACGCGCACGACTTTCCTTGTATCGAGGTCAGCCAGCGTATGTTTTCTGAACCACTCGCCGTAACGGAGAAACATTTCGAGTGGAATCGGCGCCGTCGGCCGGACGCCTTGACGGGCGGTGAAGGCTTCAAATGTCAGCTCGCCTTTTGGGTCCGCAAAGTCGCTTGCCGCTGGCGATGATCGAAGCTTCATGCCCTTCGGCATGTGCTTTCGCCAGAACGACATTGTCTCGCCGAACACCCTCGTCTCGATATCCGCGGCTCTCAGATGCGATGCAACTGAAAGCCCGTAAGGCCCGGCGCCGATAACAGCGACTTCGCATTCGAATTTCAACATCGACAACACCTTGACCATCCGCCAAAAACAACCAGCCGAGCTCGATCGCACCGATATCCGCGCCGATGAACGGGCTCTCAGGACCAAAAATCTGCGACAGAGACCTTACACAACAATAATCCGTTCCTTGATCGTGCCGAACTTGCCGGAATTTATCTTAACAAGGTCTAGCCGGGCGCCTGCGATCAGCTTTGATTTTGCCGGCATCGGCATTGCGCAGAGGAAGCCGCGCAGCTGCCGACGATGCGATCGCCCGGCAAACAACGCGGTACGCCATTAACGGCAGCTCCAGTAATCCGGGAAGCGGATCGTCCCATGCGAATGCTGCAAAAGTGACCCTCCGGCGGATGGCCTTGATGTAGGCGAGCAAGTCGAGGTCGCCCTGGAGGATCAGCAGGGTCGCGGCGATGACATCTTTCGAGAGATGGACCCAGACCTGGCCGACACGCGGCCGGACCGGGTCGATTGCGTCGCCGAGAATGATGTTTCGCATCAGTATCGGGAGATCCTGGCCTGCAGCCTCGCACAAAGCGAACCATGACCACGGGCGGGGATTGACGTCCAAGGCCTTATAGCTGCCGTCGCGCGCGTCCCTCTTGAATTCGATTTCGACAAGCCCTTCGAAACCGATCAGAGAAAGCAGCTTTCTTCCCGCAACTTTCACCGCATCATTGTCCACCACTTCTACAAAGGTGCTGGTATGTCCGAACTCGAGGGGAAATTGACGCATCCGGCGCGCTGTCATTTCCACGACCGGCGCATTGCCATACCACAGCGCCGCGTAGGAGAACTGCGACCCGCCACCGCCCGGAACCAGTTCCTGCACGACCACGTCGTCTTGACCCACCAGCGAAGCGGCCAGGCGGTAGAACCGCGTCAACTCGTCGCGCGAATTGGCCCGGAATGCCTTGCGGGAGGTGAAGGCATTGCGTTGCAGCCGCATCGCGGGCTTGAGCACGACCGGGAACTGAACCTCGACGCATTCGGCATCGTCTGCCGACCGAACCGGGTAGCTGGTGGGAGAATCGATACCAGCCGCAGCAGCCGTCTCTGCAAGAAGCCGTTTGTCGCAAACTTTCTGCAACACGTGCCAATCGCAACTGACGATCTTAAACACAGAACGCAGGCAGGCGAGGTGTTGAGCGACGCACTTCACCTCGGCGTCGGCACATGGGATCAACAGCCAGTTTTGCAGATCATGCCGGATGGCGAAATCGACCAGCCATTGCTCCACATGCGGCGACAAGGCACCGGGCCAATCGAAGCTGCGGCTTACATACCTGGAAAGCTTCGGTAACGGATGGTCGTCAGTGAGCAGCACGACCTGAACGTTCTTGCGGCCGAAGCTGCGCGCCACCGACAAGGCACCGTGCGTGCCTCCGAGCAGAACAACTCCGGTGGCCGGCGAGACAGCCTGATCCGTATCGACCTGAAGTGCCAATTTAGCCTCACGTCAGTATTGGAAGCGACGGGTGAGCTTGGGCATGGATAGTCTTCCCGTTAAAGCAGACCGTTGCATAGAGAAAGTGGCAAAGCCTCAGGGCCCATACAGCACCAGTTCAGTGTCGGTGAGGTCGGCGAGACGGGGTGGATGCGGACCCTTGAAATATTTGCGGCCACGGGCTGTGGAATAGATGCCGGCGAGGCCGGGTATCGGTCCGTTGGCGTCGACAATGACCGAAATCTTGCCGCGCCGGATCAGAGCCCGGCCGATGGCGCCGGCGCACTGCGCGTAGTCGGCAATATCGCGGCAATAGATCAGTTGCATCGCCGGCGGCGCAATCAACCCGCGGCGGATGCGCATCGGCAGCATGATGAATGGAAAGACAGCGCCGGTGGGCGTACGACAGACCAGACTGAGACACCCATAGCGTGCGTGCCGGGCCAGCAGTTCGGCCTCCGTGTCGGGCAGGCCTTCGATGGCGCCGCTATCGGGCGCGATCGCCTCGACACTCATGCCCGGCTTTTGGCGTGACAGGGCAGGAAGCGAGAAGAAAAGTCCGCTGCAATAGGAATCGAAGCCCTGGGCCTCGATGATCGGCCAGGTCCGGGTTGCGGCACTGATATTGAGATAGGTAACTTCCTTGTTCTTATGCGCGATCCTGGTCAGCAGCGCAGCGTAATTGCGGAACGCAGGCTCGACGTACCAGCTCGACAGATTGCAATGGATCGTCGTCTCGCCGCCGTTGCTTTTCGAGGAATAAAGCAGCAGCAGAACGCCGACCGCATCGCCATCATTGTCGAGCAGATAGCCGAAGCGCGGATATCCCCAGGGAATCCCACGCGCCGCCTGACGCTGCAATCCCAGCAGCCAATAGTCGCGCGGTCGGCCGACAAATCCGCGCGTCAGAAGATTGGCGACCGCGTCCAGGTCGGGTAGGGCAATTTCGCGGCATCGAAGTTTCTTTTGAGCGAGCACCGCCGTTGCCCCATCAGTCTGAATTCGCGGCGCGCGCAACGTTGTCGGCATCGTATCGCGCACCAACGAACGCGTCGGGAAGCCGGACGCCCAAAAGCCTCTCGTGACGCGCCGCGTCGATGGCGGCGTTGGAAAAGCGCGCATCGCGATCAACGGCCGCAGCCTCCGCAGCCGCCGCGGATGCGACCACCGCTGCGCGCTGCAGGAAAAAGCCTCGGTCGGGAGAGAAGCTGTTCGCCGGCGGCACCCGCAGCCGGGCTGCGGAACCTCACCTCTCGAACATTCATGGCCGGTATCCTTCCTGGACTTTTAAAATTGCAAAACTTCATCGTCAGCATCAAACGATGCACATCGTCTGCTGGACACCTTCGGGTGGTTTTAAGGCTAGGGATTTAGTTGAAATGCGTCGATGAAATTCAGGGTAAACAGTCCACATTTCGCTATCGACAGTTAATCCGCGGTTTTCCCGGCACTCGCGTGGTGGGGAGGGAGCCTGCCCCGGACTTGATCCGGGGTCGGGGGTGGCGCGGCGTTCACCGAAGCAGCGGTTCCTGCCGATTGACCCACCTCCCCACCGCTTCTCCACCCGCTTCGCGGGGGGAGGGGGAACCAGATCCGATGCAATAGATAGTTCTGACGGCAGGCCAAAGCGCAGACCCGGGGCACGAAATGCCTTTCCATTGCCCGGTAAGAGCTCGATATACGGTTGTCGACGCCGCGCCGGCGTGCTGAATCGGGGTTCAACCAGGCGAAGGGAAAACCATGACCAAGGCGGTGCTTGGCATTATCGGCGGCTCCGGCATTTACGACCTGCCCGGCCTTGAAAATATGCGCGAGGAAGCGATTCCGAGTCCATGGGGCGAGCCCTCGGCGGCGGTGCGCCGCGGCGCCATCGCCGGCCTGCCGGTCGTGTTCCTGCCGCGTCATGACAAGGGCCATCGGCTGTCGCCGTCCGATATCAATTACCGCGCCAACATCGACGTGCTGAAGCGCGCCGGCGTCACCGACCTGATTTCGCTGTCCGCCTGCGGCTCGTTCAAGGAGGAATTGCCGCCCGGCACCTTCGTGCTGGTCGACCAGTTCGTCGACCGCACCCACAAGCGGGAAAGCTCGTTCTTCGGCAAGGGCTGCGTCGCCCACGTATCGATGGCGCATCCGGTCTCGCCGCGGCTGCGCATCCACCTGGCCGCCGCGGCCGAGGCCGAGGGCATCGCATTCGCGCGCGGCGGCACCTATGTCTGCATGGAGGGACCGCAATTCTCCAGTTACGCCGAAAGCATGACGTACAAGACGGCGGGCTATTCGGTGATCGGGATGACCAACATGCCCGAGGCCAAACTCGCCCGCGAAGCGGAGATCTGCTACGCCACTGTCGCCATGGTGACTGATTTCGATTGCTGGCACCCCGACCATGATGCCGTGACCGTGCAGGACATCATCCGGGTGCTGACCACCAATGCCGACAAGGCCAAGGGGCTGGTCGCGCGCCTTGCAGAGGATTTTCCAAGGGAGCACGAGCCGTGTCCGATCGGCTCGGACCGTGCGCTCGATACCGCCCTGATCACCGCGCCGGAAGCGCGGGATCCGGAACTGTTGAAAAAACTCGACGCGGTGGCGGGACGGATTTTGCGCTCGTGAAACATGCGACAGCAAGAGGTGCGCCATGAAGATCGACGGCAGGCCTTACCGCAGTATCTGGCTTGAGCCGGACGGCTGGTCGGTCGGCGCCATCGACCAGCGGCGATTGCCGCATGATTTTGTTGTCGCGCGGCTTTTGACCTGCGCGGACGCGGCGGAGGCGATCTCCTCGATGCTGGTTCGCGGCGCGCCGTTGATCGGCGCAACCGCGGCCTACGGGGTAGCGCTTAAGATGCGAGCCGACGCCTCGGACGCGGCGCTCGATGCTGCCTGCCGGACGCTGATTGCGACACGGCCGACCGCGATCAACCTGAAATGGGCGCTCGACGAAATGCGCACCGCGTTGCGGCCGCTGCCGCCGCCGGCGCGTGCCGCGGCGGCCTATTCCCGTGCCGGCGATATTGCCGAAGAGGACATCGCCATCAACAAGGCGATCGGCGAGCAGGGCGTGGCCCTGATCGAGGCGATCGCTGCGACCAAAAAGCCGGGTGAGCGCGTCAATGTGCTGACCCATTGCAACGCCGGCTGGCTGGCGACGGTCGATTGGGGCACCGCCACCGCCCCGATCTATCTCGCGCATGACCGTGGTCATGCCGTTCATGTCTGGGTCGACGAGACCCGGCCGCGCAATCAGGGGGCCGCGCTGACGGCCTGGGAACTCGGCCATCACGGCGTGCCGCACACCGTGATCCCGGATAACACCGGCGGCCATCTGATGCAGCACGGCATGGTCGATCTCGTCATCGTCGGCACCGACCGGGTGACCGCCAGAGGCGACGTCTGCAACAAGATCGGCACCTATCTCAAGGCGCTCGCCGCCTGGGATAATAATGTGCCGTTCTATGTGGCGCTGCCGTCACCGACGATCGATTTCAGCGTCGATGACGGCATCAGGGAAATTCCGATCGAGCAACGCGGCGCCGAAGAGATCGCGAACATCACCGGACGGACCGCTGCGGGGCGGATCGAGACCGTGCGGATCGTGCCCGAGGGCTCGCCGGTTGCGAATTATGCCTTCGATGTCACGCCGGCGCGGCTGGTGACCGGGCTGATCACCGAGCGCGGCATACTCCGTGCCAACCGCGCCGCGCTTTCCGCGGCATTTCCGGAGCGGATAGCGGCCGCAGCCGAATAGCGGCAGCAAGTCTGAAGCCCGGACCGCGCCCGGCCACCATGGCGGTCAGCTAATGCGTATTTGTACGCGGCGCCGGTTAACGGTGTGAGAAGCAAAAGGCTCGTAACCCTCGAAGCACCAAATAGTCCCTCGGATCGATTCGACTACCACCGCAGCCGTTTTACGCGCTCTGATCGTCAATCGTCGAAGCCGTCGAACGAGGCGCTTGTTGTCGACATCGGCCAGTCCAGGCAGGATCGAAATGGAACCTCAGCAAGAGCCGCTTCAGTCGCTTCGTCTGCCCGCGGACTGCAGCATCGGCGGCATTCGGGTCGCCTATGATCTGCTCTGCCAGGCGCTCAAGGGGCAGAAAGGGCTGGAGCTGGATTGCTCCGCCGTCGACAAGGCCGATGTAACGTCGGTTCAACTGCTGCTTTCGACAGCCAAGACCGCGCGCCACTTCGGCCATCGTGTCAGCCTGACCGCAGTTTCAGACGTGCTCCGATCCGCGATTCAACGCGCCGGTGTTTCCAGGCGGGCAATGCCCGATTGCCATTCTGTGCATCCAACGGAGATCAGTTAAGTGGGCAATATTCTCACCGTCGACGATTCGCCGAGTATTCGCCAGATGATCAAGGTGACGCTGGCACCCGCGGGTCATAACGTGATCGAAGCCGGCGATGGCGCCCAGGGGCTGGAGAAAGCCAAATCCGGCAAACTCGATCTCGTCATCACCGATTTGAACATGCCGGTCATGAACGGCCTGGAGCTTATCCGGGCGCTGCGGGCGTTGCCGGCCCTGGTCGGACTGCCGATTGTCTTTCTCACCACCGAATCGAACGATGCCGTCAAGCTCGAGGCAAAGAAGGCGGGCGCCACCGGCTGGATCACCAAGCCGTTCAAGCAGGAGCAGCTTCTTTCGGTCGTCAGCAAACTGGTGCGATCATGACAACCTTGGACCCCGCCGAGGTTTTCCGGCAGGAGGCGAGCGAGCTGTTTGAAGCTCTCGAGTCGGCCTTGTTAGACCTCGGGCTTCGTCCTGATGACAAAGATCTTGTCGATACCGCCTTCCGCGCGCTGCATACCATCAAGGGTTCGGGCGCGATGTTCGGCTTCGACGAGGTGGCGAGCTTCACGCATGAATTCGAAACCGCTTTTGACCGCGTGCGCAAGGGTGAAATCAAGCCAGACCAGGATCTCATCTCGGTAGCATTAGCCGCCAAGGATTACATACGCGCCCTGATCGAAGCGCCTGATAGCACCGATTCCATCATCGGCGACGGCATTCTTGGCGATCTACATCGGCTGGTCGAGCCGCACGCGCATCCCAATATCGAAGCGCGGTCGGCCGGGAAATTGCCGCCCCCGGTTGAGGCGCGGACCGGATGGCAGCTTCACATCGAGTTCGACAGCGACATTCTCCGCAACGGCTCCAACCCGCTCGACCTGCTGGAAGACCTTGGCAAGCTTGGCGCCTGCTTCGTGATGGCGCTGACCGACGACGTGCCGTTTCTCGACGAGCTCGATCCCGAACACTGCTTCCTGAAATGGGATGTGACGCTGCACAGCGACTGCGAGCGGGCTGCCATCGACGACGTATTCATCTTTGTCCAGGACGAAATGAAGCTTGATTGTGTGCCGATCGCAGCAGCCTGCATTCCGGCGCTGTTGCCGGAGCGGATCGATACGCCTGCCGCGACTACGCCGCCGCCGGATGCTGGGACAGACCCAATTCGACCCACGCCAGCCAGGCGCTGGGACGACAAAGCCAATGCCACCGTCCGCGTCCAGGCCGAGCGCCTCGACGAACTGATGGATCGCGTCGGCGAACTCGTCATCGCCCAGGCACGCCTCAGTCAGCTGGCGGCTGCCACCGATGACATCTCCATCAAGGCGATCGCCGAGGAGATCGAGCGCCTGGCGGCAAGCCTGCGTGATACCACGATGGGCGCGCGCATGGTTCCGATCGGATCGCTGTTCGGCCGTTTTCGCCGGCTCGTGCACGATCTTTCGCGGGATCTGGGCAAGCCGGTCGATTTCGTCACCTCCGGCGAGGATACCGAGCTCGACAAAACCATGATCGAGCGCCTTGCCGATCCGCTGGTTCATCTCATCCGCAATGCCATCGACCATGGCATCGAGGACACCGCAAGCCGGGCAGCGACAGGCAAGATCGATATCGGGCGGAT
>NZ_JBEKXH010000089.1:0-18370 GCF_049512235.1 Bradyrhizobium sp.
CTTTCGCGGGGGCGGGAGAGGGTTGGGGTGAGGGGGGCGCCGCATCGGGACCGCCCGAGTGGTCCCCTCACCCCACCCTCTCCCGCGCTAAAGAAGCGGGGAGAGGGAGTGAGAGAGTTGGGGCCACCTGACTGGCGTTAAGCTAGCGCGTATAACGCCAACCCTGGGGCGAGGGAGCAGACCGCGCGTGCGGCGACGATGATCTCCAAGGGGCTCACACTGTACCCCGCTCCGCCAATCCCACCGCCCACAGCGCGAAGGCGTAGGCGATGGCGACTTCGTCGAGGCGGTTGAAGCGGCCGGAGGCGCCGCCGTGGCCGGCGCCCATATTGGTGCGCAGCATCACCGGGCCGCCCGATGTCATGGTCGCGCGCAGCCGCGCGATCCATTTCGCCGGCTCCCAATAGGTGACGCGCGGATCGGTCAGCCCGGCCATCGCCAGGATGGCCGGATAGTGCTTCGCCGCGACGTTGTCGTAGGGCGAATAGGACAGGATGGTTCTGAAGTCATCAGCGCTTTCGATCGGGTTGCCCCATTCCGGCCATTCCGGCGGCGTCAGCGGCAGACTGCCATCGAGCATGGTGTTGAGCACGTCGACGAACGGCACTTCGGCGACGATCCCTGCGAACAACTCGCCGGCCCGATTGGCGCTGGCTCCCATCAGCATGCCGCCGGCGCTGCCGCCATGGCCGACGATGCGTTTTGTGCCGGTATATTTGGCTGATATCAGCGCGCGGGCTGAGGCGGCAAAATCATCAAAGCTGTTGGTCTTCTTGGCGCGCTTGCCGTCCAGATACCAGCCCCAGCCCTTGTCGGAACCCCCTCTGATATGCGCGATCGCATAGACAAAACCGCGATCGACCAGCGACAGCCGGTTGGTCGAGAACGAGGCCGGCATCGCCATGCCATAGGAGCCGTAGCCGTACAGCAGCAGTGGGGCCGTGCCGTCGCGGACGAGGTCGCGGCGGTGCAGGATCGAGACCGGCACCTCCGCGCCATCCTGGGAGGGCGCCATGATGCGGGTGGTGACGTAGTCGGCCGGATTGTGGCCGGTGGGTATTTCCTGACGCTTGCGCAAAATTCGCGCCCGGCTCGCCATGTCATAATCGTAGACTTCCGACGGCGTCGTCATCGACGAATAGGCGAAGCGCAAATTCGTCGTGTCGAACTCGTAGCCGCCCATGGTGTCGAGCGAATAGGCCGCCTCGTCGAAGGCGATGGCGTGCTCCGCGCCGCTCGTGAGATCGCGGATGATGATGGCGGGCAGAGCGTGGGCGCGCTCCAGCCGCGCCAGGTGCCCGGAATAAAGCTCGAAATCGATGATGTAGACGCCGGCGCGATGCGCGATCAGCTCGCGCCAGTTGGCGCGCTGCGGCGACGCCAGCGGCGCGGTGACGATCTTGAAGTCGATGGCGCCGTCGGCATTGGTCAGAATGTAGAGCTCATTGCCGCGGTCGGCGACTGAATATTGCACGCCGACCTCGCGGCCGGCAACCAGGCGCGCAGGCGCGTCGGGATTGGACAGATCGATCAGCCGCTGCTCGGAGGTTTCGTGGTCGCCGCCGGCGATCACGCAAAAGCGTCCGCTTGCGCTTTCATGCAGATGCGTGAACCAGCCGGCATCCTGCTCTTCGTAGATCAGGATATCGTCCGCCTGCGGCGACCCCAGGCGGTGACGCCAGACCTGCATCGGGCGGTGGTTGTCGTCGAGTTTGACGTAGAAAAAGCTCTCGCAGTCCGTGCTCCACACGATGCCGCCGTCGGTTTCCTCGACGACATCCTCGCGGTCGGTCTTGTCGGCCCAGTCGCGCACGCGGATGGTAAAATACTCCGAACCCTGGATATCCGCGCTCCAGGCCTCCAACCTGTGGTCCGGCGAATGGCGGGCGCCGCCGAATTTGAAATAGCCGTGATTGGCCGCAAGCGCGTCGCCGTCGAGTACGATCTCGATCTCGCCGCCATGGCGCGGGCAGCGGCCGAACAACTCATGCTGACCGCCCTCGCGGAACTTGCGCAGATACGCATAGGGACCATCCGGCGCGGGCACGCTGGAATCGTCCTCCTTGATTCGGCCGCGCATTTCGGCAACCAGTTTCCTTTGCAAGGCCGCGGTATGGCCGAGCAGGCTTTCGGTATAGCCGTTCTCCGCTTCGAGGTAGCTTTTGATATCCCCGTCGAGGACGGCGGGATCGCGCAACACCTCCTGCCAGTTGTCATCCTTCAGCCACGCATAGTCGTCTGTGACCGTGATGCCGTGGAAGGTAAATGAATGCGGTCGGCGTGGCGCCACCGGCGCCGGCCGGGATCCCTTCGTGCTGAATGCCTGTGTCACCCGGTCCTCATTCTCTGCTCGCGGATTGGGCCGCCATCCCATCGTCCGAATATCGGTGTCCATATCGGTTCGATCCCGCGGGATTGCCAGGGCCATGGGCGCCTTGTTGGGGGGCGGATGGTGTGGTTAGTCATTTCAAAGGCGAACAAGCGCGCAATCCATGCTCTTCAATTCATACCAGTTCATCTTCCTGTTCCTGCCGGCAGCCTTGCTCGGTTATTTCCTGTTCGGCCGTCTCGGCAATCTGGCTTCCGTGGTATGGCTGGCGCTGGCATCGCTGGCCTTCTACGCGGCCAGCAACTGGCAGTTCGTGCCGCTGCTGCTGGGGTCGGTCGCGTTCAACTATGTCATCGGCTTTCTGCTGATTTCGCAGCGTCCCCGCGCCGTGCCGCGACGGGCGATCCTGGTGGCCGGCATAGCCTTTGACCTCGCGGTGCTCGGCACTTTCAAGTACGCCGGCTTCCTGGCCGCCAACCTCAATGCCCTGTTTTCGACCGGCGTCACGATCGATATCCTGCTTCCGGTCGGCATATCATTCTACACCTTCACCCAGATCGCGTTCCTGGTCGATGCCTACAGGGGAAACGTCGCGCACTATGCGCTGCCGCATTATGCGCTGTTCGTCACCTATTTCCCGCATCTGATCGCGGGGCCCATCCTCCACCACAGCGATATCATCCCGCAATTCGACCGCAGCGAGGCACAGCGGCCTGATCCGCATCTGATCCTGTGCGGCCTGATCATTTTCGCGATCGGTCTGTTCAAGAAAACCGCGCTCGCCGACGGCATCCAGCCCCTGGTGGCGCTCGCCTTTGGACCTGTCGCGCCGACCTTCGATCAGGCCTGGATCGGGGCGCTCGCCTACACCTTTCAGCTCTATTTCGATTTCTCCGGCTATTGCGACATGGCGATCGGCATTTCGCTGATGTTCGGCATCTTCCTGCCGCTCAATTTCAATTCGCCCTACAAGGCCACCAGCATCATCGATTTCTGGCGGCGCTGGCACATGACGCTGTCGCAGTTCCTGCGCGATTACCTCTATATCCCGCTCGGCGGCAACCGCCATGGCCGGCTCATGCGCTATGTCAATCTGATGCTGACGATGGTGCTTGGCGGGCTCTGGCACGGCGCCGCCTGGACCTTTGCCGCATGGGGGGCGCTGCACGGCCTCTATCTGTGCGTCAACCATGCCTGGAACAGCTACGTTCCCAGGGTCTCGCCACGCTTCGCGCGACCGGCCGAGCTCGCCGCGCTCATTCTGACGTTTGCATCGGTCGTTGTCGCATGGGTCTTGTTTCGCGCCGACAGCATGGCCTCCGCGATCCTTATCCTGTCGCGGATGGCCGATCCCACACGAATCGCGTTCGGCCGTGGCGAGATGGCCGACGTCATGTTTATCGTCGTCTATGCCGGGATCGCCTGGTTTGCGCCCAACACCCAGGCGATCATGGGGTACGATCACAACAAGCGGACCGTGGGCGAGGCCATCGCGGCGTGGCGCTGGCGTCCGGCCTTTCTCTACGCCGGTGCGGCGCTGCTGGCGTTCGGGATCCTCGGCATCCAGCCGCACAGCGAATTCATTTATTTCAGGTTCTGATGAGCAGACCGGCCAGGGATCTGCTGTGGTTTCTGTGCGCCAGCGCGCTCACGCTGCTGGCGGCGGCTGCGCTCAATTTCATGGTCGATCCGCTGCAGCTGTTCGGGCCCGCCCGGCTGTTTGCCGCGATGTATTCACCTGACAGCCGCATGCAGGATGCCGGCCTGATCCGCAGCCAGGATTTCGACACGGTATTCATGGGCACTTCGCTCGCGATCCATTTCCGGCAGAGCGATATCGATTCCCTGCTCGGGGTCCGCTCGCTGAAGCTGTCGATGACCGGATCGAACTCGCACGAGCAAAGTTTTGTATTGGCGGCGGCGCTTGATCGTCATCCCGGCCGCGTGATCTGGGAAGTGGATGACTGGATCTTTCGCGATGCGCCCGAAGTCGACCATGACATCTATCTTCCCGCCGATCTCTACCGCCGAAATACCAGGGGTATTGCGGGTTACCTTTTCAGCGCCGCCATGACGCGCGAGTCGGCCTGGATCCTTTTGCGGTCAATTCCGCCGCTGCGGCCGGCGGTGGCGCGGCTGACCAACGGCGTGATGTTCAGATTTCCGATCGCCCGCGTCGACGACATCAACATTCTCCGGCCGGATGTCGCGCTGTCGGAGGCCTACAATGCCGGCAAGGCGCGGGCGGCGTTCGCCGACATCACCGACCCGGCGCACCGCCGCTATCTGTCGGACGGCTACGATTATGAGGCGATGGTGCGCAACTTCGAACATGACGCCATAGGCCTGATCGCAGCCCATCCGGATGTGAAGTTTGACATCTACTTCCCGCCCTACTCGATTCTGCAATGGGTGGCGATGCGGGACGCTTCGCCGGCGACGCTCAGAATCGTCTATGATTTCTCCGCCTATATCGGCCAGCGGCTGACGCAGTTTCAAAATGTCGGCCTGCATGATTTCCGCGCCGTCGCGGATGTCTCGCACGATCTGGACAACTACGCCGACGTGATCCATCATTCGCCCGCGGTCGATCTGAAAGTGCTGGCCTGGCTGGCGCAAGGCAAATATCTCGTCGATCGCGCGGCCCCCTTGCGGCCGCTCGCCCAGCTCAAGGCGCAGGTCGCGGCCTATCGGCTCGAAGGCATGGAGCGCTAGCTGCCTAATTCCGCAGCCGCGTGGCCGCATTGGCGCCGAACACCGGGATGCGGTTGACGGCGAGCACCACCGCGAAGGTGATCGCCAGCATGGCGATGCCCAGAACCGAGATCGCGGCGAGATCGCCGCTTTCGTTGAGGTCGTAGATCAGGACGCTGATCACCTTGGTCTGCGAGGTGAACAGCACGATGGCGGCCGAAAGCTCGCGCATCACCCCGATGAAGATAAAGCACCAGGTCGCGATCACCCCGGTGCGCAGCAGCGGCGCGGTGATCCTGAGCAGCGAGGTCAGCCGGCTCGCGCCGAGAATGCGGCTGGCGTCCTCGAGCTCGGGATGGATGGTTGCGAACGCCGCCTGCAATTGCTGGTAGGCCGACGGCAGGTTGATGGTGAGGAACGCGATCAGCAGAATCCACAGCGTGCCGTAGAGCACGAAGGGCGGCCTGGTATAGCTCAGGAACAGCCCGACCCCGAGCACGATCCCGGGGACGGCGACCGGGGCGGTGGCGAGGAAACCGAGCAGACGGGAGCCCGCGATCGCCTGCCGCGTCGTGACATAGGCGATCACCAGCGCCAGCACGGTGCCGATGGTCGCGGTCGCGGTGCCCAGGATGACGGTGTTCTTCAGCGCCAGTTGCGTCGACGACAGTTCGGTAAACACGAACACGATATTGTGCGCCGTCACCGTCGATGCCGTCACCAGCGTAGTCGCATTCGGCGACAACGCGGCGTTGAGCAGCGCGAGATAGGGCAGGAACACCGGATTGAGCAGCACGACCAGACAGAATGCCAGCGCCGCCCAGCGCCACCGCTTCAATTCGACCCGTCGCGGCGCGCCATATTTGCCGCCGACCACCGAATAGCCGCGGCGGCCCAGAATGAATTTCTGCGCCTGCAGCAAGAGGATCGTCACCAGCAACAGCGGCACCGCGGCGGCGGCGGCCAGTTCGAGTTTTGGCGGATACTGGAACAGGCTCCAGATTTTCGTGGTCATGGTGTGGAAGCCGGCCGGCAGCGCCAGGATCGCCGGCGAGCCGAACAGGGTCATGGCCTGCAGAAAGGCGATCAGGGCGCCTGCGACCAAAGCGGGGAGCGCCAAGGGAATGGTGACGCGCCGCGCCGTGGTCCAGGTGCGGCCGCCGAGCATGGCGGAAGCATCTTCGAGTTCGCCGGGCATGCCGTCGAGCGCATTGGCGACCAGCACGAAAACGAAAGGGAAAGTGTAGCAGGAAATGACGAAAATGATGCCGGTCAGCGAATAGATATCGAACAGGTGATCGTCGGCGACGGCGCCGGTCACCAAGCGGAACAGCTGGTTGAGCAACCCGCTGTTGGGCGCGGCCAGCAACTCCCAGGCGACGGCGCCGAGAAAGGGCGGGGTCACGAACGAGGCGGTCACCAGTGCCCGGATGAACTGCCGCCCGGGCATGTCGGTGCGCGACACCAGCCATCCCATCGGCGCCGCGACCAGGCAGCAGATCGCAGCCGAACTGGTGGCGATGACAGCCGTCGTCAGCAACGGATCGAGGAAATCCGGATCGGTGAACAGCGTGACGAAATTCCGCAGCGTGGCGTGACCGGCCTTGTCGGTGACGCTGTAGACCGCAAGCCAGAACAGCGGCAGCACCACCAGCGCGATCAGGGCCGCCGCAAACAGCCACAGCACCGGCATGGTCCGGTCGAACGTGCCGCGCCTGCCGTCGATGGTTTCAGTCGTGGTTGTCATCGGCTCAGCGCGCGGCAGCGTTCGGGCGGCAGCGTGAGCCAGACCTCGGCTCCCCTGGGCACGGCGTTTTCCGTCGATGTCACGATACGCAGGGTGGTGCCGTCAGAGGTCTCGACCATGGTGTCGCGGCTGGCGCCGAGAAAGACCTGGCGCGTCACGACGGCCTTGACCGCGTTTTGTGGATTTCGCGGCGCTTGCGTCGAAAGCTGGATGTCGTGCTGGCGGATGGCGACCACGGCGCTCTGGCCGGCGACCAGTTTCGTCCCCACCACCTGCAAGGTCGCGCCTGAAAACGCGATGTGATTCTCGTCGCGGGCTGTCGCCTTGATGACATTGCTGGCGCCGATGAAGCGGGCGACGAATTCCGACTGCGGGCTTTCGTAGATCTCTTGCGGCGTGCCAAGCTGATCGATCCTGCCGCCGTTCATGACCGCGATCAGGTCGGCGGTGGTCATGGCCTCGGACTGGTCGTGGGTGACGTAAACCGTCGTATAGCGGTATTGGTCGTGCAGGCGCCGGATCTCGAAGCGCATCTCCTCGCGCAGATTGGCGTCGAGGTTGGACAGGGGTTCGTCGAGCAGAAGCGTCTCCGGTTCGACGATCAGGGCGCGCGCGAGCGCGACGCGCTGCTGCTGGCCGCCGGACAATTCGCCGGGATAGCGCGCGGCGAGCATTTCGAGTTTTGTCGTCTCCAGGATTGCCTTGAGCTTGCTGGCGATGGTCGCGCGATCGAGCTTCCTGATGCGAAGCCCGTAGACGATGTTTTCCGCGACACTCATGTGCGGCCACAGCGCGTAGCTCTGGAAGATCATCGACATCTTGCGCTGCTCGGGCGGCAAGGTCCTGAGCTTGGAGGACACCAGGCGATCGCCGACATGGATCTCGCCGTCCGAAGGTTCCAGGAAACCGGCGATCAGCCGCAGCGTCGTGGTCTTGCCGCAGCCGGAGGGGCCTAACAGGCAGACCAGCTGGCCATGGTCGATCCGCAGCGAGACATTGTCGACCACCGCAAGCGATCCAAACCGCTTGGTCAGGCCACGCAAATCAACCGACGCCAAGCGGATTCCCCCCGTCCAGTGCCGTTGTCGGCCCCTTGGCAAACAGTATAAGCACCAAAAATGACGCGCCGAAAAGGCTTTGGCGACAGCCGACTGTCTGCGAGTCAGCGGTGGCTATGTCCAGGCGCAACGGTTCGCGACCGATTCCATGAAGCGGATCACTTGTAGGATGGGTAGAGTGACCAGATCGGACGCACGTCCGAACTGGTCACGAAACCCATCGCGGCGGCGGAATTGGTGGGTTTCGCGAAGAGCTCAACCCACCCTACGACATCGACTCATTATGATTCGCATCAAGAAACGCTCGACTAGCAATGAGTAAGCGCACCCCCTCACGCCTTCACACTCTCGCCCAGCCACTCGATCGCGGCCTCGACGCCGCCCTTGCCGCGGGGGATATCGAGCGCTTTCAGCCCGACTTCGATGACGCCGAGCGTGCCCAGGATCATCGGCGCGTTGACGTGGCCCATATGGGCGATCCGGAAGGCCTGGCCCTCCAGTTCGCCGATCCCGACGCCGAGCACCACGCCGCATTTTTCCTTGGCATAATGATGCAGCGCGACCGGGTCGTAGCCGCCGGCCATCGTCACCGTGGTCACGGTGTTGGAGCGCTCGGCGGCGGCAGCGATGTTGAAGCCGAGCACTTGGCCTTCGGCCCAGACCGTAACCGCGCGGCGCACCGCTTCGCCGAGCAGGCGATGGCGCAGGAACACGTTGTCGAGCTTTTCTTCGAACAGCATGTTGATCGCCTGGCGCAGCGCGAACAGCAGGTGGATCGGTGCGGTGCCGGCATATTTGCGGTAATGTTCGGCGCCTTCGCGTTCGGTCCAGTCCCAATAGGGTGTGCGCATTCCGGCCGTCTTGTGCACTTGGCGGGCGCGGTCATTGGCGGCGACGAAGCCTAGGCCCGGCGGCGTCATCAGGCCTTTCTGCGATCCGGACATCGCGACATCGATGCCCCAGGCGTCCATCTGAAAGGGCATGCAGCCGAGCGAAGCCACCGCATCGACCATGAACAGCGCCGGATGGCCGGCGGACTTGATGGCCTTGCCGATGGCCTCGATGTCGTTATAGGCGCCGGAAGCCGTATCGACCTGCGCCGCGAGGATGGCCTTGATGCTGTGATCGCGGTCCTGCCGCAGGCGGGCTTCGACTTCCGCGGGGCGGATGGCGCGGCGCCAGTCGCCCCGCAGCACTTCGACCTCCGCGCCCATCGCGCGGGCGGCATTGCCCCAGCCGATCGCGAAGCGGCCGCTTTCCAGCACCAGCACCTTGTCGCCGCGCGACAGCACGTTGGAGAGCACCGCTTCCCAGGCGCCATGGCCATTGGCGATGTAGATGTAGGAGCGGCCCGTGGTGGCGAACAATCCCGAGAGGTCGGCCAGCAGGCTCTCGGTCAGTTCGACCATCTCTGCGGAATAGATATCCAGCGCCGGCCGATGCATCGCCCGCAGCACTTCGTCGGGCATCGTGGTGGGCCCGGGAATGGCGAGAAATTCCCGGCCCGCGCGAACAACCATATTGTCATTTCCTTGATCGGTAGGACGCGAGACCACGCTGGCGTGGCCCGGCCGCGACTTCAAATCGCTTTGGGCAGGCAAGGGATGCAGGGGATTGACGGGAAATTCAAGACCGCTGGCCGTGCTATTTTCCCAGCGCATCGGCGATGTCGTGCCAGATCTGATCCTTGGCTTCGGTCGCGGGCGGACTGGGGAGGACGGCGGCAGGGCCCGTTTGCGCGTGGCAGGACTCGACCAGGCGCAGAATCCACACCTCGCCGTCGGTGTAATAGGGATCGCCGCCGCCATTGCGCCCGGTGAGGGTGGGTCCGATGCCCGTCACCTGATATTTCGCCTCGACCATTGCGGCGGCTTCGAGGTCGGCGGCGATGAGCTTGCGCTCGGCGTCGATATCGGCGGCGATATGATGGGTGAATGCGCCGGTATAATGGCTGACGCCGACGCTTCGATCGAAGGTGGCGGCGCCGAGCCAGACCGGCCGGTTTTCCTCGCCCGCGTCGAACACCTTCCAGAACCGCGCATGATGGCGGTGGTCGGCGCTTTTGCCGGCCGGCTTCTCGAAAACGAGATCCTCGCGGCGGTCGAGATAGTAGAGATTGCTGACCGGCGCTGCGCGGTAGGGGCGGTTCAGCACCACGCTGCCGACGATTTCGATCGAGGATCTGAGCGTGACTGGATCGGCGGGATACCAGCCGGCCGCCTGCATGGCGCAGAGTACGTCCTTGTTGTCGCCGACCAGGCCGATATTGATCGGATCGCCGGGAATACCCTGCGCCGTGCGGGTCACCATGGACAGGCTGGCGAGGCCTTCCTGGTGCTCGTAATGGCTCCAGAGCTTGGGCAGCAGAACATAGGCCACGATGGTATAGGCGAGCACGACGGCCAGTGCGAGCAGCGTGAAGCGCTCCAGCCGCGAACGATCACGGCGTGGCGGAGATTGCACGCTACCGGTTTCGGCCACGGTTCACCTTGCGATTGCCTGTGGCCAATACTAGCACGTCTGAGTTGCCGGACTATCGCCGGGTTTCGCGGCAGCCGGCGGCTTCGGCATCGTCGACCGAGCAGAACCAGCGCGTGCCCTTGTCGATGTTCATCTTGATCTGGGCGTACCAGCGGCTGGTGGGCTTGTGATAGATGCACTCGCCGGCGCCGTTGACGTTGCCCTTGATGGTGCAGTCGGGCGAGGGCGCGACCGCTCCGGAGGCCGACGCCAGCAGGATCGCATTGGCGTTCGGCGGCGGCTTGACGGCCCCGAGGATGACCGTCTTCTTGTTGCGTTCGCGCCAGTCCCAGGGCGCGATGAAGGCGCCCTGCCACATGCCGGCCTTGGCCTCGCGCGCGGCCTTCTCATCGGCGTCGTAATCATGGGAAACCCGCCCGTAGGACAGCGCCCAGCCGTTCTTCACCAGCCACTGCTGGATGTCCTCGCCGTCGACCTCGCAGCGCGCCACCTGCCGGCCCCGGCGGTCGGTCTGACGCACGTGACAGATCCATTCCTTGTTGTCGGCATGCTTGACGAGCTCGTCGCGCGCGGCGACGCCGCAGGTCCAGCGCTCGCCCTTGTTGTTGAGGCACAGCTGATCCACCGAGGGGGCGTCGATGCCGCCGAGACGAATTCGGCTGGCGCCGATCTGGACCTGATCGCCCTCGCGTACCCTGGCAATTCCGGTGATGTCGGCGGCTTCCGCGATAGCCGGCAGCAACAGCAACACCAACGCCATCGGGAATTTCATGATCATGGAAAACGCGCCGTCTTCAATCTGGGGTAGCGGCAATATGGCCGCGAATTGTGGTGCCGATTTGGCCGCGATGCCAGCGCCTGAAGGTCCAGTTGCTTTCAACTTTACGCTACCCGCCCATCCCCCGCATCATGGCGCGGCGGGCCAGTGCAAGGCCCATCAGCACGAAGGCCGAGGTGACCTCGGGGCCGCCGACCAGGATCCGGGTCGGGGTCTTCATCTTGTTCCACTCGTAGGCCTTGAACGGCCCGTGGCGGCCGCCTTCGCCGAGATGGCGGACAATGCAATGCAAAGCGGGGGCAAAGCTTGCAGGTTGGGCGCCGAGATGACCGAGCGCGATCAGGGCCAGCGCGGCATCGAACACGTTGATCTCGGCTGCGATCAACTCGTCCTGCACATAGGCCAGCACCCGGGTGCGGATGAAGGCCAGGGTTCCCTCGGGGTCGATCAATTGCCGGGCGTTCAGCGGCAGCGCGACGAATGCGGCGTAGCAGCGGCCGAAATAGGCGCAATAGAGTTCCGGCAAATAGTAGATATGGGAGCGCGGGTCGGCGAATGCGCCGCTTATGGCAAGCCGCCGCTGGAAGCCGATGATGCGGTGAACGGTCGCCAGCCGGGTCGGGCACTCGAAGATCTTCCAGCGGCTGAAGTTGCGGAAACTGACTTCGAGGATGTCGAGATTGAGGGTCGGATCGAGGTCGTTGCCGAACGGACGTTCGCCATCGAGGCTGTCGATCCAGGTCGCGACGCCGCCTTCGTAGTCGATGCTGTCATTGAGCGGCACCGTCACCAGGGGCTCGTTGACGCCGCCCTGGACCTGGTAGCCGGCGTAGAAGTCGAGCAGGGGCTGGTCGAGGATCGGGTCGGTCGAGCCGGCCTGTGTCGCCGCCGAGAAGGCGCAGGCCGTGGTGTCGCCATCCGGCACGTAGAGGCCGAAGCCGAGGTCCTGCTTGATGCCTGCGAAAAAGCGGCTGAAGCGCGGATGCGGCGGCGGCGCGATCGCGGTGATGACGCTGAAGGGCGCGCCGTCGCGGCCGCGCACTTCCTCGCGGCTGGTGGCGAGGCAGAAATCGACCATGTCTGCAACGGCGCGACGCGCCGCCGCGGTCTGATCCGGCGACGCCAGGCCGGTGTCGACAAAACCGAGCAGCGCCTCGCTGAAGAATGCGTCGTAATAGGCGGAGCGGTGGCGGATCTGGATCGGCTGCCACATCGGTTCGGCGATGCCGGTCCAGGGCGGGTTGATCAGGGCGCGCGCCGGCGAGCGCGCGATAAAAATCCGCACCAGGTTGAACAACAGCGTCGAGTTCTTGTAGCCGCGCGAGTTGAGGCCGGTCAGCGCCATCAATAATTCGCGGCCGCGCAGGTCGGCATCGCCGATCAGGTTGAAGGCGGCGTAGGCCGGGATGAAGCCGTGACGGGCGAATGCACGCAGCAGATGCTGCCCGCAGCTGCGGATCACCGCTTCGATCTGGGCAAGGCATGGGGTACCCGCGGGTGAGCCTGCGGGTGGGGGCCGGGGATGGCTGAGCTCGATGGTATCCAGGAGCGCCGCCACCGGCTGGCCGATCGCGGCCCAGTCGGGGGTAAGGTCGTCGCGCGCCCGCACCAGCGCTTCGCGCAGCGCCTTTAGCCGCACGGGGTCGCGCAGTTCGGCAAGCCCGGTTCGGCGCAGCAGCGGGCGCAAGGCCGGATTCGCAAGCGCGGTCTTGTAGAATTTGGCGAGATGGAGGTCGCCGGCGCTGCCGTTGAGCAGCACGGGATCGCAGACCTCATACAGCGACGGGCCATCCTTGCGGGCCGTCAGCGCGCGCCAGGCGGCTCCGGCAACATACTGAAAACGCATGAAATTTTTTCGCGCACTGGCCTTCGCGCGTCCCCCCGGCAGCGCCGGTTCCATAACGGCAGTTGCCGCCCGCCCTCCCAGAAACCGCAAGTCATTGAAAAACTACACCAAAGGCCAGGAATTACAAATGTGATGGGCATCACGGTAAAATCCGCCGCGCCTGCGGGACAATCGAGGTTGGTTCCAGCGTAGGGAAACGTTCAGCACGACATAAATCTGAACATTTCCTGCACGGCTCTATTCACCTTATGAGGTTGCCCGATCGGTCTGTCCGGGTTATGGCTTGCATGTTGCAGTGCCGCAATATGAGCGCATTTGCGAGGCACATCGGGGCAACCCCTAAAACCCAGACGGCTGTGGGCGCGACCAAAGCGTGTGCCCAAGGGGCTAACGAGCAGGATTGAAACGCGATGAACCTAGCGCAGATCAGCATCTCCCGCCGCACCATCACCATCGCCGTCGCGTTGGCGGGCATGGTGTCGCTGGCGATTGGCGCCCATGCGGCGCTGAACATGCGGGTGCTGGATGCGGCCAGGGCGGTCGGCACCGAGCAGAGCGCCGAGGCCGCGAAGAAGGCTTCGCGGATCGCGCTGGTGATCGGCAATGGTCATTATCCGGATGCCGGCGCGCCCCTCGGCCAGCCGATCAACGATGCCCGCGCGCTGACCACGGCCTTGCGGCGCGACGGCTTCGAGGTCGATGTCATCGAAGACGCCAGCAAGGACGACATGAGTCGCGCGATTGAGCGCCTGAAATCGAGGATCAGGCCGGATTCGGTGGTGATGCTGTTCTTCGGCGGCTATGGCATCCAGGTCGGGCGCGAGAGCTACATGATCCCGGTCGATGCCACGATCTGGAAGGAGGGCGACGTGCGCCGCGACGGGCTCAGCATCGAATCCGTGCTCGGCATGATGAAGGAGCAAGGCGCCTGCGCCAAGCTGGTGGTGCTCGATGCCTCCAGGCGTAACCCCTATGAACGCCGGTTCCGGGCCTTCTCCCACGGCCTGGCGCCGATCAACGCGCCCGACAACGCGCTGATCCTGTCCTCCGCCACGCCGGGCCAGGTCGCCGAGGATTCCTCCGGTCCGACCAGCGTGCTGGTGTCCGAGCTGCTCACCAACCTCGATGCGCAGGCCGCGGCCGCCGAAGCCGTCTTCAACCGGACCCGCCTCGCCATCTCCCGTGCCTCCGACGGCGAGCAGGTCCCCTCGGTATCCTCCTCGCTGATGGAAGATGTTTTCCTCGGCAGCGGCGAGAAGGCCGGCAGCTAGCGGCAATCAGCCAGTGCTACACCACAGCTGTCATCGCTGCACCACAGCTGTCATCGCCCGACTTGATCGGGCGACCCAGTAGACGCTGACGTTAATTATGATCCGAAATGGCCGCCCAGCTTGGCGAGCACCGCGGATGATGGCAATCGCTCTGGAATACTGGGTCGCCCGATCAAGTCGGGCGATGACCGCCGCGGGGTTGCTGGGACCTTGGCCGCGCCGGCGCCCTACTTCCCCGCCGCCGCCGTCACCGGCCGCACCGGATCGCCCTCGCGCAGCAGCGCGCCGGCGCGCGCCACCACGTCGTCGCCTTCGTTCAGGCCGGAGCGGATTTCGACCTGGCCGCCGGACATCAATCCGACCTCGACCTGCCTGGTCTCGACGCGCCCGCGCCGCACCACCTGGACCACGGTGCCGGCATCACCGTAGAGCACGGCGGTCAGCGGCACCGAGATGTCGTTGCAGTTCCTGCCGGTCGTGATCAGCGCCCGCGCCGACGAATTGATCAGAAGGCGCCGGTCGCCCGTCACCGCGATCAGAACCTGGCCGAGCTGGCTGTTGGGCTCGACCGTCGGCGCCACCCGGCGCACCTTGCCCTCGACCTCGCCGGCGCCGATCACGATGATCCGCGCCGGCTGATTGACCGCAAGTTTTGCCAGATCCTGTGTCGGCACCAGGCCGACCAGATTGAATTCGCTGCGCGCGAGGATCGAGAACAGCGCCTCGCCCCTCCCCGAGGCCACCGCGCCGATCACAGCCGAGGAGGCCGAGACCAGTCCGGCCACCGGGGCCTGCACCGTCACCACGCCGCCTTCGGGCAAATTGAGCCGGGCCAGCGCCTGGCCGGCCGTCACGCTATCCCCGGCCTCGACCAGAATTTCCATAACCTTCAGCCCCGGCCGCTCCGGCCGCACCGCCGTTTCCTCCCGCGCCATGACGATGCCGGAGACCTCGACGATATCCGAGAAGCAGGATTTTGCCGCCTTCAGCACCGTGACGGCCGCGCCCTTGGGGGCGTCCGCGGCGGCGTCGGTTTCGTCGGCGGCGAGGATGGGGGAGGCGAGGCAGAGCAGTACGGCGGCCGCCGGGGCAGCCAGCTTTGGCAAACGGCCGAGCCTGGGGAAATGATACATCGGCAATCCATCTCGGTTTTCAAAGGCCATCGATATCAGAACGGCGGCTTCGGGGCCAAGCGGCTTCCGCACGCTCCTGCATCATCGTGAGAGCCGCGCACTCGGGCGCGTCGCGAAGCCCGATCCTCGGGGGATCTTGCACCGTCATTGCGAGTTCCGCACCGGGCTTCGGCCGACCCGCTTGGATGAAACGGGCTGGATGCGCGGCGCCGAAGGAGGGCGACCACAAGGGGTCGCCCTATACGCGCTGGCTTAAGAACTCGTGTCCCGGACGCTGGCCGCGTAGACAATGGGCTCCCTCTCCCCCCAAGCGAAAGCGTAGCTTTCGCGGGGGCGGGAGAGGGTTGGGGTGAGGGGGGGCCGCATCGGGACCGCCCGAGTGGTCCCCTCACCCCACCCTCTCCCGCGCTAAAGAAGCGGGGAGAGGGAGTGAGAGAGTTGGGGCCACCTCACTGGCGCGCTTAAGCTAGCGCCCACGAGGGGCACCCCTACGTCATGTCGATCGCGTAGCAACCCTTGTGGTCGCCCTCCTTCGGCGCCCCCGCATCCAGCCTGTTTCGTCCAAGGGGTGGGCCAGGGCCGGTGGCGAACTAATACGAAACCTGGGATGAGGAGCTTCCAACCGTCATTGCGAGGAGCCCTTGCGACGAAGCAATCCAGCTTTTCTTTCTGTGGCGGCGATGGATTGCTGCGCTCAATCGAGCGCGCATTGGCGCGCCCGATTGGCTCGCAATGACGAGCCCAAGATATGCACCACCCTATCAGCCCAATTTTGAATCGTAGGGTGGGCAAAGCGAAAGCGTGCCCACCATTTAAAGATGGTGCGCACGGCGCAAGTGCGCCTTTGCCCACGCTGCGCACTGGGCTAGTCTAGTTTCTGTCGCGAAACGCCGGAATTTGGCTGGCTGGTGCCAGTTCCCCAATGAAAACGGGCACAACTGGCGACCGATTTCGGCTTTCCCCGAGATTTTCTTGCGTGATTTTTCGTTCCAGGTTCCACTTCGCCCACGTCGGATCAGGCGGTAGGGGCCGATATCCCTCCGCCGCGGACGAAGGATTGGATGATGTGTCAGGCGGCTTTTTTTCCGCGCGACGATCGCTCCGCCAACAGGGCTGCGATCCTCATGAGGTTGTTGGCGAGCACAGCGGCTGCGACCCACAACTCGAAACGCTCGCGGCCTTCGGCGAGACAACGCTTCATGCCGCGGCCGCGGAACAATACCGAGATGCGTCCCTCGATGCCGGCGCGAAAGCGCTGGCCGTCCTTGAACTCCCGACTCTTCTCATAGGCTGCGCGTTCGGGTGATTTGGTACCGCCCCGCTGTGGTATGCACACTACCTTGACGCCTTCCTGCTCGCAAGACGTCACATTCCCTTCGCTGAAGAAGCCGCGATCAGAACTATACAATTCGGGGACGTCGCCGAAGGCCTGCTTATGGCGTTCCAGCGATATTACCACATGCTGTTCGTCGACAGGATTTCCGTCCAACACTTCATACTGGGTGATTAGGCCGCGCGCGCTTTCGGCGAGGAAGACCTTGTGGCCAAACTCGATCGGCGTTTGCACCTTGCCGCGCTTGATGATGTCGGTGTGGGGCTCGAAAATCGAATAGACTTTCTCGGCCGCCGGAACTTGCTCGCCTTTGAGCACACGGCGGCGCGACTGATCGACCACGCGGTCTCCCAGTTCACAAAAATGCTCGATCTCCTTGCGCGTCTCGGCGATCGCCAGCTCGCTGATCTGATCTGCGCCGCGCGCTTTGCTGGTTCGTCGCAGCGCCATTCGTGCGCTGTCGATGACCTCCTCGGTAATGCCGATGAGGTCGCGGTAGGTCTCTGTCTGCTGCTCCTGGCGCTGTCTCGCGGTCATCCGTTGGATTTCCTGCATTCGGCGCCGCGCCGATCGCGTCCGATTCCGAAAACCCTTGATGCGCCTGCGTCCGAGCGCCGCGGCAAGCTGACCGATCAGGCGCGTGACGACGCGAACCACATCCCATAACAGCGTATTGTCGGTCGGATGATGAATGTCGGTCTGCACCACAGTGGTATCGACGCGCAGCTTTTGGCCATCCTCCAATCCGAGATCGACCGCCGCCTGCACCACCAGATCATTGACTGCCTTGACCGTCTCCGGTGTCAGCCGATTAAAGCCGCGGTTGAACGCGTCGTGTTGGGGCACCGGCCGACAATAGAAATCGGTGAATTGGCGCAGCGTGTATCCGTCGGCAATCCGCTCGCGCAATTCGCGATAGGTCCAATTCTTGACACGCATCAGAACCAGCGAGCGAAGCACCTGCTGCGGCGTCAGGCCGCCGCGACCCGTCTCGGCGTTCTTCAAACCCCGCGCCAGATCGCCGCGAACCCGCTCGATCATATCGTTATGAGTGTCCAGAAAGTCGGAAATGTTTTGCAGCAACGGATCAAGGCGCATACCCTGACGCACCAACTCCCAATCGGCAAAACTGACCTGCTTCTCCGCTATCCGGGACACGCTCAATCCTCGTCGTTCTTCGCAAGCCCATTGCGCGCTCGCTTCAATGCCTTGACATATCGTGGTGCCGCTTGGTGCAGCAGATCCTGCAGCGCGCGTCCGTTATCCAGGCTAAGCTGAACCTCGGGCACGAGCTCCTCCGGCACATAGACGGCGATGCGACGCCCATTCGCGCGACCGTAGAGGACATAACTTTGATGCTGCTCGCCAGACCGGCACGCCCGGCAATTCTTGCGCGTGCACCGGCTACGACGCAGGCTCAGTGATCCCAGAAGCGCAGGCCAGAGATTCGTCGATGCGCTCCGCAGCCAGCGCGCGACATCCGAAGGCTTTTCCGAATCAATATTCTTCATATTAAGCATGTGATACAATGCACACGCGTCGATCAAGCAAAAACAACGCGGAAAAGCGAAAGAAACCCCCTATTTGCAGGACTTTTATGCGTTTCGCGACAGAAACTAGCTAGGGTTTAATGGTTGCTACTCCCGGCATTCCTAACTTACGATAACCGAAGTTATTGAAAGCATGGGCCTTGGTCCTTG
>NZ_JBEKXH010000090.1:0-18241 GCF_049512235.1 Bradyrhizobium sp.
GCCAGCGCCAAACGTATCGTCGAGGAAGGCCTCAACGTGCGCCAGGCCGAGGCGCTGGCGCATGTCGAGGGCGTGCCGGTTCGCAAGTCCCAGAAGCCGCGCGGCGGCAAGTTCAAGGATCCCGATACGGCGGCGCTGGAAAAGCGGATCTCTGACGCGCTCGGCCTGGCCGTCAACATCGATCATCGCGATCCCGGCGGCACCGTGCAGATCCGCTACCGCGAGCTCGAACAGCTCGACGAGATCGTACGCAGGCTGCACAAGGGTAGTTGACATCGCCGAGGCGAGTTTTCTTGTCATCCCGATGACGGGGTCCACGCCGGCCAGGCCGGCGATGATGACGTTACGAACCCAATGACTGTTGAATCACTTCAGCTACTACATCATCGTGGGAGCCGCGCGCTCGCGCGCGTCGCCAAGCCTGATCCCCAGGATTTTCCACCGTCATTGCGAGGAGCCCTTGCGACGAAGCAATCCATCGCCGGCGTACGCGGCTGTGGATTGCTTCGCTCGCCGGACGGCGCCTTGCGCCGAGCCGGTGGCTCGCAATGACGGCGGCATTTTCGGCAGTCTCTAATTCCCGCCACTCGCGATTCTTGCGCAAATCTCCTGGTTTCAACCGCAAATTCTGATGGTTACGGGCAGCGGGTGGGGAGCCAATTCGCCAGGCGCGCGAGCGAGAGGGGACGTGCTTTCCGCGGCTCACCCCCGCCGCTTCGCATTCACCGCGATCGACAACAGCGCACGCTGCGCGATCGCGCTGGCGAGTGGCGCCTGCTTGCGCATCTCCAGCGCGGCCGCGGCGAGCTGCTCGATGACCGCCAACAATCGCGCGGCATTGAAATTGCGCAGCGCGGTTTCGACATTGCCTTTCCGCGAAAAATGCAAGCGCGGAAATCCGCTGTCGAGCAAAGTCGACACCGGCGTTCCCTCGGCGACCGCGAGCGCCGATTTGTGCAGCCAAGCCGCCTGACGCTGCGCGGCGGAGATAATCATTCCGGGATAGGTGCCGGCGATCACGGCCTTGGCAAATTCCGTCTCGACCAGTTCGGGCTTTCCGGCGAACGCGCCGTCCACGATCGGATCGATCTTCAGCTCTGAAGCATCCGAGACCACCGCCATCACATCGTCGAGCGTGACTTCGGCCTCGCCGTGGGCGTAAAGCGCGAGCTTGCGCAGCTCGTTGCGCGAGGCCTGGCGATCGCCGCCGAGCAGGGCCGTCAGCGCCGCGCGGGCGTCCGGCGCGATGCGCAAATTCGAGACCCGCAGCTCGTCGTCGATCACACGGGCCAGATCGCGCTCGCCGTCGGGATAGCAGCCGATCGCGACCGCCGTCCTGGCTCGCTCGCAGGCCTTGCGCAGCGGCGATTCCGGCCTGAGCTCGCCGGCCTCGATCACGATGCGGCAATCCTGCAGCGGCGATTCCGCCAGCGTGTCGACGCCCGAGGCAAAACTGCGCGAACCGGCGCGGACCCGGATGGCGCGGCGGCCGCCGAACAGCGGTATGGTCATGGCTTCATCGACCAGCCGCGACGGCTCGGCGGCAAGCTCGTCGCCATCGAGCCGGACCACGGAAAACGGATCGCTGGGATCGTCGACCGCGGACGCCATCAGCGCATCGGCGCGCTCGCGGACCAGGCCGGCATCGGGACCGTAGAGCAGGATGATCGGGCGGCCCGGATCGGGCCGGGCCAGAAAGGCGTCGATTTCTCTTCCGCGCAGCGCGACCACGAGCAGGACTAGCTGTCGTCATTCCGGGGCGCGCGCCAGCGCGAACCCAGAATCAGATTGCCGATTTGCGCAAACGCGTGCCCCGGAATGACCTTTGTCATCACGTTCCAGCGACGAAGAACGACGCCAGCCGGGTCTGGATGTTCTCGGCGATTTCCGCGGCGGCGCGATCCTCGGCGTCGTGGAAGGCACGGTTACGGGCGAAGCGCTGGTAGCTGCCGGGCAGGTCATAGGACACGCGCGAGAAGGTGGTGCCGGTCATGACCGATTTGTTGGTAGCAATCTCGATCAGATTATATTGCGCATCGATGCCGACATCCTCGCTCGTCGGCAGTCCGGTGGTGATGCTGGTGAGCAGGGAGGAACGCGACGTCGTGAACCGCAGCACCAGCCGATGGGTCGGCGGCATGCCGGTGGCGGTGCCGTAGAGTTTGAAGGCCAGCGCATTGCGGATTTCGACCCCCATCCGCGCTTCCTGCGAAGCGTTCGGCTTGTCGATCGGCGGAATCTCCACCCCCATCAGCTTTTCGCGCAGGCCGGGCGTGCCATCGGTATGTTCGGCATACATCGGCTGAAAGCAGCCGGCGGTCAGAACCGCGAGGACGAACACGGCGAGCCACCGGGCGGCGATGCGGGTGTTAGCCAACGACATTCACGATCCTCATGGGAACTATAATCACCTTACGGACGGCGTTACCGCCCAGCGCCTGTTTTACCGCATCGAGGGCCAAAACGGCAGCCTCAATTTCAGATTTCTGGGCATTGCGGGCCACCGCGACCTCGCCCCGTTTCTTGCCGTTGACCTGGACCACCAGCGACACCGTGTCTTCAACCAGCAAATCGCGTTCGATTTGGGGCCAATCGGCCTCCGAAACCAGGCCGGATTGTCCCAGCACCTGCCAGCACTCCTCGGCCAGATGCGGCATCATGGGCGCGAACAGCTGCACCAGCATGACCACGGCCTCCCAGACCGCCCATTGCAGGTCTGGCGACGGCTTTTCCTCGCGCGCCAGCACCTCAGCCACCGCATTGGCAAATTCCCGGATATAGGCGAGGCAGACGTTGAAATGCAGCCTCTCGATGCCGGTCGAGACCTTGTCGAGCGCCCCATGCGCCGCCTTGCGCAGCGCCAGCGCCTCGGGACCGAACACGGCCGGCCGCGCGCCGCGTGCCGTGCCGGCCATTTCGGCGGATAGGTTGACCAGCCGCCACAGCCGCTGCACGAAGCGCGAGGCGCCCTGCACCCGCTCGTCGCTCCAGATCACATCGCGATCCGGCGGCGAATCCGACAGCATGAACCAGCGCGCGACGTCGGCGCCATAACTTGCAATGATGTCGTCGGGATCGACGGTATTGCGCTTCGACTTCGACATCTTCTCGATTGCGCCGATCGTTACCTCTTCGCCGGTATCGATCAGGCTCGCGCGACGGCCGTTGGCGCCGACCTCGATCCTGACCTCGGCCGGCGTGACGTAAGTGCCGTCAGCCTTTTGGTAGGTCTCGTGCACCACCATGCCCTGCGTGAACATGCCGGCGAACGGTTCATCCATGCCGATATGGCCGGTCACTTTCATCGCGCGAGTGAAGAAGCGGCTGTACAACAGATGCAGGATTGCGTGCTCGACGCCACCAATATACTGGTCGACTGGCAGCATCCGGTTCGCAACCGCTGGTGTGGTCGGCGCGTTGTCGTTCCACGGGTCAGTAAACCGCGCGAAGTACCACGACGAGTCGACAAACGTATCCATGGTGTCGGTTTCGCGCGTGGCGTTGCCGCCGCATTTCGGGCAAGTGACGTGCTTCCAGGTCGGGTGATGATCGAGTGCGTTACCCGGTCTGTCGAAGGTCACATCCTCCGGCAGCACCACCGGCAGGTCCTGGTCGGGCACCGGCACGACATTGCATTTCGGGCAGTGGATCACCGGAATCGGGCAGCCCCAATAGCGCTGGCGCGAGATGCCCCAGTCGCGCAGCCGGAAATTCACCTGGCGCTGGCCGACCGGCGCGTCGCCGCGCAGCTCCCGCTCCAGCCGTTTTGCGACCTCTTCCTTGGCTTGCGCGATCGTCATGCCGTCGAGGAAGCGCGAATTGATCATGCGGCCGTCGCCGTCATAGGCGGTGTCGGTGATGACGAAGGTCTTGGGGTCCTGGCCCTCGGGGCACACCACCGGCGTATTGCCGAGACGATATTTATTTGCAAACTCGAGGTCGCGCTGGTCGTGCGCGGGGCAGCCGAAGATCGCGCCTGTGCCGTATTCCATCAAAACGAAATTGGCGACATAGACCGGCAGCTTCCAGGAGGGATCGAACGGATGGATCGCCTTGATGCCGGTATCGTATCCCAGTTTCTCGGCGGTATCGATGATTTCCTGCGCGGTGCCATGACGCTTGGCGTCCGCGATGAACTCGGCGAGTTTTGGATGCTTCGAAGCCGCCGCCTGCGCCAGCGGATGGTCCGCCGCGATCGCCATGAACTTGGCGCCGAACAGCGTGTCATGCCGGGTGGTAAAAACCTTCAGCTCGGTCTCGCCCGCAGGTGTGGTGGCGGGATCGAGCGCAAAGCGCACCAAAAGCCCTTCGGAGCGGCCGATCCAGTTGCGCTGCATCAGCCGCACCTTGTCGGGCCAGCGATCCAGCGTGTCCAGTGCGTCCAGTAGTTCCTGCGCATATCGGGTGATCTTGAACACCCACTGGCTCATCTCGCGCTGTTCGACCAGCGCGCCGGAACGCCAGCCGCGGCCGTCGATCACCTGCTCGTTGGCGAGCACGGTCATATCGACGGGGTCCCAGTTGAGCTTGCGCTGTTCACGCTCGGCGAGCCCGGCGCGCAGAAAATCGTTGAACAGCTTCTGCTGATGCTTGTAATAGCTGGGATCGCAGGTCGCGAATTCGCGTGCCCAGTCCAGTGAAAGTCCCATGGTCCGGAGCTGCTTCTTCATGGCGGCGATGTTGTCGTAGGTCCAGGCCTTCGGCGCGACCTTGCGTTCGATCGCTGCATTTTCGGCGGGCAGCCCGAACGCGTCCCAACCCATAGGATGCAGCACGTTAAAGCCCTTGGCGCGCATGAAGCGCGCCAGCACGTCGCCCATGGTGTAGTTGCGGACGTGGCCCATATGGACGCGCCCCGACGGATAGGGGAACATCTCGAGCACGTAATATTTCGGCCTGGCGTCGTCGTTTTTGGCGGCGAAGATCGCCTTTTCATCCCACTGGCGCTGCCAGCGCGGCTCGGCTTCACGTGCGTTGTAGCGATCGGAGGTCATGGAATCTTGAGGGCTTTTTGCGGGATTCGGGCCGTTAAAGGACGGCGGACTAGGCCACAAAAGACCGCGACGGGTCAACGCCTCGGCCATCAAAATGGGTGCCGCCGCCTCACCCCGCCAGCGCGATACCGCCTTCGGTCGCTCGCACCAATCCGTGCTCCACCACCGCATTTCGGCCGCGATGTTTGGCGGCATAAAGCGCGGCGTCGGCGGCCTCGATCAGGTCGCCCGGCCGCTGGTCGTCGTTCGGTCTGGTGGTGGCGACCCCGATGCTGATGGTGACGATCCGATGGCTGGACGTGGCGTGGGGCATGGCGAGGCTCTCGACCGCCGCGCGCAGCCGCTCACCGATTTCCAGCGCCCGCGCCGGGTTTGCGTTCGGCAGCAACAGACAAAATTCCTCGCCGCCATAGCGCCCGGCAAAACCCATGCTCTCGGCGGCAATGGCGGCCAGCGTTTCGCCGAGCCTGGAGAGGCAGGCATCGCCCTCGGGATGGCCATAGGTGTCGTTGAACAGCTTGAAATGATCGACGTCGATCATCAGGAGCGACAGTTCGTTGCCGTATTGCTGGGCCTTCATCCATTCGAAGTCGAGCCGGCTCTGGAATCCGCGTCGGTTGGCGAGGCCAGTCAGCACGTCGATCGAAGCCATCACGGTCAGCCGGTCGTTGCTGGCGAGGAGTTCGCGCTCGCGCTGGCCAAGCTGCGCCGCCATGGCGTTGAAAGCGCGGGCCAATGGTAGAAATTCAGCCGGCAGCGCCTTGCGCGCCACGCGCGCCGACCAGTCGCCCTGGCCAAAGCGTTTTGCCATCGCGGCCATTACCCTGATCGGCTTGATTACGATCTTCTCCGCGGCGACCAACGCGCCGAGCAGCACGAACAGGCAGACGAACGCCAGTTGCAGATAGGCGGTGTGAATCTCGCGATCGGCACTGGCGGCAAACCTTGCTTCGTCGACGCTGATGATCAGGCGCGATCCGGTCCCGGGAATGCGGGTGAAGTTCACCGCGCGTCGTGAGCCATCGGCGTCGATGAACGAAACCGATCCCTGCGCGCCGTCCGAGCCATCTTCCTGGTCGGCAATGGCCGCCAGCAGCGGCGGGTTCTCCAGCGTACGGCCGATCATGCCGGCCTGATCCCACGGCGCGGCGAGAACCGTCGCCTCGCTGTCGATCAGTACGGCTGACACGCCGGGTCGGCCGCCGAGATCGTCCATCATCTTCGACATCCAGTCGAGATTGATCCCGGCGACGATGACGGCCTCCTCGCGGGCGGCGATCGCAGATACCGGATAGGCCGCAGTCATGATCGGCTCGCGCACGCCCCGGCCGAACAGATAATCGCTGAAGACGAAACCGTTGCTTTCCAGCGCCTTCTTGAAGTAGCCGCGGTCGCCGAGATCGACGCCGACCAGGCTCGATAATGTAGAGCACTCGACCCTGCCGTCGCCGGCGACAAACGACAGGCTTTTGATCCAGGGCAGATCGACCTGCAGGCTTGCGCGCAGCATATCGCAGCTGCGGCCGATGCCGCCCCCCGAAGCTCTGATATAAGCCGCCGATTTTATCATCGTCTCGACCGAAGAGATGATTTCCCGCTGGGCCTGTGCGCTGTGCTGTGTGATGTGGGCAAATTCGACGGACGCGGCCGCGATCTCCTTGCGGCGGGTGTCCTCGAGCGAACGGACGCGTTCCAGCATCAGCGGAGCCACCACGATCAGCGCCAGCAAAGCAAGCCGGGCGCGGATGCCCCGAAGCTGCAAGAGTTTCACTCTCTTGCGATTGAAACTGGCGCGCAACATATGTGTCCCCGACCCATATTCACGCTAAAGAGAAGAGCTCAAGAAGCCGTTCTCGAACTAGGTAAAAATCAAATTACTGCGTAGATTTACCCAAGGGATGAAATGACTCCGCAAAATCCGTCGCCGATATCAGCGCCTTTCGGGCTTGCCAGTGTGGAGCAGGAGATCGCGCGCGCCTGCAAGGAAGCGCGCCGGGATCGTGCTGAAGTCGCCCTGATCGCGGTATCGAAGACTTTCGATGCCGGGGCTATTTCGCCCGTGATCGCGGCTGGACAGCGCATATTCGGGGAAAATCGCGTTCAGGAAGCCAAAGCGAAGTGGCCGGCGTTGATGTCGGCCCACCCCGGTATCGCGCTGCATCTGATCGGGCCGCTGCAATCCAACAAGGCGCGCGAAGCCGTGGCGCTGTTCGGCGCCATCCATTCGGTCGACCGTCCGAGCATTTGCGAAGCATTAGCCAAGGAGATCGCCGTTCAAAAGCGAAATCCCCAATTATTCGTGCAGCTCAATACCGGCGAGGAGCCGCAGAAGGCCGGCGTCGCGCCCGATGAAGCCGACGCCTTCATAGCGAGCTGCCGCGAGAAATATGGTTTACCGATTTCCGGCCTGATGTGCATTCCCCCCGTCAACGACGCGCCGGCGCCGCATTTCGCGCTGACCGCAAAGATCGCCGCGCGCAACCGGCTTGCCAACCTGTCGATGGGCATGAGCGCCGACTTCGCCATCGCGATCCGGTTCGGCGCCACCCATATCCGGGTCGGCACCGCGATTTTCGGGACGCGGTAGAGGCCACGACGTCGTCGTCCGGCCAAGCGAAAGCTGTGCTCCGGCGCGCCAATGATCGTGCAGGGTCTGCGCCGCGGCCGTGATCTGATCTTTGTTGAGCATGCCCGGTCTCCTGTCGCGCCATTCGCTTGCCTCCTCTGCATCGCCACAACGGCGAAGACCCGAGGCTGCTCTCATCCGATCACGATCCTGGTCCGCGGTCCCAGCCGGCGCAGCAATCGCAGCATGGCCGATTTCGTCATCGAAACGCAGCCGGCAGTCGGCCCAAAATGGTCGCGCGCCAGATGCAGGAAGACGGCGCTGCCGCGGCCGGCGATGCGCGGGATGCAATTGTGATCGATCTCGACAATGAAATCGTAGAGGCGGTCGTCGCGCGTCAGCCGGTCACCGCCGCGCGAGCGATCAAGCCGAACCGGCTGGTTATAATGACGGCTTGCCGGATCTTCGCACCAAGCGTCTTGCGGGGAGATGGCGCGAGCCGGCAACGAAGTCCGCGGTCGCGGGTAGCGGTCGGCGCGCCACCACAATTGCCTCGGCCGGAAGGTGCCTTTTGGGGTCCCGCCATCGCCCTCGCGCTTGTTGGCCCTGATGCCGCCGCGGCCCAGCGCGATCGGCACACTTTGTCCGCCCGCGGTCAGCCAACCCCGGCTCGGATTGCCGGCGGCGCGGCGAATCCTCACCAACGCAAACGGCCGGTCCGCCGCAGTCCCTTCATAAGATATTGAAATACCTTGCAGTTCCATATGATGCGCCAACCCCGGGATGGCCAGGCCGCCGCCAAAGGCTCTATTTGAGCCATTACAGGACATTCATCTGAATGCCCGGCAATTCTGGGTTAGACTGGTTCCCGGCTTGTGAATGTGCAACAGTTCCCTACCTCAAGCCTGATCGTGACCTGACGAAACCGGACTTTACCACCAGAGGCAAGGTTGAAGGCGATTCTGCCTGCACCGTTAGCCCCAAGAGGAATTGTACCTATGGCCAATGCCCGCAAGATCCTGATCGTGGATGACGATACCGATCTGCGCGATACGCTGGTGGAGCAATTATCGCTGCACGATGAGTTCGAGGCCTCCGCCGTGGATACCGGCGCCAAGGGGGCCAGCGCCGCCAAGACCAATGCCCCCGACCTCGTGCTGATGGATGTTGGCTTGCCGGATACCGACGGCCGCGAAGTCGTTCGCTCGTTGCGCAAGGGCGGCTTCAAGGCTCCGATCATCATGCTGACCGGACACGATACCGATTCGGACACCATTCTGGGGCTGGAATCCGGCGCCAATGACTACGTGGCAAAACCGTTCCGCTTCGCGGTACTGCTGGCGCGGATCCGGGCGCAGCTGCGCCAGCATGAAGCCAGCGAGGACGCGGTTTTTTCCGTCGGTCCTTACAGTTTTCGGCCCGGTTCCAAGATGCTGACCGGGGCCAACGCGCGGAAAGTACGCCTGACCGAAAAGGAAACCGCGATCCTTCGATTTCTGTACCGCGCGGGCCAGCTGCCGGTGTCGCGCGAGACGCTGCTGCAGGAAGTATGGGGTTACAATTCGGGCGTCACCACCCATACCCTGGAAACTCACATTTATCGGTTGCGTCAGAAGATTGAGAAAGACGCGGCCAACCCCGAAATACTGGTGACGGAAGCCGGCGGCTACAAGCTGGTGCCATGATACGGTTGCAGCGCCGATCGTCACTTAGTCGCTTCGTCCACGCTTCCGATCATCCGGTCCGGCATGTCGATCGAAGATGATATTGCCCTGCTGGCGCACGTCCCGATACTGCAGTTGTTGGGGACAGCATCGCTTCGCATGCTGGCAATCGGCTCCGAGCAGCGCAATCTCGCGCGCGGCGACTTTTTGTTCCACGCCGGCGACGCTGCCGATGCGGGATTTATCGTTCAGCGCGGCAGGTTCCGGGTCGAGGACGGCGGGAGCGCCGAAATAATCGCGGGACCGGGCGCGTTGATCGGGGAACTTGCTTTGATCGTCGCGATGCGGCGGCCGTCCAGCGCGGTCGCATTGGAGCCTTCCGCGGTGATTCGCATCGCGCGCAGCCTGTTTCAGCGCGTGCTGGAAAGCGATCCCGACGCGGCGAACCGGCTCCGCGAGGAATTCGCCACCCGCACCAGCCAGATCGCCGGCGATCTCCTGATTGCAGGCGCCAAACTCAGCATTCTCTGATCATATTTCCAGCGTTACCGTCACCGGAACGTGGTCGGACGGCCGTTCCCAGCCGCGCGCATCCCGGGTGATCCGGAAATCGCTGACACATTCATGGAGCGCGCGGGAAATCCAGATATGATCAAGACGGCGGCCGCGATCGGCCAGCGTCCAGTCGGCGGCGCGGTAGCTCCACCAAGTATAGACCTTTTCCGACAACGGAACGCGCTGCCGCGCCACATCGATCCAGTCGCCACGCGCCTGCGCCGCCAGCAGCTTCTCGCATTCGATCGGGGTATGCGACACTACCTTCAGCAATTGCTTGTGCGACCACACGTCGTTTTCATGAGGCGCGACATTGAGATCGCCGACCAGGACATGGCGGTCATCGCCGCGCGGATGTAACGGTTCGCAGGCTTTCATTTCGTCGAGGAATCGGAGCTTGTGTTCGAATTTCGGATTGAGCGCGGGATCGGGAATGTCGCCGCCGGCCGGAACATAGAAATTATGCAGCACCAGCGGCTTCGACAGCTGCGCCTTGTCGCCGAACTCGACCGAGATATGCCGCGAATCGATCTTGTCGCAGAAGACGCGAATACCCGTGCGCTCGAACGGCAGTTTCGAGATCACCGCGACGCCGTGGTAACCTTTCTGCCCGTTCAACGCCGCGTACGCATAACCGAGGCGCCGGAAACGCTTCAGCGGAAATGCATCGTCGATGCATTTGGTTTCCTGCAGGCACAGCACATCCGGCCGCACCGATTTGAGGAACTTGGCGACCAGGTCGATGCGCAGGCGCACCGAATTGATGTTCCATGTCGTCAGGGCAAGGCGCATCGGGCTGATGTATCAGGGCAAGGACGTAAATGACACGCTTCGTCCTGCAGGAAGCGGCCACCTGGCCGCGCTTTCAAGGATGAGCCTGTATGCGGCCATCTTCAAGACGGGGGCGAAACGCGCGGGCCTCGGGATGAGGAAAGCAAAATCAGCTCTGGCGGATAAGGGTCTTCAGCCCGGCGGCCTTCCGTAGTTGGTGAAGTCGATCTTGAACAGGCCGGGATCGAGTTTCCTGGAGGAATCCAGATTGTAGACTGCGACCGTGGTGTCGTAGCCTTGCGGATCGGTCACCGTCCATTGTTTGAGCTGCCCGTCCTTGGCACCGACCATCAGCATCAGGCGGCTGGTGCCGATCAAAGCCTGCTTTTCCTCGATGGTGACGCTGATGAAGAGGTCATCGGCCGTCACGCTGACAACATTGGTGTCTTTCAACAGATCGATGCGGTCCGACAGCAGATAGCGCAGCGGCGTCTGCGACAGCGGATAGATGTCCTGGGTCGCAAGCACGCGGTCGCGTACCGCCAGTGTCGATCCGTCGGCGATAAGGTCGATCGGACTTGGCGGATCATATTCGAAACGCACCTTGCCGGGTTTCTGGATGTAGAAATCGCCCTTGGTCTTGGTGCCGTCGGGTCCGACCTGGACAAAATTTCCGACCAGCGTCTGCAGCGACGAAAGATACGAACTCACCTTGGCGGCTTGCGCCTTCTGGTTCGCATCGAAGGTTGCAAAGATATTGGCCGGAACATTGCGGTGCGGATCGGGAATCACCGGATCCGGCGCCGATGCCGGATTGGCCGCGGTGGTGATTGGGCCCTTCTGCGGGTCTGACGCGCTCATCTGGAGGCTGTCGCGGGCTTTCGGCGCGCGTTTCGGCAGCGGTACGGTCTGGGCGGAACAAGGCATCGCCATGCCGACGACGGACGCGGCGATCAGCAAGGCCAATGCGGTGCGCATGCCGCGGGCCGCGAAATGTTCGGCCATTCGATAGTTCGGATTTCTGTTCAATGCGTGGTTCCGCCAAGCCTCAGGCCATTTTAGCGTGGTTTCGTTGGAAACAGGTATGGTTTTTCCGTGATGATAGCGTGTCCCATCCGCCCGCCGCATCAGAAGCGGTTCTCTTCTTCCTCTTCGACCAGAATCTCGCGCTTTCCGGAGTGATTGGCCTGTCCGACGATGCCCTCGAGTTCCATGCGTTCCATCAGCGACGCAGCGCGGTTATATCCGATCTGCAGCCGCCGCTGGATGTAGCTGGTCGAGGCCTTGCGGTCGCGCTTGACGATCGCTACCGCCTGCGAGAACAAATCGCCGCCGCCCTCGCCGCTGCCCATGCCGGTCTGGTCGAATACCGCGCCATCTTCGTCGACGGGCTCCTCCGCGGTGACCGCTTCGAGGTATTCGGGCGCGCCTTGCGACTTGAGATGGCGCACCACCTTTTCGACCTCTTCGTCCGAGACGAAGGGGCCGTGCACACGGCTGATGCGGCCGCCGCCGGCCATGTAGAGCATGTCGCCCTGTCCGAGCAATTGCTCGGCGCCCATTTCGCCGAGGATGGTGCGGCTGTCGATTTTAGAGGTGACCTGAAAGGAGATACGGGTCGGGAAGTTCGCCTTGATGGTGCCGGTGATGACGTCCACCGACGGCCGTTGCGTCGCCAGCACGACGTGCAGGCCGGCGGCGCGCGCCATTTGCGCCAGCCGCTGCACCGCGCCTTCGATATCCTTGCCGGCGACCATCATCAGGTCGGCCATCTCGTCGACGATGATGACGATAAAGGGCAGCGGATCCAGATCGAGCTTCTCGTCTTCATAGATCGCCTTGCCGGTTTCCTTGTCGAAGCCGGTATGCACCGTCCGCGTCAAGTCCTCGCCTTTGGATTTTGCTTCCAAAAGGCGCGCATTATAGCCTTCGATATTGCGCACGCCGAGCTTGGACATCTTCTTGTAGCGCTGTTCCATCTCGCGCACCGCCCACTTCAGCGCCACCACGGCCTTCTTGGGATCGGTCACGACCGGGGTCAGCAGATGCGGAATGCCATCATAGACCGAGAGCTCGAGCATCTTCGGATCGACCATGATCAGGCGGCACTGATCCGGGCGCAGCCGGTACAACAGGCTGAGGATCATGGTGTTGATGGCGACCGATTTGCCGGAGCCGGTGGTGCCGGCGATCAGAAGATGCGGCATTCGCGCCAGATCGACGATGATGGATTCGCCACCGATATTCTTGCCGAGACAAAGCGGCAGCTTTGCCACCGTTTCGATGTAGTCCTTGACCGCCAGCAATTCGCGCAGGTAAACCTTCTCGCGATGCGGGTTCGGCAATTCGATGCCGATGGCGTTGCGGCCGGGCACCACCGCGACGCGCGCCGAAAGCGCGCTCATCGAACGCGCGATGTCATCGGCGAGCCCGATGACGCGCGATGATTTGATTCCGGGCGCGGGCTCCAGTTCGTACAGCGTCACCACCGGACCGGGATGGGCCTTGACGATTTCGCCGCGGACGCCGAAATCGCCAAGCACGCCTTCCAGCGCCCGCGAATTGGTCTCGAGTTCCGACTTGCTCAGCGGCTGTCGATCCGACGCCTTTGGCGCGGTAAGCACGGAAATCGGAGGCAATTCGAACTTGGCAGATGGTTTGCGCGCTGGCGCGCGGGCCGGTTTCTTGCGCGGCGGCCGCGGGCTCGCGGCAATTTCGTCCTGGTCGTCGCCTTCGTCGTCGACCGCGAAATCTTCTTCGGGCGAAGCTGCCGCGGACAACGCCGCGCGGTCGCCAAGATTTGGCTCCAGGCGTTCAAACGAAGACTTGGCTGAGGCCGGTGCGCTGGCGACCATTGCGCCATAGGCCAGGGTCAATAACCGCCACAGCCGCGCTTTCGCGCTCATCACGGCGTGAAAGGCCCATCCCAGCGAGACCGAGCCGCCGTCATCATCTTCCGCCAATGCCGCATCGTCCTCGATCGGCGAGATGTCCTCCTGCTGCGGGCGTGAGCCCATGCCGCTGGCGAACAGGAATGTCGCAGTCACAGCAGCGCCGAAGATGGTCCCGAGCGCGAGGCGATAGACCAGCCCGGGCGGACCGAACGCCACGGCGGGGGCGTGCAGCAGGGCGTCGCCGACCACGCCGCCGAGCCCGGTCGGCAGCGGCCACGCCCCGCCATGCGGCCAGCAGCTGGCAAATCCGGCCGAGACCACGGTGCAAAGCAGCCAGCACCCGATCCGCAGCGCTTCACGGTCGAACGGGCGATGGTTCACCATGCGCCAGCCCCACACCGCGACCGGCAGGATCAGCATGATCGAGCCGAGACCGAGGATCTGCATCAACAGATCGGCGCCGATCGAGCCGGGATAGCCGACGATATTGCGGATCGCGCGCGAGGTCGCGTGGCTCAGGCTGGGATCCTGCACCGACCACGTCATCAGCGCCGCCGCCGCCACCCCTGACAATGCGATCAGGCCCAGTCCCGCGAGTTCGCGCAGCCGCCGCGCCAGCGCCTCGCGGATCGATGCCGGCAGCTGGCTGACCAGGGGTAGGACGCGTTCGATCGCTGGCATGCTCATGGGGGCCCTGCGATTAACCCAGAATTTCGACCAGCCGGTGCAACGCCTCGGCGGTTGTCTCGCTGTCGGCCACCAGCGCCAGCCTGATATAGCCGGCGCCGGGATTAAAGCCGTCGGGCTGCTGCCGCGCGAGGTAGCTTCCGGGCACCACGCGCACGCCGCCATCGCGATAGAGTTTCACCGTCGCCGCTTCGTCGCCGCCCCGCGCCGACACATCGAGCCAGACGCAGAAGCCGCCGTCGGGCCGGCGATAGCCGTAGCGGCCCGTGAGAATCTGGTCGGCCAGATCGAACTTCAGGCGGTAGAGGCGGCGGTTCTCTTCGACATGGATCTCGTCATGATAGGCCGCGATCGCGACATGCTGCAGCGGCACCGGCACTTGCGGCGCGGCGACGTTGCGCAGTTCGTGAAACAGGCCGAGAAATTTGCGGTCGCCGGCGGCAAAGCCGACCCGCATGCCCGGCAGATTGGAGCGCTTCGACAGCGATTGAAAGGCGACGACGTTGGCAAAATCGGGCCCGGCGCATTCCAGCATGCTGCCCGGTGCCACCTCCGTATAGATTTCAGAATAGCATTCGTCGCTGAAGATCATGAAGCCGAAACGGTCGGCCAGTTGCTTCAGGCGGCGGAAATAATCCTTGGAGGCGACGGCGCCTTGCGGGTTGGCCGGCGAGGCGATGTAGATCGCGACCGTTCGCGCCAGCGTGGCCTCATCGATGGCATCGAGGTCAGGAAGAAAACCGTTGGCCAGGGTGGTCGGCAGATAGATCGTCTCGCAGTTGGCGGCGCGCGCGCCGGCGCCATAGGCCGGATAAAACGGATTGGGCAGCAGGATCGCTGGATTACCCCGGCGCTCCCCGACATGGCGCGCGGCGGCAATCGCCGCGAAAAACAGTCCCTCGCGGCTGCCGTTCAGCACCAGAATTTCGCTTTCGGGATCGATCGGCCGCGGCAGCTCGAAACGGCTGGACAGCCAGTCCGCCGCCGCCCGCCGGAAGGGCTCGATCCCCCTGGCGATGGGATAGCGGCCGAAATCGGCGATGTGATTGGCGAGTACCGGGCCGACAAAGCCGGGCAGGGGATGCTGCGGTTCGCCAAGGGATAACGTAATCAAGGGCTTACCCGGCTGGTACGGCGCCAAAAGCTCGGTCAGCCGCGCGAATGGCGAGCGCTCGCTTTCGGCGGCGCCGGCGCCCTTCGGCACGCGGGATGAAGCGGTCATGGCCATACTTTAAAGCGCCAGCACTGGTTGCGGCGGCCGATCGCAGGTGAGACCGGCCGGAAGCGGATCAGACCACCATAGATATGGCAAGGTAAAGACGCGATTAACCATCGGCGGAACTGGACACCTTACGAGGTGTTAACAGATGGTCAGCGGGTATCACTTTTGGCAGGCCAGGATGGCGACCAAGGTCACGCGCAAAGCGCAGGATGGGTAGAATAGAGTGACCAGATCAGACGCATGTCCGAACTGGTTACGAAACCCATCGCAGCGGCGGAATTGGTGGGTTTCGCGAAGAGCTCAACCCACCCTACGACATCGACTTATTACGGTTCGCATCAAAAGAAAGGGGCTCCAACTTGCGCTGGAGCCCCTCGACGGTCGGGGCATTGCCGGGTATGTGCCCAAACCGTAGTTCTGGGCGCGGTCCCCCTTGAGGCGATCGCGCCCCGGGAGAACTCACATATTGTAGGCGCGCTCGGTGTGCTCGGTGATGTCGAGGCCTTCGCGTTCGGTCTCGACATTGGCACGCAGGCCGACGATGACATCGACGACCTTGTAGAGGATCGCCGAACCGATGCCCGACCACACCAGCGTGGTGCAGACGCCCCAGGTTTGCGACGTCATCTGCGCGGCGAAGTCATACTCGGCGATCTTGCCGGTGGTGTAGTCCATGATGCCCGAGCCGCCGAGCGCCGGATTGACCAGGATGCCGGTGCCGAGCGCGCCGACGATGCCGCCGATGCAGTGGACGCCGAACACGTCGAGCGAGTCGTCATAGCCGAGCGCGTTCTTCACCACGGTGACCATGAACAGGCAGACCACGCCGACCACCAGACCGAGCACGATCGCCCCCATCGGACCGGCGTAGCCGGCCGCGGGCGTGACCGCGACCAGTCCCGCCACCGCGCCCGAGATGGCGCCGAGCACCGAGGGGTGGCCCTTGACGATCCATTCCGCGAACATCCACGACAGCGCCGCCGCCGCGGTCGCGACGAAGGAGTTGGTCATGGCGAGCGCCGCGCCGCCATTGGCTTCGAGGTTGGACCCGGCGTTGAAACCGAACCAGCCGACCCAGAGCAGCGAGGCGCCGATCATCGACATGGTCAGCGAGTGCGGCGCCATCAGGTCCTTGCCGTAACCGACCCGCTTGCCGATCAGGAGCGCACCGACCAGACCGGCGATGCCGGCGTTGATATGCACCACGGTGCCGCCGGCGAAGTCGATCGCGCCCTTCTTGAACACCCAGCCGGCGTCGGCATTGACTTCAGCCAGCTTGGCTTCGGCGGCGGCCTTCGCGGCCGCGTCGGATCCCGCCGCAGCAATCGCCTTGACCGCATCCGAGATCGCGTCCGGCCCGGCCCAGTACCAGACCATGTGCGCGATCGGGAAATAGATCAGCGTCGCCCACAGCGGGATGAACAGCGCAACCGCCGAGAACTTCATGCGTTCGGCGAAGGCGCCGACGATGAGGGCCGGGGTAATGGCCGCGAAGGTCATCTGGAAGCAGACGTAGACGAGCTCGGTGATATTGGCGTCGACGCTGAAGGTCGCCGCCTTGGAGTCCGGCGTCACGCCCATCAGGAAGGCTTTCGAGAAGCCGCCGATGAAGTCGGAGCCGCCGGTGAAGGCGAGACTGTAGCCGTAGAGCGCCCACAGGATGGTGACGATGCAGACGGTGTAAAACACCTGCATCAGGACCGACAGCATGTTCTTGGAACGGACGAGGCCGCCGTAGAACAAGGCAAGACCCGGGATCGTCATCAACAGCACCAGCACGGTCGATGTCAGCATCCAGGCATTATCGCCCTTGTTGACAGTTGGCTCCGCGCAGGCCGCGGTCGCTGCGAACAGGCCGACTGCGAAGGCCGCCAATCCTGCGCGGTAGGGACGTTTGAACGTCATTTTATGTTTCTCCTGATTGAATCTGGGTTGAGCGCGAAATCAAAGGGCCGCAGCGTCTGCCTCTCCGGTGCGGATACGAACCGCGTGGTCGAGGTTGATGACGAAGATCTTGCCGTCGCCGATCTGTCCGGTTTTGGCCGCGGAGGTTATGGCGTCGATGGTCTTGTCGACCTGGTCCGAGCCGACCGCGACCTCAATTTTGATCTTGGGCAAAAAACTCACCGCATATTCGGCACCACGATAAATTTCCGTATGGCCCTTCTGGCGACCATATCCCTTGACTTCCGTCACCGTGAGACCATGAACGCCAATGGCGGTCAGGGCGTCACGGACTTCTTCGAGCTTGAATGGCTTTATGATCGCCATAACGATTTTCATGGGTCCTATCCCCGCTTGGCCCGATCCAGACTCGACCGGACGTATCGACTGAGGTTCACCACGCGGAGAAGTTCACTACGCGGGCACAGCCACGAGCCTTAGAATCAAATGCCGTGCCAGATCGGCCGCGCACCCTAACGGGCTATGAACGCGCGCCTTTTCGTGCTTCTGGCTGACCGGTCCGACCCGTGCTATTCGGCCGCGCCTAAATTCTGGCCATGGGCGCCTAAAACGCTGGCATGACAGAGTCCGGACATAATCTTGCTCACAAGGCGAGCAGCAAAAAGGTATCCCGATAGCGCGAGTGATGCCATTGTTAGGTGAGCGATTTTGAAGCGAGATGCGGTCGTAATCTCCCCTCCCCACCACGCGCATCGCGCGTGGTGGGGAGGGGTCGGGGGTCGGGGGTGGCGCGGCGTTCACTGAAGCAGCGGTTCCGGCTGATAGACCCCCCACCCCCGACCCCTCCCCACCGCTTCGCGGGGGGAGGGGAGAAGATAACTGCCCCCCTGAGCTGACTTGCTGCGGCGGCCTGTGGTGCCCTTGCTGCGCGCTGCGGCCGCAGCTTTCAGAGTGCGTCGCTGTCGGTCTCGCCGGTCCGGATC
>NZ_JBEKXH010000091.1:0-17970 GCF_049512235.1 Bradyrhizobium sp.
GTTGGATCGGCGCCGAAATCTGGATGCGTCCGCTGTCATTCTTCATTCCGGCGAGAGCTGAAACATTGCCGACCGTGAAATTTCCCCCGGAGGATAGCGTGCCTAGGAGCGGATAGCCGAAAGCGGCGATTTCCTCACCGATCCTGACGCCGGCGCGCAAGGTCGCCACGTGATCACTTGCAAAGTCCACTTTCAGCAAGGCCAGATCATTAGCAGCGTCCCGCGCCAAGACTTGCGCGGGGATCGGCCCCGCCAATCCACAAACCACCTTTGGATCTTCGCACCCCTCGACAACATGATCATTTGTAACCACAAAACCATCCGCGGTAACAAAGAAGCCGGTTCCGCTGAATTGCCCCTTTTTTGCCCCGAATGGATTCTCATTGTTTCCAGTGGTCGCCGATTGGATATCGGCCAGCGTCAGTTCATCGAGATCGACGCCAACCTTTCCTATTATCTGCGGGGCGATCCGCGCGGCCTGCGCTTCACGGGCGCGTTCGAGAACCGTCCGCGCTGTCCGGGCGTTGGCGAAATCCCGCGCCGTGCGGGCCCGCTCAAAGAAGGTCTTCAGGACCGGATCGGCATCCTGGGACAGGCGCAGACCGTCACGCCGCGCCATCGAATGGGTGATGGCGACCAGATCGCCGGCCTCATAGCTCTTAAATTGGATCGTCTTGGTGAAGCGCGATGGCAGGCCGGGGTTGCTTGCCAAAAACTTGCTCATCTGGTCCGGATAGCCGGCGACGATGACGACCAAGCGATCCCGCTTGTCCTCCATCTCCTTCAGCAAGGTGTCGATGGCTTCCCGGCCAAAATCTGCCGCCGCCCCAGCCTGTTCGGCGAGGGTGTAGGCTTCGTCGATGAAAAGGATCCCGTCCAGCGCATCGGCGATCTTTTCCCTTGTCTTCAGCGCCGTCTGCCCGACATAGCCGGCAACCAGCCCAGCGCGGTCCGTCTCGACCAGATGGCCTTTTTCGAGCACGCCGAGATCGCGCAGGATCGCGCCATAAAGGCGGGCCACGGCTGTTTTACCAGTACCCGGCGGCCCGGTGAAAACCATGTGCAGCGAGATGGGCGCCACCGGAAAACCTTGCTCGCGCCGGGCTGCTTCGACCTGCAGCCGGGAGATCAGCGTTCCGATCTCGGCTTTGACCGTCTCCAACCCGGTCATCCGGGCCAGTTCGTCAAGCGCGCTGACGCCGGTGGCGGCAACATTCGTCTTTGTGGCGATCGCCGACTGAATGTCGCCCAGGGTCAGTTCGTTGAGGTCGACGTCGGGGCTCGTTATCAGCGGGGCGATCCGCGCTGCCTGCGTTTCGCGGGCGCGTTCGATAACCGTTCGCGCCGTCCGGGCATTGGCGAAATTTGGCGCCGTACGGGCCCGCTCAAAGAAGTTCTTCAGGACCGGGTCGGCAGCCTCGGAAAGGCGCAAACCGTCATGCCGTGCCATCAAATGGGTGATGGCAACCAGGTCGGAGGCCTCATAGCCGTCGAATTGAATCGTCTTGGTGAAGCGCGAAGGCAGACCGGGGTTGCTTGCCAAAAATTTACGCATCGGGTCCGGATAGCCGGCGACGATAACGACTAATCGATCCCGCTTGTCCTCCATATTTTTCAGCAAGGTGTCTATGGCCTCCCGGCCGAAGTCGTTCGCCGTGCCAGCGTGTTCGACCAGCGCGTAAGCCTCGTCGATGAAGAGTATCCCGTCCAGAGCATCGGCAATTTTCTGCTGGGTCTTAAGCGCCGTCTGCCCGACATAGCCGGCAACCAGTCCAGCGCGGTCCGTCTCGACCAAATGGCCTTTCTCAAGCACGCCGAGATCGCGCAGTATGTCGCCATAAAGGCGGGCCACGGCCGTTTTGCCGGTGCCAGGTGGTCCTGTGAAAACCATGTGCAGGGAGATCGGCGTCGTCGGCAAACCCTTCTCCCGCCGGGCCGCTTCAATCCGCAGACGCTGGATCAGCTTACCGATCTCGGCTTTGACCGTTTCCAAGCCGGTCATCTCTGCCAGTTCGTCGAGCGCGCTAATGCCGGAGGCTGTTCCATTGACGATGCGCAGTTTTGTACGAAGTCGCACCTGCCAGTCGCCTCCGGAGCCGCCGATCACCCGAGGCCATAGCCGAATGACGCTTCCGGCCCAATACAGATTGGCTGAAGCGACCAATAGGGCGAGAACAAGGTAGCCGAGGTTGGGCGGTAGGTAAGGGGTGATCCTGAATGCAGCGAGGACGGCGAGGATCGTCAATAACAGAACGCAAGAGCTGAGCAATGGGCTCGGCCCGAGGAAACTTCGCAGAGATTGAAGGATCCTATCCATTGCGCGGGCCGCAGCTTTTCACCGGACGCCAGCTGACTTCACGCGTCGTCTTGCCGTCCTGCGCCGAAACGCGCCACGCCGGAAGCAGGGAGATTATCGCACTCGCACCAACATCAATCGCCGTCAGGGCACCGTGTCCTGTTTCATAAGGCGCGGGAAACGGCAGGGCTACACGCACCGGCGTAGCCGACACCTCAAAAATAGGCGAGTAGTAGGTCCCAGAGATTAAGCGGACATGGCTGGGCGGCTCGCCCGGCGCTGATACCAAAGAGACCCAAGCGAGCGGCCGCCGGCAACCGCCGTCCTTCCCCTCCCGGAATTGGGCAAGCCCGGCGTTTGACAGACTCATTGTGGTCAATGCACCTGCAATCTCACGTTCCTCCACCTCCGTCAGGTCGCTGACATTCGGAGCAGTGGATCTAACCGGATTTGCGCGGCCCGACGCCAGCCAAAACCAGCAAACGACGCCGGAAATCACGGCGATCGCCATGGTCAGACCAATTCCAGGTGGGGCGCTCTGATTCTTCCTTCGAGCCGCCGAAGGCCTTGCTTGCGTGTCTTGCGTCATCTCTGGCACCACTGATTTCTCGTTGGGGTCTGGTGATTCAGAAAAGTGCTCGGCAAAATAATACAAAGAATGATTCCGAAGCCAAGAAAGACTTGGCGGTTAAGAGGCGGTTAAGGCCGCGCATTGTCGAACTTTCATCACACGATCGATCGCTCTCGCGCGCCGGCGGTGGGCGACAGCGATCGTGACCGTCAGCTTGTCCCGCTGCGGGCGCAGGCGCTCATGCGCCTTCACGAGGCAATTCGCGAGGTTCGTCGCGCGGAGCTAGACTCGATGGCTTGCCCTGCTGTCACCGCTGTCTCACCACTGTCTTGATTTCGGCGTCTGCATAACATAACACTATCGCAACAATTCGAATGATTTAGCGCGGCGCGATGTCGCCCCCTGCCCATCCGGCAAGGGTGCGCTGGCGAAAACCTGAAAACGTTCGCTGCGCTATCGCGTCCCTGATGTCGTGCATCAGACGCTGGTAATAAGCGATATTGACCTCGGACAGCAGCATCGCCCCCAGTGTCTCGCCTGACTTGACGAGATGATGCAGGTAGGCCCGCGCGCAATCGCGCGTCGAAGGCCACTTGCTTTCCTCGTCGAGCGGCCGCGGATCGTCGGCATGCCTGGCATTGCGCAGATTGACCGGACCGAAGCGCGTGAACGCCACCCCGTGGCGTCCATTGCGCGTCGGCAACACGCAATCGAACATGTCGACGCCGCGCGCGACCGCCTCCAGCATGTCCTCGGGCGTGCCGACCCCCATCAAATACCTCGGGCGCCCCTCGGGCAGGATCGGCGCAGTCTCCTCGATCATGGTCAGCATCACCGCTTGCGGTTCCCCGACCGCGAGCCCCCCGATGGCGTAGCCGTCAAAGCCGATCTCGACCAGCCCCCGCGCGCTGGCCTGGCGCAGTTCGGGCACGTCGCCGCCCTGGGCGATGCCGAACAGCAGGGTGCCCGGCGGCGCGGCCTCGAACGCGCGCTTGCTGCGCTCCGCCCAGCGCAAGGATAGTTGCATCGCCCGCTCGATATCGCCGCGCTCGGCCGGCAGCCGCACGCATTCGTCGAGCTGCATCGCAATGTCCGAGCCGAGCAGAAGCTGCACCTCGATCGCGCGTTCGGGAGACAGCTCGACGCTGACACCATCGATGTGGGAACGGAACCTCACCGCGCTTTCACTGACCTTGCGCAGCTGCGAAAGCGACATGACCTGGAAGCCGCCGGAGTCGGTCAGCATGGGTCCATTCCAGCCGGTGAATTTCTGCAGGCCACCCAGCGCCGCGATCCGTTCGGCGCCGGGCCGCAGCATCAGGTGATAGGTATTGCCGAGCACGATATCGGTTCCGGCATCACGCACCTCTCGCCAATGCAGGCTCTTCATCGCACCCGCGGTGCCGACCGGCATGAATGCGGGGGTTCGCACCGGGCCATGCGGCGTGGTCAAGATACCCGTGCGTGCCAGCCCTTCTCCGCCGAGCAGTTCGAAATGATTTGAAGATGTCATGGGGTGGACTTAGCACGAAACAGCAGGCAGGCATCGCCATAGGAATAGAACCGGTAGCCCTGGTCGATGGCATGGGCATAGGTGCGCCGCATGGTGTCGAGGCCGCTGAAGGCCGAGACCAGCATGAACAGCGTCGAACGCGGCAGATGGAAGTTGGTCAAGAGAATATCCACCGCGCGAAACCGGTAGCCCGGCGCAATGAAGATCGCGGTCTCGCCCGCAAACGGCTCGATCGTCCCATCTTCCGCGGTGGCGCTCTCCAGAAGGCGCAGCGCGGTGGTGCCGACGGCAACAAGGCGGCCGCCTTTGGCCCGCGCCGCATTGAGCGCCGCGGCGGCATCGCCGGAGATCGTACCCCACTCCGCGTGCATCCGGTGCGCTTCGATGTCGTCCACCTTGACCGGCTGAAAGGTCCCCGCCCCGACATGCAGCGTGATGCGGTGGATCCCGACGCCGCGCTCGCCCAACGCCATGGCGAGGGCCGGCGTAAAGTGCAACCCCGCCGTCGGCGCGGCAACCGCCCCCTCGCTGGCCGCGAATATGGTCTGGTAATCGCTGACATCGCGCTCATCGGGCGCGCGTTTGGAAGCGATGTAGGGCGGCAGCGGCAGCGATCCCAGTTCGGCGATGGCCTGGTCGAGCGCCGGCCCCTGAAGCGAGAAGGACAGCGTCAACTCGCCGTCGTTGCCCTTGGCTTCGACCTCCGCGTCGAGATGGGCGAGCAGACATACCCTGCCCTCATGGCCGAAGCGAACCACATCGCCCTGCGACAATTTCTTGGCAGGCCTTGCCAGCGCCTGCCAGCGCGAGCCGTCGAGCCGTTTTATCAGTGTCGCCTCGATCCTCGGTTCGGTGTCGCGGCCGATGCGGCGGCCCTTGAGCTGGGCCGATATCACCTTGGTGTCGTTGACGACCAGCTGGTCGCCCGGCTCGAGCCAACGCGGCAGTTCGGCCACGACGCTGTCGCGCAAGGCAGCGTCGGGTTGCACCACCAGCATCCGTGCGGCATCGCGCGGGCGCGCCGGACGCAGTGCGATGCGATCGGCGGGAAGGTCGAAGTCGAACAGGTCGGTGCGCATGGCGCGACGTGCTTCAGCAATCACATTCTGTCATTCCGCAAGGCCGCGCGGGCAATGCGGAATCGCGGTATTCCCCGATGTGCAATTCCATATCTGAGGCTCGTGCTGCCGCAAAGCTCCCCTCCCCCCGCGCGCATCGCGCGTGGTGGGGAGGGGTCGGGGGTGGCGCGGCATTCACCGAAGCAGCGGTTCCTGCCGATAGACCCCCCACCCCCGACCCCTCTCCACCGCTTCGCGGGGGGAGGGGAGAAGATAACGCCCGTGTCGTTGGGATTCGCCTCACATGCTGAGCGCGCCCCGGAACGACCGGCGATCTCACGCCGCATCAAGCGCCATGCGGGCCTTGACGATCTTGTCGGGGTTCGGAACCGGCTCGCCGCGCTTGATCTTGTCGACGTTCTCCATGCCCGACGTCACCTTGCCCCACACCGTGTATTGCTTGTTGAGGAAGGAAGCGTCGTCGAAGCAAATGAAAAACTGGCTGTCGCCGGAATCAGGGCTGCCGGCGCGCGCCATTGACGTGGTGCCGCGCACGTGGGGCTCGTTGTTGAACTCGGCCTTGAGCTTCTTGCCGGAGCCGCCGGTACCGGTGCCCTGCGGACAGCCGGTCTGTGCCATAAAACCCTCGATCACGCGGTGGAACACGATGCCATCGTAAAATCCCTCGCGCACCAGTTCCTTGATCCGCGCCACGTGTCCGGGGGCGAGATCCGGCCGCATCTCGATGGTAACCGGTCCCTGCGTGGTTTCGAGGATCAGAGTATTTTCGGTGTCAGCCATGCTCTCTTCTCTACGGGTTGGGGTGGAGGTCTCCGATTTTGGAACCGGATGGCGAACGGCCGGCCGGCAACCGCGCCGGCCATACTCTCGGTAGATGGCATCGCCGCGCAACGTTGCAACGCCTCCGTATTGGATGTCACTTGATGTCGGATGCGACTTGCACTTTCAGCATCTTGTCGGGATCGGTCACGGGCTCGCCGCGCTTGAGCTTGTCGACCACATCCATGCCCGATACGACCTCGCCGATGACGGTGTACTTGCCGTTGAGCGACGATCCATCGGCAAACATGATGAAAAACTGCGAATTCGCCGAGTTGGGATCGCTGGTGCGCGCCATGCCGACGATACCGCGGGTAAACGGCACGCTGGAAAACTCCGCCGGCAGATTCGGATATTTCGAGCCGCCGGTGCCGTTGAAATTCTTGCCGTCGCCGGTCTGCGCCATGAATCCTTCGATGACGCGATGGAACGGCACGTTGTTGTAATAGCCATCTCGTGCCAACAGCTTGATGCGCTCGGCATGCTCCGGCGCAATATCGGGCCGCAGCTTGATGACGATGCGGCCTTTGGTGGTGTCGATGACGATCGCATTCTGCTTGTCGAGCTTGGCAGGAAGCGGCTGCGCGATCGCGGGGGCGGTGCAGATCAGCGCGGCGATCAAGGCGAGGGTTCGGATCATGTAAACTCCGGATCGGGTGGGACGATAAGAGCGTTTTGTAAGCCTGCGCGCCTTCTTATTGCGCGAATTTGGTCTTGAGGGCGGCGGCGACCAGCGGCGGAACGAAGTTCGAGACATCGCCGCCCATGCCGGCGATCTGGCGCACCAGTGTGGCGGTGATCGGACGAACCATCGGCGAAGCCGGCAGGAACACGGTGTGAACCTCCGGCGCCATGGTCTCGTTCATGCCCGCGATTTGCATCTCGTAATCGAGATCGGTGCCGTCGCGAAGGCCGCGAATGAGAATGGCAGCGCCGGCGCGTTTCGCCGCTGCGACAGCGAGGTCGTCAAAGCTGGTGCAGTCGAACGCACACCCCGCCGCCGCCGCGACCGGACCGAACACGGCCTGAAGCATCTGCAGGCGCTCTGCGACGGAAAACAGCGGCTTCTTGCTGGGGTGGATGGCGATAGCTGCAATGAGCCGGTCGCATAGACCGACGGCATGTTTGACGACATCCAGATGGCCGTTGGTAACGGGGTCGAAGGAACCGGGGTAAAGCGCGATACGGGGCATAAACCCCTCTACCCTGCCCCGGGCGGCCCCGCAAGCCGCACCGGTTCCCGTCTACCTGCCAAAGGCGGAGTTTTTATTTTCTGTCGGCCATTGAACCACTTGAGGGGTCAGTGCGTCTTCCAGATGGGCCGGTAATGTTTCGTCGCCCAGGCAGCGACGAAACACAGCTGGGGCGGGAAGAAACCATTTTTGGCCTTCGCGAAGACAGGCGGAAACCTGGCTTGACTAAGGATCAACGCAACGAAACAGCGGGCCGCCAAGGCCCGATGACAGGGGACCGTCATGATCAAGGCTCTTTCAGCTATCGCGATAGCTGCGTTTGTCGCTGCAGCCCTCAGCGTTCTTCCCGGCTTTGCCCCGCAGGTCGAAGCCAGCGTTCCGCCAGTCCTCGCCAAGGCCGACCGGCTTGACATCCGCCCGGTGGCCTGCTCCCAGCAGGCTTGGCCGAATTTCGAGGCTTCCTGCCTGCGCGCCGGCAGGTCCAGGATGAGCGTCCGGGAAGCCCGGCTGGTCACCGCCGGCCGCACCCCGTAGGCCGTACCGAACCGGACCGATCCAATCTTGTGGCAATTTGCGGCGTGAAGTCGCAGACTGGAGGGCGATCGCGCCTTTTGCCGGCCCGGAGACCGGCGGGCCCGATGGTTTGGGAGGCCTGCCCTTGACCGCCACGCCAGCCGCAGCATCGAGCCGTTCCAACCCACTTCCACTGGCAGCAACCCTCGGAGCGCTTGGCGTCGTCTACGGCGACATCGGCACCAGTCCGCTGTACGCCCTGAAGGAAGCCGCCGACGCCGCGGCCCGTGGCGGTGCGCTGGGACCGGAGGCCATTCTCGGGGTGGTGTCGCTGATCCTGTGGGCGCTGATCCTGATCATATCGCTCAAATACGCCCTGCTGATCTTGCGTGCGGACAACCGCGGTGAAGGCGGCATCGTCGCGCTGCTGGCACTGCTTTCCGCGCGCAACGCCCAGCCCGGAACATGGCGTGCGCAACTGCTGATCGTCGGCCTGGTCGGCGCGGCGCTGCTCTACGGCGACGGCGCCATCACACCCGCGATCTCGGTGCTAAGCGCGGTCGAAGGTTTGAAGGTCGACGCGCCGTCGCTGGCGCCGGCGGTGGTGCCGCTGACCATCATCATTCTGATCGGCCTCTTCATCGTTCAAAAAAAGGGCGCAGGCTTCATCGGCAATATCTTCGGGCCGGTGATGCTTGGCTGGTTCCTGACAATCGGCCTGCTTGGCATCTACGGCATCGCGCGAGCGCCAGGCGTGCTCGCCGCCGTCAGTCCGCTCTATGCCTTCGATTTTCTGATCCACCAGGACTTTCACACCAGCTTCGCCATCGCTGGCGCTGCCTTTCTCGCGGTCACTGGCGGCGAAGCGATGTATGCCGACATGGGCCATTTCGGCCGGGTGCCGATCCGCCTCGCCTGGTTTGCGGTGGCCCTCCCCAGCCTGGTCCTGAACTATTTCGGACAGGCCGCCCTGCTCACCACCGATCCCAGCGCGCGCGACCATCCGTTCTATCAACTCGCGCCAGACTGGTTGCACTATCCGATGGTTGCGTTTGCCACCGTGGCTACCGTGATTGCCTCGCAGGCGATCATCTCGGGGGTATTTTCATTGACCCAGCAGTCGATCCAGCTCGGCTTCCTGCCGCGCATGCACATCAAGCACACCACCAGTCACTCCATCGGCCAGATCTATGTGCCGCTGGTGAACTGGTTGCTGGCCGCGGCGACGCTCGGCGCGGTGATCGGTTTCGAAACCTCGGATGCGCTGGCAGGCGCCTATGGAATTGCCGTGTCGCTGTTGATGGCGATCACGACGCTGCTCGCGGCCCTGGTAGCGATCCAGTGGGGTTATCCGCCGGTCGTGGTCATCGCCGTCAACGGCTTTTTCCTTGCCATCGACTGTTTCTTCTTCGCGGCGAATTCCGTCAAATTGATTGAGGGCGGCTGGTTTCCGTTGCTGCTTGCGGCCCTTGTCGCGTTCCTGATGTTGACCTGGCGGAGCGGCGTCAAGCTGGTCGAGCGGGCCCGCGGCAAGTTACGGCAGCCGGAGGAGGATCTGATCGAGACCGCCGTCACCAGGTGCCACGCCAGACTGACGGGAACCGCGGTGTTCCTGGCGTCGACCCCAAAGGGCGTTCCGCTGGCGCTGACGGAATTCGTCAAGCATAATCACGTCCTGCACCAGCGGGTGGTGTTGGTCACGGTGCTGATCGAGGAATTGCCGCGTATCGCCGATGAAGACCGCACCGAGGTGATCGAGGTGATCGAGGGCATCACGCGGGTGATCCTGCATTACGGCTTCATGCAGTATCCGACGATTTTCGAGGGACTGCAATTGGCCTGCCGACAGGGCAAGCTGCCCGGCATCGATCTCACCGATATCACCTATTACATCGGCCGCGAGACCATCATTCCCAGCCCCGATGTTCCGGGCATGTGGGTGTGGCGGGAAACCGTGTTCGCATTCCTGCAGCGCAACGCCGAGCGCTCAGCGGCGTTCTTTGGGGTGCCACCCCGGCAGGTCGTCGAGTTCGGTACCGAAATCGAGATTTAGCGACCGAGCCACATGCTCGTCCTCGGCGGTATCCATTACTCCCATTTCAGCTGCCGTTCTCGGTGTCCTCGCCGATGTGCTCGACGGAGACCACATGCTCGTCTTCGGCGGTATCGAACACGATGACGCCCTGGGTCGAGCGGCCGGCGATCCGGATACCCTCGACCGGACAGCGGATCAACTGCCCCTTGTCGGTCACCAGCATGATCTGGTCAGAGTCCTCGACCGGGAATGAGGCGACCAGCTTGCCGTTACGTTCGCTTACCGACATCGCCACGATGCCCTTGCCGCCGCGGCCGGTGGTGCGGTATTCGAACGACGACGAACGCTTGCCATAGCCGTTTTCGCTGATGGTCAGCACGAATTGCTCGCTGGCCGACATTTCGACATAGCGCTGTTCGCCAAGCTCGATGGCGCCCGAGGCATCCTCGCTATCGCTTCCCGCCTCCTCCTCGACGCCGCCGCGCCGCACCGCATTGGCGCGGCGCAAATAAGCGACGCGCTCCTCGGCATCGGCATCCATGTGGCGCAGGATGGTCAGCGAGATCACCTTGTCGTTTTCGGGCAGGGCGATGCCGCGCACGCCCATCGAGGTGCGGCCGGTGAATACCCGCACGTCGGTAACGGGGAAGCGGATGCAGTGGCCGCCGGCGGCGGTCAAGAGCACGTCGTCGCGCTCGGTGCAGATCTGCACGTCGACGATGGCCTCGTTTTCATCGAGCTTCATGGCGATGATGCCGGAACGCCTGACGTCGATGAAGTCCGACAGCTTGTTGCGACGCACGTTGCCGCCGGTGGTGGCGAACATCACGTCGAAATTGGCCCAGGAGGATTCATCCTCGGGCAGCGGCATGATGGTGGTGATGCGCTCGCCCTGCTCCAGCGGCAGGATGTTGATCATGGCCTTGCCGCGCGCGTTCGGCGCCGCCACCGGCAGGCGCCAGACCTTTTCCTTGTAGACCTGGCCGCGCGACGAGAAGAACAAGACCGGTGTATGGGTCGAGGCCACGAACAGACGGCTGACAAAATCCTCGTCGCGGGTCTGCATCCCGGCGCGCCCCTTGCCGCCGCGCCGCTGCGCGCGATAGGTCGACAGCGGCACGCGCTTGACATAGCCGGCATGCGAGACCGTGACCACCATGTCCTCGCGCTGGATCAGGTCCTCGTCCTCGACTTCGCCCTCATGCTCGATGATGACGGTCTTGCGCGGGGTGGCGAATTCCGATTTCACGTCCGCAAGCTCGGTCTTGATGATGGTCTGGACGCGAGCGCGCGAACGCAGGATGTCGAGCAGATCGGCAATTTCCAGCGCCAGTTTGTCGAGTTCCTGGGATATTTCCTCGCGCCCGAGCGCGGTGAGGCGCTGCAGCCGCAGGTCGAGAATGGCCTTGGCCTGCTCCATCGACAGCCGCGCCGTGCCGTCCGGGCTAAGCCTGTGGCGGGGATCGTCGATCAGCGTGATCATCGCCGCCACGTCTTGCGCCGGCCAGTCCCGCGACATCAGGGTTTCGCGCGCGGTGGCCGGATCGGGCGAGGTCCGGATCACGCGAATGATCTCATCGATGTTGGCAACCGCAATCGCGAGGCCGACCAGGATATGGGCGCGGTCGCGGGCCTTGTTGAGCAGGAACTTGGTCCGCCGCGTCACCACCTGTTCGCGGAAGGCGATGAACAGCGTCAGCAAATCCTTCAGGTTCATCAGTTGCGGACGGCCGGCATCGAGCGCCACCATGTTGGCGCCGAAATTGCTCTGCAGTGGCGTGAACCGGTAGAGCTGATTCAACACCACGTCCGCCATGGCATCGCGCTTCAGTTCGACCACGACGCGAAATCCGTCGCGGTCGGATTCGTCACGCAGATCGGCAATGCCCTCGATTTTCTTCTCGCGCACCAATTCGGCAATACGCTCGACCATGGTGGCCTTGTTCACCTGGTAGGGAATTTCCGATACGATGATCGCTTCGCGATCCTTGCGGATGGTGTCGATTACGACCTTGCCCCGCATCACGATCGAGCCGCGGCCGAGATGATAGGCCGCGCGGATGCCCTGCCGCCCGAGGATGATGCCGCCGGTCGGAAAATCCGGCCCCGGAATGATGTGGATGAGTTCGTCGATACCGAGCGCCGGATTGTCGATCAGCGCCACGCAGGCGTCGATCACCTCGCCGAGATTATGCGGCGGGATATTGGTCGCCATGCCCACCGCGATGCCGCCGGCGCCGTTGACGAGAAGGTTCGGGAACTTGGCCGGCAGCACCGTCGGTTCGCGTTCGTTGCTGTCGTAATTGTCCTGGAACTCGACGGTGTCCTTATCGATGTCGTCGAGCAGCGATTGCGCGATCTTGGTGAGGCGGGATTCGGTGTAACGCATGGCAGCGGCCATATCGCCGTCCACCGAACCGAAATTGCCCTGCCCGTCGATCAGCGGAACGCGCATGGAGAAAACCTGCGCCATGCGGACCAGCGCGTCATAGACCGACTGGTCGCCGTGGGGATGGTACTTACCGATCACGTCACCGACGGTCCGCGCCGATTTGCGATAAGGCTTGTTCCATTCGAAGCCGTTCTCATACATCGCGTAGAGAATGCGGCGATGCACCGGCTTGAGGCCGTCGCGCGCATCCGGCAAAGCACGCGCCACGATCACGCTCATGGCGTAATCGAGGTAGCTGCGCTTCATCTCGTCGAGGATCGATACGGGACGAATATCCGATGGCGCCGGCGGCTCGCCGGGCGTCGTATCTTCAGGATCAGACAAAAACAGAATCCGGTCAGTTTTCGGTTGGAATCATATAGCGTATCGGGGGCCTCCAAACCACCCTTAACTGATCCCGCGCAACCGCTTTTTCCGTTCGTTTTTCCAGAGACTTACGAGGTCGGCGGATCCCGCCACCGCGACCGCAAAACCAGGGCTTGGACGCGAAAGCGCAGGGGCCGTTTTATGCCGCCGCCAGGCATCCCCGGAACGGCATTTCTGCGAAGGACTCGTCAGGCGCCGAACACGACGGTGTGCATGATCCGCCCGGGCAGCAGCATGAACAGCCCGGCGATCACCGGGGCTCCCGAGAACAACATGATCATGATCAGTCGATGAACCGCGACACGATGGGCGTGCGCTTCCCAGACCGCGAGCGGAAGCATCGACAGCGTAAAGATCGAGAGGGTCGCTTAAGTCGAATTCTTAATGTTAATCATTAACATAGATCCGCCGCAAAGCCAAAGATGGCGCGCCCTCGAAGCCGCTTTATCGGTCAATGCCATTGGGCTTGGATCGATGTTGCCGGAATTTACTTCAGGCGAGGTGCCGTGAAAGGCAATGACCTGTCGTACGGAATTCTGCGCGCCCGATCGGTCGATTTCGCGGCAAATGACGTCTGCCGCCGGGCGGACGCCGGGATGTCGGCAAATACCGCATCCGCTTGATTCAAGAAATCAAGTGGATGCGTTGCCGGTTGGAGAAAACAGCATCTTAAAACGGAATATCGTCGTCCATGTCGCTGTTGCGGGCCCCACCTGCCGCGACCCGGCGCGGCGCGGAGGCAGATGGACCGCCCGACCCGAAATCGCCGCCGGGATCATCCGGCCCGAAACTGCCGCCCGCCCCTGCGCTGCGGCCATCAAGCATGGTCAGCGTCGAATTGAAGCCCTGCAGCACCACCTCGGTGGAGTATTTCTCGACCCCGCTCTGGTCAGTCCATTTGCGCGTCTGCAGCTGGCCTTCGAGGTAAACCTTGGCGCCCTTTTTGAGGTATTGCTCGGCGATCTTGCAAAGGCCCTCGTTGAAGATCACCACCCGGTGCCACTCGGTTTTCTCCTTGCGCTCGCCGGTCGTCTTGTCGCGCCAGGTCTCGGAGGTCGCCACGCTCAGATTTGCAATGGGACGCCCATCCTGTGTACGCCGGATCTCAGGGTCCTTGCCGAGGTTTCCGACCAGAATTACCTTGTTCACGCTTCCCGCCATCGCCGTTCTCCACTCCCGACATCACTGGACTCTCGAAATCACCGGACTTGCGAAATCACAGGACTTGCGAAATCACAGCGCTTGCCGAGCACTCTCCGGCTTGGCCGTCCGCATTCGCAAAGACCACCCTGCATCGGACCCTATACGCTCGCGGCTCCCGCAAGCCCGGTCCTCCCCTGGGTTATCCACATATAGCATTGCCGGCCGATCTGTTCCAGTTTTGTTCCAAAGGAAATCCAAAGAAAAACGCGCCGGAAACGATTGCAACGGTATCGGAATGCGCATTGCGTCGCAGTCCGGGACTTTCACTGCAGGTTCCAGCAAAGTCCGCGGAGAATCTTTGCAAATACATGTAAGCTGGTGCCCGCTCAATTTAAGCGCGAGTGTTGCATTTCGGAGACGGTGCCGAGGATTGAATCGGCTATATTCGCCTTTGGGTATTGCGCCCCATTCGCGGTGGCTTCTAATGCGTTTCTCAGCTAAGTTAAGGCGGAGTATGACGGGCCGGAGAGATACGATGAGAAGGCTCCTGCTGGGGACCATGGGTCTCCTGGCGTTGGGCGTCGCCGCTCCTGCCGTGGCCGCGGACCTGCCCGCGCGGACCTACTCCAAGGCACCCGCGATGATTGCCGCCATCTACGACTGGAGCGGTTTCTACTTCGGCGTCAATGGCGGCGGCGGCTGGAGCCATAAGTGCTGGGATATCACCAATAACGGCGGGGCCATTGTCGCGCCTGCCGCTGCCGAGGGCTGCCATGACGCGACCGGCGGCACGGCCGGCGGTCAGATCGGTTACCGCTGGCAAGCGGGCTCGTGGGTATTCGGCGTCGAAGGACAGGGGAACTGGGCCGATCTGAAAGGGTCGAATCCGAGCCTCGTTACCGCTGGTACCACTAACCAGACGCGTGTGAACGGCTTTGGCCTGCTCACCGGGCAGGTTGGCTACTCCTGGAACACGGTCCTCGGCTACGTCAAGGGCGGCGCCGCCGTCGTGGCAGACCGCTTCAATGGTGTGAATGCTCCGACCGGCGCTGCGGTCGATCAGGCGACGGATACCCGTTGGGGCGGCGCGGTTGGGACGGGTGTGGAATTCAGTTTCGCTCCCAACTGGTCGGCAGCGGTCGAGTATGATCACTTGTTCATGGGCACCCGGGCCGATACCTTCATATCAACGGGAGTGCCGACTGTGTCCCGCGTCGACAATATTCGTCAGGACGCCGATATGGTCACCGCTCGTATTAACTACCGCTGGGGTGGGCCGATTATCGCAAAGTACTGACGGAAGCCTGAGCCAGGCATTCCGGATCGTAAAGCAAAAGGCCGGCCCTGCGCCGGCCTTTTTGCTTTGCTTGCCTGTAATGGGCTTGGTTGAGATGGGCTTGGCGTCGCTCCAACAGGCGCTCCGCAACTGCCTCCGCAACAAACCGTTGATGGTTTGAACGGAGCACTGGAAATTTCGCCGCGTTCTTCCTACGTTCCAAATTCACCCATTGGCGTTCGATCCCCCGAGACGGGCGATGCGCGCCCGAACGTGGCGCCGCGACGCGTCTGGAATAGCCGATATGGATGAAGTGCTAAGGGCGAAGCGCCAACAGACCGCCGGCTCGGCGCTGCGCGCCATCACCATTCGCGGTGCGCGCGAGCACAACCTCAAGAACATCGACGTCGAGATCCCCCGCGACAGGCTCGTGGTCTTTACCGGGCTGTCCGGCTCCGGCAAGTCATCGCTCGCCTTCGACACCATCTATGCCGAAGGCCAGAGGCGCTATGTCGAATCGCTGTCGGCCTATGCGCGCCAGTTCCTGGAGATGATGCAGAAGCCGGATGTCGACCAGATTGACGGCCTGTCGCCCGCGATTTCCATCGAGCAGAAGACCACCTCGAAAAATCCGCGCTCCACCGTCGGCACCGTGACCGAAATCTACGACTACATGCGGCTGTTGTGGGCGCGGGTCGGCGTGCCCTACTCGCCCGCCACCGGCTTGCCGATCGAAAGCCAGACCGTCTCGCAGATGGTCGATCGCGTGCTGGCGCTGCCCGAGGGCACCAGGCTCTATCTGCTGGCGCCCGTCGTACGCGGCCGCAAGGGCGAGTACAGGAAAGAGCTCGCCGAATATCTCAAGAAGGGGTTTCAGCGGGTCAAGATCGACGGCACTTTCTACGAACTGGCGGAAGCGCCGTTGCTCGACAAGAAATTCCCGCACGATATCGACGTCGTGGTCGACCGCATCGTGGTGCGGCCCGACATCGGCCAGCGGCTGGCGGAAAGCTTTGAGACCGCGCTGAAACTCGCCGAGGGGCTGGCGGTGATCGAATATGCGGACGCGCCGGCGTCCTTGGAGACGCGCCCTGCGGGCGCTCCCCTGGATGAAGACGGTGCACGGCGGTCGACGGCAGCAAAGCGAGGCGCTTCCCCTCATCCTGAGGAGGCGCAAAGCGCCGTCCCGAAGGACGAGCCAGCGGCGAAGAAAGTCGCAAAAATCCATGACAAGAGCGGGCCGGAGCGGATCCTGTTCTCGGAAAAATTCGCCTGCCCGGTGTCCGGTTTCACCATACCCGAAATCGAGCCCAGACTGTTTTCCTTCAACAATCCCTATGGCGCCTGCCCGGCCTGCGGCGGCCTCGGCGTCGAGCAGCACATCGACGAAGACCTGGTCATTCCCGACAAGGAGCTGACCTTGCGCAAGGGCGCGATCGCGCCGTGGGCGAAATCCTCCTCGCCCTATTACATCCAGACCCTGACTGCGCTCGGCAAATTCTACAAGTTCACTCTCGACACCAAGTGGAAGGACCTGCCGAAGAAGACGAGAGACGCGATCCTGTACGGCTCCGGCGAGGACGAGATAAGATTCTCCTACGAGGACGGCATCCGCTCCTACGACACCAAGAAACCCTTCGAGGGCGTCATCACCAACATCAGCCGCCGCTACCGCGAGACCGAGAGCGAATGGGCGCGCGAGGAACTCGCCAAATATTTCTCCGACGTCCCCTGCGCCGCCTGCAATGGCTATCGCCTCAAGCCGGAAGCTTTGTGCGTCAAGATCGGCGGCAAGCACATCGGCGAGATCTCGGAATTGTCGGTGCGCCATGCCGGCGAATGGTTCGAGAGCGTGCCCGGGGTGCTCAACGCCCAGCAGAACGAGATCGCGGCACGGGTGCTCAAGGAAATCCGCGAGCGGCTGTCGTTCCTGCTCGATGTCGGGCTGAACTACCTGACGCTGGCGCGCGCCTCCGGCACGTTGAGCGGCGGCGAGAGCCAGCGCATTCGGCTCGCCTCGCAGATCGGCTCCGGCCTGACCGGCGTGCTCTATGTGCTGGACGAGCCCTCGATCGGCCTGCACCAGCGCGACAATGCGCGGCTGTTGGAAACGCTGAAGCGGCTGCGCGATCTCGGCAATACCGTGATCGTGGTCGAGCATGACGAGGACGCCATCCGCCTCGCCGATTACGTGCTCGACATCGGCCCCGGCGCCGGCATGCATGGCGGCCATATCGTCGCCCAGGGCACGCCCGACGACATCATGAGGAATGCAAAATCGCTGACCGGAAAATATCTCACCGGCGAATTGTCGGTCGATATCCCCGAGCGCCGGCCGCCGAACCACCGCCGCACCATCAAGGTGGTCAATGCCCGCGGCAATAACCTGAAAAACATCTCGGCGGAAATTCCGCTGGGACTGTTCACCTGCGTTACCGGCGTCTCCGGCGGCGGCAAGTCGACACTTCTGATCGACACGCTCTACAAGGCGATCGCGCGCAAACTCAACAACGCCAGCGAGGGCGCCGCCCCGCATGACCGCATCGAGGGGCTGGAGCATATCGACAAGATCATCGACATCGACCAGTCGCCGATCGGCCGTACCCCGCGTTCCAATCCGGCGACCTATACCGGCGCGTTCACCCCGATCCGCGAATGGTTCGCCGGCCTGCCCGAGGCCAAAGCGCGCGGCTACGAGCCCGGGCGGTTTTCCT
>NZ_JBEKXH010000092.1:0-17833 GCF_049512235.1 Bradyrhizobium sp.
CTGGGCTATCTCGGATTGCTGCTGCTGTGCCTTTTGATGATCGCGTTCGTGCCGGTCATCAGCACCGCCCTGCCGCACGCGTTCGGGTATTGAGGGCGTGAGAACGAACCATAATGACCAGCTTCTTGAGGCTTGCCGAAACTCTCACCCCGTCATTGCGAGCGAAGCGAAGCAATCCATTTCGCGCCGGGCGCAGGCGATCATGACGATCTGACCCGCTCACCCCACCGTCCACTCTTCGGCGCTGGCGCCGGCCAGCGCGCGGACCCGGGCTTCGTCGGCGGCCAGATCGGCCGCCGGTCCGGCATAGACCACCATGCCGTCATCCAGCACATAGGCGTCGTCGGCAATTTCCAGGCTCATGCGCGCGTTCTGCTCGACCAAAAGCACGGAAATGCCCTCGGCCTTCATCTGCTGCACGATGCGAAAGACCTCGCGCACGATCAGCGGCGCCAACCCCTGCGATGGCTCATCGAGGATCAGGAGCCGCGGGTTGAGCAGCAACGCGCGCGCGATCGACAGCATCTCCTGTTCGCCGCCGGACAGCTGGCGGCCGCGGTTGAGCTTGCGCTCCTCGAGCCGGGGAAAGAGCTGGTAGATGCGCGGAATGGTCCACGGGCCGCCGCGCTCCAGCGGCACCTTGAGGTTCTCCTCGACGCTGAGATTGGCGAAGATGCGCCGGCCTTCGGGCACATAGCCGACGCCGCAGGCGGCGATGCGGAAGGTCGGCCAGCGCGTGGTTTCCTCGCCGAACACCGTGATCTTGCCCTCGCGTGCCGGCGTCAGCCCCATCAGGCTGCGCAGCGTCGTGGTCTTGCCCGCGCCATTGCGTCCGAGCAGAGCGGTGATCCTGCCCTCGGCGACGCCGAGGCTGACGCCGTGCAGGATATGGCTCTTGCCGTAATAAGTGTGCAGGCCTTCGGCGGTCAGGGCGGCGATCATGCGGCATGACCGAGATAGGCGGCCTGCACGGCCTCGTTGGCGGCGATCTCCTGCGGCGTGCCCTGCGCCAGCATGCGGCCCTGATCGAGCACGCAGATGCGGTCGGCGAGGTGAAACACCACCCGCATATCGTGTTCGATCAAAACGATGGTGTAGCTGGAATCGCGGTGCAGGCGGCGGATCAGCTGGGTGATCTCAAAGGTTTCCTGGTCGCCCATGCCGGCGGTGGGTTCGTCGAGTAGCAAGAGATGCGGCTTCAAGGCCAGCGCCATGGCTATCTCGGCGGCGCGCTGATCGCCATGGGCGAGCTCGCCGACCAGTCTGTCGGTCTTGCTTTCCAGTGCAACCAGCTTGAGCGTCGCCTCGACGTCGGCATGGATTTTTGCCGCCTCCGAACGGTTGATCCAGGGCCGCAACCGATAGCCGCCGGCGACCTCAGCGGCTATGCGGACATTCTCGAACACGGTGAGTTCCGGAAAGATCTCGGTAATCTGGAACGTGCGGGCCATGCCGAGCGTGACCCGCTGATGGGTTGAGACCCCGGTGATGTCGCGGCCATCGAAGCTGATCGAGCCCGAGGTCGGCGGAAAAAATCCCGAGATCAGGTTGAAGAAGGTGGTCTTGCCCGCGCCATTGGGCCCGATGATCGCGCATAGTTCGCCCTTGGCGACGTTGAGCGAGACCTCGCGCACCGCCACCAGATTGCCGAAGCGCTTTGTCACATTGCTGATTTCCAGGACGTTCATGTCTTGCTCCGCTGCAGGAAGCCGAGCAGGCCACGCGGGAAAAACAACACCACCAGGACGAACAGCAGCCCGACAAACGACATCCAGTTGACGGTGATGCTGGAGAGATAATCCTGCAGCACCACGAACACGGTGGCGCCGAGCAGCGGACCCCAGAAGCTGCGCATGCCGCCCATCACGGCCATCATGACGAAATCACCGGACTGGCTGTAATGCAGGCCCCTTGGATCGGCGAAGTTGTTGACTAGCGCGTAGAGCGCGCCGGCAAAGCCCATGAAGAAGCAGGACAGAGTGAACGCAATCCAGATGTGCCGTTCGACGGGGATGCCGAGGAAGCGGGAGCGGCGCTCGTTCTCGCGGATCGCGATCATGGTGCGGCCGAACGGCGAGCGCAAAACGAATGCCATGGCGCCGACCACGAGCGCAAAGCAGAACAGCACGAAGAAATAGAAATTGTCGGCGTTGGAGAGGATGTCGATTTTGAAGGCGCCGAAATCGAGCGGTTGACGCGAGAAGCCGCGCAGTCCGTCGTCGCCGCCGGTCAGCGAATTCCACTGAAAGGCGATGTAGTAGAACACCTGGCCGAACGCGATCGTCACCATGGCGAAATAAACCCCGCGCCGGCGCACGATCAGCGTGCCGAGGATGCCGCCGCAGATGCCGCCAAGCAGCATTCCAAGCAGCAACGCCAGCGGCGTAGAGGGCGCGAGATATTTCAGCGTCAGGCCGGCGCCATAGGCGCCGAGCCCGAAATAGGCGGCATGACCGAACGACAGCACGCCGGTAAATCCAAGCAGGAAATTCACCGACATCGCCGCCAGTCCGAGCACCAGCACGCGGGTGGCGAGCGCGGTATAGCCGCCCAGTGGCACCATCCAATAGGGCGCCAGCAATAGCGTCGCCCAGATCGCCGCCAGCACGATCAACTTGCGTATCTGCCCGCCGCTCAACTCATCATTCCTTCTTCGCCGAACAATCCGCGCGGGCGTACCAGAAGGACCACCGCCATCATGACGTAGATCACCGCCTCGCTGGCCGCCGGCAGAAACACCGCGGTCAAACCGGAGGCCACCCCGATCAGCAGGCCGCCGACCAGTGTTCCCGGCAGGCTGCCGATGCCGCCGACGATGATGGCGATGAAGCTCGGCATCAACAGGCCGGTGCCCATGGTCGGTTCAAGACCGAGTTGTCCGGCAGCAAGAACACCGCTGAGACCCGCAAGAAAAATCCCGACCGCGAAATTGAGCGAGCGCAGCATCTGCACGTTGATGCCGAGCGCCGCGACGGTTTCGAGGTCGAGCGTGCCGGCGCGGATGCGGATCCCCAGGCGGGTATAGCGCAGCAGCAGGAACAGCAAGGCCACGGCGATCATCACCACGGCCACCATGAACAGCCGATAGCCGGTGATGAAGAACAGTTCGTTGCTCAGGGGCTGCGCCAGAAAGGGCGGGATGGTGACCGGCTTGCCCTGCGGGCCCCAGATGAACCGGGTGCCGTCCTCGATCATGAAGGCGAGGCCGAAGGTGAGCAAAAGGCTATACAGCGGGTCGCGTCCATAGAGCGGCCGGATCAGCACGCGTTCGACGGCGAGCCCGATCACGGCGGTCAATGGCGGCGCCAGCAGCAGCGCGCCCCAGAAGCCGACATAGGGGGTGATGGTGTAGGCGATGTAGCCGCCGATGACGAGAAAGCCGCCATGGGCGAAGTTGATGACGTTGCTCAGATTGAGAATGAGCGAGAGCCCGAGCGCCATCAGCACGTAGAACGCGCCGATGATCAGCCCGTTGGTGACGTTGAACAGGAGAAGTTGCGTCATCATGCACCCCTGAGAAAACCATGCATCAGATGCCGGGAAGCGCCGGCTCCCGGATCATGGAAAGGACGGCCATCAAATCAGGACGGCCACTGCACCGTGCAGCCGGTGTCCGCAACGGCTGGCGCCGTCTTGTCGCCAGCGACGACTTCGTCGACACGAAACAGATCTTCCGGATCGTCCTTGCCCTTTGATTGCGCCTCGCCGACGAAGGCGGATGTCATCAGCTGATGATCGCCCTTGCGGTAGTAGCACTTGTTCGGCTGCAGCTTGACGTCGTCGGGCAGTTCGAAGTTCTCCAGGGCGCCGGCGAGCTTGACCGCGTCGGTGGTGGTTTGCTGGTTCGCAATCAGCGCAAAGGTCATGGCCGAGGTGTAGCCGAACCAGTGCCGCGCGGTCGGCACATTGCCGTTGTTGACCTTGCGAATATCGGCGACGAACCTGTCGACGCCGGCAATGCCCGGCTGTTTCCAGTACCATTCGAACATCCAGATGCCGATGCGGGCTTCCGGCGGCAGCGCCGCCAGCGATTCCAGCTCCTGCTGGGTCCCCGCCACATGGATCTGCTTGTCGAGGCCGAACTGCACCACCTGCTTGAGGCAGTTGATCATGTCCGAGCCCTGCACCAGAAGGATCAGCACGTCCGGATTGGCGGCGCGAGCCTTGATCAGATAGGCGGAGAAATCCGTGGTGCCGAGCGGCGTCAGTTCGTTGCCGGTGACACTGCCGCCGAGCTTTTTCAGATCGTCGGTGCAGGCGTCATACAGCGTGTGGCCGAAGGCGTAGTCGGGCGTGATGAAGTGCCATTTCTTGCCATACTTGGAGAACAGTACGCTGCAGACCGAGTTGGCCTCCATCCGCGTCGTATTGCAGACGCGGAAGACGTTCCACTTGCAATCCTTGCCGGTGATCGAATCGGTGTGGCCGCCGGATACAATATGCAGGATCTTCTTTTCGGCGGTGACTTGCGCGATCGCGGCGGCGATGCCCGAATTGACGTCGCCGATCATGAAGTTGACCTGATCGCGCTCGATCAGTTTTCGCGCCTTCTGCACGCCGGTGCCGACATCATTGGCGGAGTCCTCCACCAGCAATTCGACCGGCCGTCCGAGCATGCCGCCTTTGGCGTTGATCTGCTCGACGGCCAATTTCGCGCCCATCACCTCGTTGCCGGCAGGTGCGGCGTAGACGCCGGTGAGCGGATCGACCATGCCGATCCGGATCGGCGCCTCGCCCCGCGCCTTTATGATAAACGGCGAGGCCACCTGAAAGGCGCCGAGCGCGGCGGCGCCGGTGATGAACGTGCGGCGATCGAATGTCGATTTGCTGGTCGATGTCATACTGCCTCCTGGCGGGATTGTTTTTTAGTCTCTGAGGTGCTTATCAGCCGTCATTGCGAGCCGCCAACGGGTCGCGCGAACGCGCGCCCGATGACGGGCTCCGCAACGAAGCAATCCAGTGCGTAAGGTGGGTAAAGGCGCGCTTGCGCCGTGCCCACCATTTCAGAGGCGAAAAGATGGTGGGCACGCCATCGATCGCGCATTCGCGCGATCCGTTGGCTTTTGCCCATCCTACGACTACCAGGTGCGCCCGCGCATCGGCCGCGATGTCGTGCAATCTCAGACCGGCCATTGGATCTTGCAGCCGGTGTCCTCGGCCGGGCCGGCGGCTTTTTCGCCGGGCACCGGATTCTTCACCGTGAACATGTTGTCCGGATCGCCCTGCGGCGGGTGCGCCTCGCCGACGAATACCGTGCTCATCAGTTCGTGATCTCCGGCGCGGTAGGCCGGCGCGCCCGGCTGCAGCGCTATCTCCGGCGGCAGCTTGAATCCGGACAGCGCGTGGGCGAGGCTCGGCGCATCGAGCGTCTTCTCCTGGTTCGCGACCAGCGCCAGCGTCTGCACCGACGCATAGCCGAACCAGTTGCGCGCGGTGGCCGCAAGGCCGGTGATCTTCTTGATCGCGGCATTGAATTCCGCGACATGCGGCACATCCGGCTGGTCCCACCACCATTCCATGGTCCACCAGCCAACGCGCGCGCCATCGGGCACGGCGCGGATGCTTTCCAGCTCGAACAAGGTTCCGCCGACCGCCATCTGCTTGTCCAGACCGAACTGGACGAACTGCTTCAGGCTCGAGACCTGGTCGCCGCCCCCCATGACGTTGATCAGAACCTGCGGATTGTAGGCCTTGGCCTGGATCAGGTAGGCCGAATAGTCCGGCGTTCCCAACGGCACCAGCGAGCCCGCCGAAGTGCCGCCCGCGGCCTTCAGGAGCTTTTCGAAGCCGGCCTGCACCGAGTGGCCGTAGGCGTAGTCCGGGGTCAGGAAATACCACTTCTTGCCGAATTTCTCCATCAGGGTCGAGGCAATGGCATTGGCGTCCATGGTGGTGGAGTTGCAAACCCTGAACACGTTCCACGAGCAGTTGGCGCCGGTGATCGGATCGGTATGTCCGCCCGAGACGATGTGCAGCACCTTCTTTTCGCTGGTGACCTGCGCCATCGCGATCGCGATGCCGGAATTGACGTCGCCGATGATGAAGCTCACTTGATCGCGTTCAATCAGCTTGCGCGTCTTTTGCACGCCGGTGCCGACATCGTTGGCCGAATCCTCGATCAATAATTCCACCGGGCGACCGAGAATGCCGCCCTTTTTGTTGATCTCATCAGCGGCGAATTTCGCTCCGACCACTTCGCCCTGGGCGATCGCGGCATAGACCCCCGTCAGCGGATCGACCATTCCGATCCGCACCGGCGTATCGCCGCGGGCCTTGATGATGAAAGGAGCTGAAAATTGCACCGCGGCAATCGCGGCGCTGGTCTTAAGAAGTGACCGCCGATCGACCGACCAAGGCCGTTGCGAGCTACCCATGCTGTCCTCCCAGACAAGATGACGTGTCTTGACCTGCCAAAATGGCAAGATGTGTTTTGATGGCCGGCACTCTTCGTTGCCGTTCTGGGCAGAGCGTAACCCGCCAAAATGACTTTTGGCAACAATAAGCCGGTGCAGGCCTGCGACCTTCGGCCTAGTCTACTCCAGTCCAGGACATTGCTTATGGATCGCCGTCTGCATCATGGCTGGCTTGCCACCTCAGGGCGTCGCGCGGGCTGGTTAGTCCGGCGCCGCGAAACGTGCTAGGCTGCGGGCTGTATCGGGTGGCTTTCGCGGCTTGGCAGCACCATGTCCCCATCGGACGGATTGAACGACGCAATAGACCTGTCGGTCCGGGGACGGAAGCGAAAGAGCTCGCCGTTTCTGCTGCTGGCCCTTGGTTTGCTGGCCTTCGCAACCCTTGCCGGAACTGCCCTTTTCATACTTCGGCCGACCACCTTGCGGATTGCCGTCGGTCCCTCAGGAAGCGACGACCAGAAACTGGTTCAGGCCTTGGCGCAGTCCTTTGCCCTTGACGGAAGTCCGGTGCGGCTTTCGTTGATCACAACGGCGGGCCCGGTTGACAGTATTTCCCTGCTTAAAGACGGCAAAACCGATCTCGCGGTCGCCCGGGACGACGAGGAAATGCCCGATGGAACCACATCCGTCGCCATCCTGCGCAAGAACGTCGTGGTGCTGTGGTCAGCCTCCGGCCCTCCCCGCCAGGGATCCAAGCGGGAAGCCAAACCGAAGATCAAGACGATCGATGATCTCGCCGGTCATCGCGTCGGCGTGGTCGGTCGAACCGAGGTCAATGTCACGCTGTTCCGCGTCATCCTGACGGAATCGGGCGTCAATCCCGAAAAAGTGGCGATCTCGCAATTTGGCGTCGATCAAATCGCCGAAATGGTGCGCGATCCCTCGATCGACGCGTTCATGACGGTGGGCCCGCTCGACAGCAAGATCACCGCGGACGCCATCGTTGCGACCGCCCGCACCAGGGGCGAACCGGCGTTCCTTCCGATCGACGTCTCGGAAGCGATCGCCAAGAAGCACCCGCTCTACGAATCCGAGGAAATTCCAGCCAGCTCCTTCAGCACGTCGCCCGCCAGGCCTGACGACAAGGTCGAGACCATCGCCGTCAATCACCTGATCGTCGCGCCGCACTCCCTGTCCGAAAACGCCGTCGGGGCGTTTATCCATCAGCTGTTCGAGGTGCGGCCCTCGCTTGCTAGGGAATTGCCGATCGCCGCCAGAATCGAGAAGCCGGATACCGACAAGGATGCCGCGTTGCCCGCACACCCCGCCGCCGCGGCGTTCATTGACGGCAATGAGCGCAGCTTCATGGACAAGTACAGCGACTATATCTGGGGTGCGGTGCTTTTGTTTTCCGTGCTCGGATCGGGCAGCGCCGCATTGCGCCACTATATCAAGCGGGATGAGCGAAGGTTGAATACCCTGCACCGCGAGAAGCTGTTGGCCGCGATTTCACTGGTGCGAAAGATAGATAGTCTCGAGGAGTTGGACACGCTGCAATCCGAGGCGGACGCCATCCTGCGCGAGACGCTGGAATGTTTTGACGATGGCGCCATCGAAGTGGGCGATCTCGCAGCCTACGGTCTTGTGCTTGAACAGTTTCATCACGCAGTGGTCGACAGACGCACGGCGCTCAACGCCATCGCCGCCGACCTGCCGCGAATGCGCGCCCGCTAGCAGCCAGACGTATTGTTATCGAAAATCCATGCTGCGCAGGATAATGCCGGGCGGCGTGCCCTCGAACTCCCTTGCCAGGACCTTGCTGGCGGCACGCTCTTCGATCCGATCGCGCAGCCGCATGAATTGCGCTTCGCGCTGGTCCGACTTGGTTCGCGCCGGTTTTTCCAGATCGTCCATGGCGGCGGTGCTGACGGCGCATGGTATCTCTCTTTGGTCGTCAACCATGGAAAACAGCACCACCATCCGGTCATATTCGTATCCGCGAAAGCTGCCACGTGTCAGCGCCATTTTGCCTGCCTCCCTTAGGACGTTGCTGCCTTCGAGCGGCGTCCCGATCGACGGCAAGACTCCGCTGGACCTGTACTCCGCTGCAGCTGTGTAATCGTTACCCGGCGCGAACCACTTTGACGGGCTTTACCGGCGGCGGATTGATCTCCGCGATCCTGCGCAGGCAGTCGGATTCGGAATCGTGCGGCCCGGAGACGAATGTTCCGCTTACCTTCGTAGAGTACCAGCCCGACACGACACCCAGTCGCAGTGATTCCTCGGTCTTGACGTGGCGCGGCGAAAGATTCTGCATCGGGTTTGCTTTCAGGCTTTGGCGCCCGATCATTGATCGAGCGCGGGAGGTTTCAAGGTTACTGGGCGAACAATCAATTCAGCTCCGCGTTGGAGAGCCGGGCAAAATCCGCGAGCACGGCCGCGACCAGGTCGCGATGGTGGCTATCGTCCGGAGCCAGGCCGGCGGCGTATAAATTCAGGACATAACTCGCCTTGTCGGCCGCTTCCGGCCAGGAGGCTGCCGCGGCCGACAGCAGATGGCCTTCGACCGCCGCCAGGCGGGCGCGCAGGTCCTTGGCGTTGCTCTCGACTTCGGCCAGACGACGACGAATATCGGTGGCCTTTTGGGCGGCCATGCCGCGATGCTTGTCGAGATCGAGCGGCTCGTCGCTCACGCCGGCGCGCTCGCGTCGATGCGCTGCGCATCGGACAGATCGACCGAGCCGATCGAGATCATCTCCATCGTGGCGCCGCGGGGCGCGGCCGCCGCCGGCACCATGATCATGGTGGCAACACGGCGGTAACAGGCAAACGACAATCCTTCGATCATCTCCTCATCGGTAACGACCTCGTAGGCCCCCGCGGGCATCAGGCGATCGATCCCCCTGATGCAGAAGGGGTGCCTGAAGGTGATGATTTCGTGCCGCGAGCGCATGGTCATGCTCTACCTTCTATTGCAAGGAGCCCCACCCCGACGCGATCGATGTGCATGCATCGACCGTGCGCTCATTCCGTCCGATTTGCTAATGCTTTGTCGTCGCACCTGCCTCATTGCCCGAATAAAGGCAGCTTTGCCTTATTGTATTCGGCGGCTGGCGTAGCCACTTGCGCAGTGTGGCGGGCATAATGGCGCGAATCATCAGGCCGGATGGTCGCGCGATCAGGCGTTGGTGGGCGGCGATACGTTCCACCGAAGGCTCACTGGACAGGTGCCCCGGTGCCGGCGGGACGGCCTCTTTGGATCGCTGCAACGGTCGGGATCAGGTGTTTTCATGAAGATTCGAGTTGGCTTCGAGATGATCTACGACTTTCCGCAGCCGACGCCGATGATCACGGTGCTGGGCGTGCACTTTACCCGGGCCTCCGACATCATCGTGCCCGATTACCTGACCACCAGCCCTTCCGTGCCGATCACGCCCTATCGCGACGGCTTCGGCAACTGGTGCAGCCGGATGGTGGCGCCAGCCGGGCGCTTCCGGCTGGCGGCCGATGGCACGGTGCGCGACAGCGGCCTGCCCGACGTGATGGTGGGGTCGGCCTGGCAGCACGCCGTCGAGGAACTGCCGGCGGAGACCATCGTCTATCTGCTCGGCAGCCGCTACTGCGAGACCGACCGGCTCTCCGATATTGCGTGGAAGCTGTTTGAGAACACCCCGCTGGGCTGGGCACGGGTGCAGGCGATCTGTGATTTTGTTCACAACCACATCGCGTTCGGTTACGAGCATGCGCGCCCGACCATGACGGCGTGGGAAGTGTTCAATGAACGCAAAGGCGTCTGCCGCGACTACGCCCACCTTGCCGTCACGCTCTGCCGCTGCATGAACATTCCGGCGCGCTATTGCACCGGCTATCTCGGCGACATCGGCATGCCGCCGCCTTATCCGCCGGGCGATTTCGCCGGCTGGTTCGAGGCCTATCTCGGCGGCCACTGGTACACCTTCGATGCCCGCAACAACATGCCGCGGATCGGCCGCGTCCTGATCGCCCAGGGCCGCGATGCCGCCGACGTTCCGATTACCCAGACCTTCGGGCCAAATACGCTGATCAGCTTTCAAGTCTGGACCGACGAAGTCGTCTAGGTGCCGTGATCGTCACCCAGCCGCTATGATCGAGCCGAGCGGCACATCCAGCGCATAAACAAAACCTGTGGGTTCGTAGGCCAGTCGCACCTGGCCGTTCAATTGCTGGCCCAGAGATTCCATCACGCGGGTTCCAAAACTTCGGCGTGACGGCGGCGCGACCGGCGGGCCGCCCCTCTCGGTCCAGGTAAGATGGAGCCGCTGCTTCTCCGTGTCCACGGTCCAGGCGATTTCCACGCGCCCCGTCGGAATCGAGAGTGCGCCGAATTTCGTGGTGTTGGTGCACAGTTCGTTGAACGTCATCGCCAGCGCGATCACCGCGCCGGAGGTAATCCTGAGATCCGGTCCGTTGAAATGGAATCGTCTGGCGCCCCGGCTGTCATAGGGCTCGGTCGCGCCGCTCAGGGTGTGGGAGAGGCTGGCATTGGCCCAGCTGACCTGCATCAAGAGATCGTGGGCTCGCCCCAGCGCGATCAAGCGGCCTTCGATGGCCTTCTGGCCGTGCTCGATGCTGGTCGCGGCCCGCAAGCTTTGCGACGCGATGGCGCTCACGGTCGCGAGCGTATTCTTGATGCGATGATGCAGTTCCCCAAGGATCAGCTTCTGCAGCTTGTCGGCGGCCTCACGCTCCTTGGCGTCGATCCCGGCTTGCGCAAGCAAGGTCTCGGCGTCGATGCCGGCTTGTTCCAGCAACAAACGGAGGCTGTCGTTCTCTGCCGTCAACACGGCCTCCTGCGCGGTGCGGGGCGACAAGGCGACAGGCGCCGGGCGGTGCAACATCTCGTTCGACGACGACATCTTGGTGTTGGGAACCATCTTCAGCGCGCCCGAGCCCACCATGGCCTGCAGTTCGGTGATCATCTGCTCCCCACCCAGCGGTTTACTGAAGAAGCGGCTATCGGCCGGCCTTTCCGCGTCCGACGGTGTGGCCCGGCCGGAAACCAGGATAATCTTGATGGCGGGCCAGCGATCGTGCACCGCATGGGCCAGTTTCAGGCCGTCCATTCTCCCGGGCATCTGAATATCGGTAAACAGCAGCGCGATGTCCGAGCGGGACTCAAGAATGGAGAGGGCCTCATCGGCGTTGACGGCCTCCACCGGACAAAACCCGGCATCCTCCACGATGTCGACGGCGCGCATGCGCAGCACCATCTCGTCTTCGACGATCAGGACGTTCGGCACAACGGTTGAACCTGTCAACATGGGCAGCCCTGACACTCTCTAAGTGTGCCGATAGCAGGATCGTCCCGAGGCGGTCGCTCGACGGTGGCGCGTAAACATCGGGCAGGCGATGGCCTGTGGTCAGATCCGATCAGCATCCGCATTGCTGCGCCTATCGCGGACAAATAGCGAGTCCAAATCAGAAATGAATTGGGGATGATGTTTATCGTCGCGTCGAGCGAAACGCCACGGAACTAATGTTCGCCTGGGGCATTTTAGCTCAGTCCCCGAACGCGGAGGGGATAGCGACCACCACAGTCAGCAGTTCCTGAACATATCTTTCGTGTCCCTGGCAATTTTTTGCTGCCGGGTGCGGCGGTCGCAGCCTTGCCCGCCTTTGCTCCGCAGGCGAAAGCCGGCGAAGCCGGGGCATCCATCAAAGCCGATCGACTTCCTTATCAGTAAACTCAACAACGCGCGGGACGCGCAATGAACAGGACACGCTATGAACATGTCGGGTGAAAGTCTTCTTGTTATTCTTATCGTCGGTATCGTGGCGGGCTGGCTGGCCGGTCAGATCGTTCGAGGCGGCGGCTTTGGGCTGATCGGCGATCTCCTGATCGGCATTGTCGGTGCCTTCATCGGAAGCTGGCTGTTGCCTCAACTCGGTATTCACCTCGGTGCCGGCATCGTTGGCGCCATCATCAACGCCACCATCGGCGCCATGATATTGCTTCTGATCATCAGGCTGGTGCGGGGCAGCGGCTTCGGCTACAGCCGTCGCTGGTAAACCATGATCGCGTGTGCGATCGGTTCGTTTCCGCCGCTTGCTGTCGTCCCGGCTCACGGCCGGGACGACGAGAGATTGAGCCGTCGCCACCGGCCGCCGCTATCGGCCTAAATGCCTTGAAGCATCGTTAGCCGCGGCGTTGTTGAGAACGATCAGTGCGTCGACGGCGACGCCGGTCCTGGTATTGATCAGGAACGGATTGATATCGATCGAGGCGATCCTGGTGCCGGCGTCGGCGATCAGGTTGGACAGGCCCACCAGAGCCTTCACGGCCGACGCGGTGTGCAGCGCCGGCTTGCCGCGATAACCCCTAAGCTTGACGCCGGCCTTGGTCCGGCCGATCAATTCCCTGGCCTCAGTCGCGTCCAGCGGCGCGCCGGCTAAAGCCACATCCTTCATCAGTTCGATGTCGATCCCGCCGGTGCCGAACAGCACCACCGGGCCCATCTCGGCATCGAGCGCGGCGCCGACCACGAGCTCGAGCTCGGCCTTGACCTGCTGCGCGATCAGGATTCCCTCGAGCCTCCGTTTGCCCTTCAATTTCTTCACGCGCGCGGTGATGTCGTTGAATGCCTTGCCGACCTCGGCCGGGCTGTTGAGGTTCAACACCACGCCGCCGATGTCGGATTTGTGCAGAATGTCGGGGCTGACGACCTTGGCCACGACCGGGAAGCCGATTTTCCCGGCGATCCGCACGGCATCAGCGGCGCTCTGGGCAATCTCTTCTTTCGAGACGGGAATGCCATAGGCCTTCAGAAGCTTCTTCGACGCGACCTCGTCAAGCGCGGCGCCGCGGGCGTGCTTCAGCGTCTTCTCCAGTGTCGCGCGCGCGGCGGCGCTCGAACTTGAACCAATATCCGGCACCACCTTGCGCAGCGAGGTGTAGTCGATCAAGGCCTTGATGGCGCCGACGGCGCGGTCCAGTCCCTGCATCACGGCGATATGGGGCAGCGACCGCCGCAAGGATTTTGTAAATTCGGTGAAGCCGATCGACATCGTCGAGATGTAGACCACCGGCTTGCTGGCGGTGCCGGCCATCTCGTTGACGATGTGCAGATTGCGTTCCCTGAGTTCGTGCGGGGACTTCGGCAATTCGGCGTCGATGATGACGATGTCGGTGTCGGGATCGTCGATCATGATCCGGATCGACTGCATGTAGACGGTGGGATCGACCACGGCGGCAAATCCGGCGTCGAGCGGATTGCCGACGATGGAGCCGGGCCCGAGCATTTCCGCAAGTTTATCGCAGGCGTTCCGGCTGAGCGGCGCGAAATTCAGTCCGGCGGAATGGAAGGCGTCGATCAAAAGCCCGCGCTTGCCGCCCGACAGGGTGACGGCAGCGAGGCGGTCGCCTTTCGGCGCATCGGCGTGAACAAAGCATTCGGTGGTCTCGATCAGTTCGTCGAGGCCGCGCACGCGGATCACGCCTTCCCGGGTCGCGATGGCGTCAAAAGTTTCGATCGAACCGGCCAGCGCGCCGGTATGCGCCATGGCCGCGGCGCGGCCGCCCTCGGAGGCTCCAAGCTTGAGCGCGATCACCGGCTTGCCGGCCGCGCGCGCGGCCTTGCAGGCCTCGCGAAAGCCGGCGGTGTTGCGCACGCCCTCGAGATAGACCACGATCACCCGGATCGAGGGATCGGCGGCGAAATAGCTCATCAGATCGGGGGTCTCGAGGCCGGCTTCGTTGCCGGTGGTGACCATGTAGCCGACGCCGATGCCACGATCTTCCAGCGCCTGGCGGATCGCCATCACGATCGCGCCGGATTGGCCGGCGATCGCCACCGGACCTGCTGCCATGGTGACGATGCGGTCGTCGATGTTGGTGAACAGCTTTTCGCCGGCGCTGAGATTGCCGAGGCAATTCGGACCGGTGACCGCCAGCCCGCTCTCCGTTATGGCCTCTCGCAGTTCATGAGCGAGCTTCTGGCTTTCATCGTCCTGCAATTCGCTGAAGCCTGATGTCACGATGGTCGCCGAGCGGGCACCGGCCGCGCCGGCCTCGCGCACCACCTGAACCGCTGACCGTGCCGGCACCAGCACCAGCACGTGATCGGGTTTGTCGGGCAGGCTTGCAAAATCCCTGTAGCAGGGAACGCCCCAGATGGTTTCGCGCCTGGCGTTGACGGGATAAAGGCCGCCCTCGAATTGATATTTGATCAGATTGTTCCAGATCCGCTCGGCATAGTTACCCGGCTTGTCCGTGGCGCCGACCACCACGATGTTGCGCGGATGCAGCATCGCATGAATGCTTCTGACGATGTCGCTTGCATCGGGCGAAGGGGACCATTTGCCGGCAGCAACCGGCGCGGCGTCGACAGGAGCTTCCAGCTCGGCGTCCAGCTTGGTTTCCATGGGCACGATCCTTCCCGCTCGCTTCTTTATGCGAAATGAACGATCTGTCGATCGCCATTCTCTTCGCCACTCCTCATGACGTTCGATGCCTTATTATGGGGTGGCGGGGAGGGTGGCAACTCGCGCGGCGGCGCTGGCTCCGCCGGGCTGCCATGCAAAGGGCTTTCCTACCAGGCCGGCCGCGGGCGCGATGGCGAGGCGATGCCTGCGAGCAGGACCGCGAGGATGCCGGTGAGAAAAATACCGTCGAACGTCCCGGCGCCGCCGATCGAGGCGACCGGGGCGCCAAGGCCGCTGATCTTGTCGAGATTGAGCAGATCGGCGCCAACGAGCGTTCCCATCGAGCCGCCGATATAGGCAAGGGGTGCGGCGTATTCGCGCGACAGGATGAAGGCCAGGATGGCCGTGGTCACCACGGGGGCGAATACCGGCACGGCGATGCCAATTCCCGGCACCGGGGTTGCCATCATGTGGATCACGAAGGCGATCACCACTGTTGCGATCGCCGCCTTGAGCCAGAGCTGGTACCGGAGCACGAGATAGCTTGACATCAGGGTCGGGATCACCGCGCCACCGACGTTGACGGCGAGCACCGTCCCCGGCCAGGACACGACGACCGGCACGATATATTGCATGCCGAAGTAATCGACGATCTGCCCGGACCTGAGCGGCGTTCCCGGCAGGACCGTGATCGGAATGTTGAAATAGCTGCCGATCAGCGAGCCGAACAGCAGCAGCAGGGCGGTGCCTGGACCGACGCCGAGCCGCATGTAGGCATAGCGGAGGATGCGAAGCTGAACCAGGATGATCAGCCCGATCGCCAGAAACACCAGGATTGAAAACAAAGCCGGCGTCAGCGGCAGATAGTGCATTTGGGAACTCATGATACAAGCGGGTCAGGATCAGGCTATAGCTCTATTTGGGAAATTATCGCGGTAATGGCAAGGACGTGTCGTGCTTCAGGCCTCATTCCGGAACGGTCCTTCCCCCTCTGCCCGCCACGGTCCGCTCCCTCTCCCCGCTCTTCGCGGGGAGAGGTGAATCGAGTCGCTGCATAATCGGACGGAATTCAATTTCGTGAGGTGGCGGTTGGGCGGCCCGCGGCAGTACTGCGCGGGAGCCCCATCATGGTGGCGTGCAAGACGTAGCGCTGCGGCCCTGGCGTCAACGCATCGAACGGCCAGCAGGTCGACAGCACCAGTTCGTAGCCGTCGCCGTGGGATCGATGCCGGAAGCGTCGAAAGGCACGACCGAGCTCTTGTCCGCGCGATAGCGGAATGTTTGCCCGTCACTTCTGACGACGACGATGTCATCACCGATGGCGACATCCCTGAGAAAGCGGAAATGGGTGTCGCGGTGCGCGGAATAGACCGCCACGCCGCGCTCGCCGGCATCGGCTGTGAGTTCGACGTGACCGGGGCCGAAGGCGAGCGCCTGGCCGCTGCTGCCGGCCAGCACGATGGCGCTGGCATGAAGCCGCGGCACCTCGATGCGCGCGACCGGCCAGGTATCGGCCCATGACCACGGTTTTACGTTTCTCCCGCTGGCGATGGTCTGGTCGAAAGCCCGCTGCAGCAGAATCTGTGCCAATAAAGCCTTGGCATGGATGTAAGCGCCCTGACCGAGCAGCGAGAGGCCGGTGAGCGCGAGCGCAAGGCTCAATACCAGGGAACGACGCATTGGTTATCCTCGATGAGAGATGCGCGCGTGGCCCCGGGGGCGAGGGCCGCGCGCGCCTTTGAGGAGAAGGTTGGGGGAACTTCTCCTTTCATCCGGCTTCAGCGCGCAAAGGTCTGACGCCGGTTGAACAGGAACAGGATCAGGCTGAGCGCCAGCAGGACCGCACCCGATATCATCTTGAGTTCGGCATCGGTCGCCGTCTTCGGCAGCGTGACCGTGTCGGGCATTGCGGTGACGACAACAGGCAGCCGCGTCGCCGCTGCGATTTGCAGCCGCGCGTCACCGGCCTCCGTGCGCCGCCCGGCCGGCGGTGAGAGCGGCTGCGCCCGCTCACCAAACACCTTGACGTAGTCCCAGCCCGCCGGCAGGTTGACCGGCAATTCGCTGAGCTTGAGGGCTTGGGCCGCCGGACGACTCGGGGTCTTGTCGACCGCAACCAGGCTGGTCAGCCGGGTCACAAGCTGATGCTCCAGCGCCAACGCCAGGATGGTCCTGTCGGCATCTTCTGGCGTCGCTTGCCGCATGGTGCGGGCGATCTCGGCATCGGCAATCTTGCGCCGCGCCCACAGTTTTGACAGGCCCTTGCCCTCGGCGGCGTTGGCGATCGGCAGCGTCACGACCCAGGGCCGGTCGCCGATCCGGCCCTTGATCTCGACCGAGCCTGCAAGCTTGTCGAGCCTCGCGGCGAGCACCAGCGGCTCGTCGCGATAGAGGTCGGGGATCGGCGCCGGCGTCAGGTCGGCCGCGGCATCGGAGAATTTTGCCGCAAGCCCGGTCACCGCGGGATTTTCAAGTTTTGAAAACAGGCCGCGCATGCGCTCCTCGACCTGTTCGACCGAGCCGATGTGGGTAAAGGCGCCGCGGCCGAGTTCGGCGGCGCGGGTCATCAGGAAGGTATTCGGCGCCGAACCGATGCCGACCATGAACACGCGCGAGCGGCCGCGCATCGCCGTGATGGTGTCGAACAGCTGCTGCTCGTTGCCGATCGCGCCGTCGGTCAGGAACACCACCTGGCGGACGTAGTTTGGGTCAGCGTCCGGCGGATCGTTCAGCGCCGCGCGCATCGCCGGCACCATTTCCGTGCCGCCTTCGGCCTGCAGCGCGGTCACGAAAGAGGTGGCCTGGCCGATGTGCTCGGCATCGGCCGGTACCGCGCTCGGGAACAGCACGCTCAAAGTGTGATCGAAGCGGATCACATTGAAACGGTCGGCCGGCTGCAGATGGCCGAGGCCGTAAATCAGGCTCGCCTTGGCTTGCGTGATCGAGGTGCCGCCCATCGAGCCGGAATTGTCGATCACGAAGATCACTTCCCGGGCCGGCGGCTTCTGTTCAGCCTGTTCGATCGAGGGTGGGGTCACGAACGCCAGCAGATAATCGGCGTCCCCGACATGCTCGCGAAA